>JAEUVM010000414.1 GCA_016787125.1 Chitinophagaceae bacterium | reverse complement strand
CTATCACCCCATAGCAATTGCCTTTGGTGAAGTTGAGGTTTACTTCTTCAAACAATACTCTTTTGCCGTAGGCGAGCTTCAGGTCTTTTACACTGATCATGTAGCGTGGAATTTTGGAGGCGCAAAGGTATGGATAATGTGGTAATGTGCTGATTTGATAATGTGATGATTTGGAAATATGGAAATATGGAAATATGGAAATGTGGAAATGTGAGAATCCCGGATGGCCGGGACAGGTGTGGGAATGGGAACGCGGATTGGACGGATTAGAACGGATTTTTCGTCCTTTCACGAAACTCGTAACTCATAACTCACAACTCATAACTTCCTTTTGCGCCGTAGCGTCTCTGCGAGATAAATTGGAACGCTGATTTGGCGGATTTGGCGGATCAACACAGATTCTTCGTCCTTTCACGAAACTCGTAACTCATAACTCACAACTCATAACTTCCCTTTGCGGGAAACAAAATTTAAACTAAGCGCTATCAGAAAACGCTTGTTCCGGCGTTTATTAATTTTGGGAAAAACAGTCATCCTCCTCACCGCCATGAAAATATTGTTCAGCCTGCTCCTTTCAGTTGCGGCCCTTACAGCCGGGGCACAATCCTCTTCGGTGTACGTTCATTTTGCATTTGATAAATACGACCTTACGCCTACGGCAAAATCCACGCTGGACAGTCTGACCGACAGCCTGGATGTAACCGACCAGGTGGAGCTGCACGGCCATTGTGATGCAAAAGGCTCCGATGAATATAATATACGCCTGTCGGCAAACCGGGTAAAAGCCGTACGGCAATACCTGCTCAGCATTGGCTGGGAAATGAAAGACATTAAAGTAGCCGAAGCACATGGCGAAAAAGTACCGATAGATAATAATGAAACTGACCTCGGCCGCAGCCTGAACCGCCGCGTGGAGATACGTATACTTCGCGGCCACGGTATCCGCCCGGCCACCCTCAGCCAAAAACTGGCCGATACCGCCGTGAAGAGCGGCACCAATATCGTATTACCCGACATCCATTTTGTGGGCGGACATCATATCTTCCTCGCCAGCTCACTACCCGCCCTGGAGGAATTGCTGGAGGCCATGAAAAACTTCCCCGCACTGGTGATCCGGGTGGAAGGACATATCTGCTGCGAAAGGACCACCGGCGACGGGCCCGACCTGGGCACCGGTCTCAACAATCTCTCCGAA
>JAEUVM010000408.1 GCA_016787125.1 Chitinophagaceae bacterium | reverse complement strand
TGGTATGATGTGGCAACCGGCGGCACCCCTCTTGCCACCGGCACCACCTATACACTGACCAATGTAACAGCACCCGCCACCTATTATGTGGAAGCGGTAAACAGCGCCAGCGGATGTATAGCTGTGGCACGCACCGCTGTTACTGTCACTTTATTGGCTGTGCCATCTGCACCAGTGGTAAATAATGTGACAGTCTGCTCCGGCACTTCGGCCACCCTGCAGGTACAAAGTCCGCAGGCTGGGTTTACCTACCAGTGGTATGATGTGGCAACGGGAGGTACCCCGCTTGCCAGCGGTGTATCGTTCACCGTTCCGAATGTGACGGCCCCTGTTACCTATTATGCAGAAGCCGTGAGTGCAGGTGGTTGTACCAGTGCCACGAGAACGGCAGTAACGGTGAGTATATTGACACAACTTGCACAACCGGTGGTAACAATGACCAACGCCAGCTTTACTTCCCTCACCTTTAGCTGGAATACGGTGCCCAATGCACTTTCGTATGAAGTGAGCACCAATGGCGGCGGAAGCTGGACGGTGCCCAGTACGGGACCCACGGGCACTTCGCACACCATCAACGGGCTGACCGGTAATTCCACCGTAACACTTACCGTAAGGGCATTGCGCAACCAGCCCTGCGAAACGAGTAATCCCGGTGTGGCCACCGGCACCACTCTCAGCAGTAAAGAAATTTTTGTTCCGAATGTGTTTACACCCAACGGTGATGGTAAGAACGATATTCTCAAAGTGTATGGCAACTATGTGGCCGCTATCCAGTTCAGGATATTTAATCAATGGGGACAGGTGGTGTTTATTTCAGATAATATCAACAACGGCTGGAACGGCGCCGTAAACGGTCAGCAGCAACCTGTGGGAGTGTATGCCTACACCCTGAAAGTGACGCTGCAGGATGGAACTATCATCAATAAAAAAGGATCGGTGAACCTGATCAGGTAAAAAGTGAGAAAACTCCTCTGTGCTATATTAATTCTTTTAGTGGCTGTGGGCAGCAGGGCCCAGGTGGACCCGCATTTTTCCCAGTTTTATGCCAACCCGCTCTGGCTGAATCCCGGCATGGCCGGCATGATGGATGGCAAGGTGCGGGTGACGGGCATCTACCGCACTC
>JAEUVM010000382.1 GCA_016787125.1 Chitinophagaceae bacterium | reverse complement strand
TTTGCTGGGTATTGCGCCCAACCTGCTGGGTTCCTTTCTTATTCCATTCGGGGCCTGCTGGTTTTTCAGTGGCAGAAATCACCTGGTGGCAAGAGTGTTTCGGGTAACAAATCCGTTTGAATTGCGGCTGGTATGCCTGGCGGGTTTCGCTATGCTGGTGATAAATGAGTACCTGCAAAAGGTACCGCTCTTTGGCCGCACCTTTGATTACAATGATATCCTGTTTTCAAGTATCGGGTTGCTCTGTTCTTTTATGGTGTTCAGTGCACTGCAGGCTGCAAAAAAACCGGCATACCGGCCGGAAAGCATTTAGCTGCTATGGTCAGATATGATCACCCAGCGGCCGTTCACCTTTCGCCAAAGTAAAGTGTAGTGGCCGGATACATCACCCACACTCCGCTTCAGGTACCATTTGCCGGTAACATGATAATACCTGCCCGATAGTTTTTTTACCTGGATGATGGTGAAAGTAAGTTTGCCCATATTGGCCGTATCGGGATATCCTTTCTTATAATTTTTGAGAGTATTTTCCCAACCATAGGTCACACCGCTTTTACCAATAAACATCAGCGAATCATTTTCCCAGTATCCTTTCAGGAAGCTGTCAATATCACCACGGTTCCAGGCGGCGGTCTGCTCATCCAGGATTTTCAATATGGTTCTTTCCTGTTTGTTTTTTTGCGCAGCAGCAGAAATTGTACAGAGCAGCAATAAGAGCAGGAAGTATTGTCTCATACCGGTGTTTTATTGAAGGTAAATTATAAACAGAAAGGAAGGCTGCTTAATGATTGCAGTCATCTGCATGTGCATGGTTATGCACCCGGCAGCTCCGGTAGTTGAGCACATGCGCTGCAATGATAAGCACCACGGCAGGAATCAGCAGCCATGTTTCATAGTGCGCAAAAAACTGTTTCAGTACCAAAAAGATCATACCGGTAAAGAACAGCGATAGCGGTACAAAACTGTGATGGTGTTTTTTATAACCATGATACAGGGAATAAGAACCGATCACCAGTGCCAGCAGGATCATACCGACCTCAAAGGCCACATTATGAATGATGTTGATACCAAACAACGGCAGGCTGCTGAGAAATAACGGCAGCAGGGCACAGTGAATGGCACAGGCCAGCGAAGCCCCGATACCCAATGCATCCCAATTGATCCTGAATTTCATGAACTGGCAAAAGTACAGAAAAGCAACGCAGTTGCAAAAGGTTCTGCCATATATTATATATATATGGTACAAAAAGAGGCAGCCTGTGGATACAGGCCGCCGGTTTTAACCAAAACTCTATTGCTAACCAAAACTTCTTTACTTGTTGATGATGATCGTTTTTCCTGCCTCCCAGTATCTGTGCTCCGGTGTGTAATACAGGTACACCGTTCCGGCCTTGGCCGTATAGGTGCCGGGTACATCCGCTTTCAGGTCGAGTGAAATGGTTTTTGTTTCGCCGGGGGCAAACCCCATCCAGTAAAACACCAGGTAATTGTCGAACACCTCGTAATAAGCGGCTTTGTTTTTCTCCAGTATCTCTTTCAGTTGCCAGGGCTGTGCAGAAAGTCCGGCCGGTATGCCGATCTTGGCCACCACCATCGGTTGTAATGTCTGCACGGTATTGGTCACTGCAATATCAAAGCGAACGGTTTCTCCTGTTTTTGTTTCCGCCGGAGGCAGGGAAGTAACCAGTTTCAGTTCTGCTTTATTACTGTTGTTAGGCACATAGGTACTGTATGATACTTCCATGCTGTACGGTACAGCTTTGTTCTTTTGCGGGTAAGCTATGTTGAATTCATTGCGGCCTTCAGTAAGCGTTTGCTTTACCATGTCATCAGTGCTGATGCTTTTATTATTCAGGGTAAATGTTACCGGGGCATCTTCCTCAATGCGGCCGCTGCGGCGGTAATATTCCACGATAGCTTCCAGCGCCAGCACGGTAGCCTGTGTGGAGCCATAGCCATAGTAGCTTTTGTTTTGCAGGATGATGGCAATCAGGTCACCTGCTTTTGCAAGGTCGGCCGCCGGTTGCTTCAGCAGCGCCATGGCATACAAAGCATACGTTTCCACCTGCAGGGAAGCATCTCTTGAATTCACCACACTGGTTTCCGCTTTCAGGTCTTTGATCTTTATCCTGCCCAGTTCATTCATCAAAGAGGTATAGCCCGTATTGTCTTTCATATAATGTGCAGCATTGGCCATCATGGCCAGCAGGTAGCCGTCTTTGGAATCCAGTGCTTTGCTTAAAGCAGCAGCATACTCTTTTGGTATTTCTTTGCCCATGCCAGCCTTGCTGAGTGCATACACGATATAAATATTGGCGATCTTATTCGGCACAGAGGCAAACTTGTCGTACCCGCCGGTGGCCAGGTTAAACCCGCCTTTACCATCGCGGCGGCTGAGCAGGAATTGCTTTGTCCGCTCCATCATCTTTTTATCCACTTCAATAAACTCAGCCATATCGGTAAACTCCATCAGTCCGTAAGCAGTAAGTGCCTCATGCGGCGGGGTATGACCAAACCATTCAAAGCCATGCTGTGCGGTTTCAAATCCTTTCAGCCGCTGGTAGCCTCTTTCAATATAGCCCAATGCTTTGGCCTCAATTTCCTTATTCACCTTGCCGCTTTCTTTCAGGTATTTAAGGATAAATACATTCGGGTACGTGGTGGAAGAGGTTTGTTCAAAACAACCATACGGTTCCCGCAGCATGGATTCAATACCATCCAGCAACTGACCTTCAGCATTCTTTATCAGCCTTAACCGGGCAGCAAGTGTACCGGGTATCATTTTGCTGATGGTAAAATCATGTTGTGCAGGTTTGTTGCCTGAAAAAGTAAGCACCTGCGGAAAACCCTTGTCAGCAGCTTCTATCGGCAGGTTGATATTTTCCTTACCTGCATTACTGCTGATGCTGAAACGGATCATGCCTTTGGCGGCTGCTGTTGCTTCCAATGGAATATATACCACGGAAGAACTGCCGGCTGCCACGTTTATATTTTTATTGTACGCACCAACAAGGAAGGTGACCGGCACCATCACCTCCACTGTCATATCCATCGCAGCGGCACCATTATTCCTGATCACCAGCGGCAGTAATGCCTTATCGCCTGTGGTGAGGTAAGGCGGAATCTTCACTTCGGCCTGTATGGCATTTTGCACAGCATAAGTGGCCTCGTTTCTTCCGGGTGTGCCATTATACCCGATGCCTTCTGCAATGGCCCTGAACGTGGTGCTGGCATCTGAGTTATAGTATTCCACTGTTGCTTTCCCTTCACGGTCGGTTTGCACCACACCATTCCAGTAAATGGTTTCCCGGAAATCGGTGCGCTCCTCTGTTTCTGTTGTGTTGTATACGGGTGCATAAAACCTTTTCACCGGGGTGGGATTGTTTCCCGTTAATAAAATATACTGCGAAGCATAATAATGTTTATTGCTCAGGGAGAGTTTTACATTTTCACTTCTCCATTTTTTCGATTCAATGATGATGGCGCCATTCACTCCTTCCGATCCGTAAATGGCGGAGGCGGCTGCATCTTTCAATACGGTCACCGTTTCAATGTCGGCAGGGTTCAGGCTGTTTATAGCGCTGAATGCGGTGGGCACACCATTTATCACCAGCAGCGGTTCGCTGTTGCCGGTTATCGTACGTATGCCACGCAGGGTGATGCGTGTATCGGCAAAACCATTGGTGGTGCTCGCCACCTGTACACCGGCCACCTTTCCCGAAAGCATGGACCTGAAATCGCCGGCTTCCATCAGTGCATTGCTTTGCACTTTTGAAATGGAGTATCCGAGCTCTTTCGATTGCCTCGCTTGCCCCAGTGCCGTAACCACCACTTCATTCATCTGTTTTGGTGAGCCTTCCAACCTGTCGTCCATCTTCCTGTTCCTCTCATTCAAAGCCAGCGCCTGCTTTGCATCCACCGGTTCATTCACGGGTGGTGCTGTATTAGGCTTTTTATTCACCAGCAGGTCATACACCAGCGGTGATGGCAGCATCGGTTTTATCGTTCTGGCTTTGGCAGGGTTAAACCCCAGTCCGCTATGCAGCACTTCCACCCTCACTTGCTCACTTTCTTCCAGTCCCTTTGCGAAGATGTAATAGCTGGTCATCGGTGTCAGCCCGGAAAAGAAGAAGCTGCCTGTTTCATCTGTTTTTATTTGCGCCGCCTTACCGCCGGTTATACCGTTCACGATAAAAACTTCTGCGGGCACCGGCTCACCTGTTTTGTTTACTATCCTGCCGCTTACCACATTCTCCTGTTCGGGCAGGTATTGCAAACTGTTCTGCCGGGTAATGTATTCGGTATAATCAAAATAGCGGTAGCCCTGTGTCAGCATCAGCAGGTCAAGCGCAGGTATTGCCTTTGCTTCTTCTTTTTTAAAATAAAATTGCGGCTCTTCTATCTTTCCTTTCAGTTCGCTGCCAAGCAATAACCAGGTAAGGATATGATCCTGCTTATCATCCGCAAAGGTCCAGAGCTTATCATCCACCACCGACAGGGAAAAGTTGGCCGGTACAGGCTGGCCGGTTTCATCCAGCGTTTCCAGTTGCAGCGTTACTTTCTGCCGCGGTGTATATTGTTTTTTATCGGGGGTAATGCGCACCTGCAACGACTTGCCCGGATTGGTAAACACCAGCCTCTCTGCCAGTGGCAGGTCCATACAGGTAAACAGGGTAAACTGCGTAATGCCCATCGGGAAAACGGCTTCGTTGATACGGATAGTGTTCTCGCCTTTTTGCAGCGAAGCTTTTTGTAAATGATAGGTGGTGTTGCGGAAGGTGCCTTTCAGTTTTATCTCCGCATCACTGGTGGAGGTAAGCCGCACCACTATATCTTTTCCTTCTTTGGTAATGTGCATCACGATGCCGTCCGACAACGCATCGGGCAAGGGATATTGTTTACTGATACCGGCAGGTGAAGTGATGGTGGCAAGATAGCGGCGGCCCGGCTGTGGCGTGAAAAGAAATTTACCCATACCAAAATGATAGCTGTCAAAAGCGGCCACCTCGTTTCCTTTATCATCCTTTACAATACCTTTTACATCCGCAGCTTTGCCAAATTCATTCACCGCTTTAAATGCCACATAAGATGAAAGACCTTGCACCATCGTGCCACCTTCGGGCATAAACTGCAGGTCAACATTATTCAACACGATCGGTATGCTGCGGGAAATAGCTTCGCTGAAACCGTTGTAATCCATCTTTACATTCAGCAACCCGTCATTCGTTTCCAGTTTTTCAGGAAGCGAAAACTGTATGGTGGCTTTGCCGAGATAATCTGTTTTGAAAGATTGCGTGGTGTATTCTTTACCACCCAGCGATACGGTAAAGCGGCCCCATTTATTAGCGATCGGTTCATCCGCCAGGTTGCGCATCGAAAAGGAAGCATTGACATAGCTGCCGGGGCCATAGCCTTTCTCCGGGAAGTCGAGCTTCATCAGTATGCGGGGCACCATCACCTGCTGCAGGGTAAGTTCTTTTACAAACCAGGTGCTTTCTTTTTCATTCTGCATCCAGGTGGTGTAGGCCCTTATCTTATAAATACCACCGGGCATGGCAGGGTCAAACGTAAAAGAACCTTCGGCAAAACCATCCTTCACCATCCAGTGCAGTTTTTGTGCTACTGTTCCCGATGGACTGATCACTTCCGTATACACCACCGGGCTGATGCGGGAAATGGTCTGGTCTTCACCACGCACCACATAACATTTGAAGTACACCGTTTCTCCCGGATGAAAGAAAACATGATTGGTGTGCAGGTACACTTTCTCTTTCGCAGAGGCATAATCCAACGGAATGGAAGTGCCTGTTTGTGCAGCCACCGGCCGCAACAATGATACAAGACAGGCAATGATGAAAACACAGCAGTGTAATTTTTTTAATGGCATATACTTTATAATTGAAAAGTGGCGGTAAACCCGGCAGAACGTACACCGGGTGTGTTAAAGAAATCTAGTCCGGCCATTGCCGGCTCATCAAACAGCAGACTGTAAGGGTCCACCCCTTTATAGCGGGTCCATAAAATGATATTGCTTGCATAGATGCCGAGGGTGAGTTCGGCGCCTCTCTTCTTCAGCTTGGGTTTATAGCTGAGACTGATAGTATTGATGCGGATGCAATCTCCTTTTTCAATATACTCTTCTGCCACACCGCCGGCGCCATAGCGCACCCACCGGTTTTGTTCCACTGGCCTGGATGGGTCGTAGAAGCTTACAGGGATATTATTGTGTGAACCATTTTGCAGCACACCATCGAATACATAGCCGGTAATGTTTCGTTGCGAAGCAGTACCTGCCGAGCGGCCATAATAATCAAGCAGGGCACGGGTGCCATTCCATACATCACCGCCAACTCTCCACTCGGGCTCGATGGTAAGGGTGACCTTATTTTTATAAGTGAGCTTCTGTGATGTTTTTATAATAAAATCCGGATTGGGATCGCCAATCACCTGTGGTGTATTATTCACCAGCGGAAAACCATCAGCGCCGATGATCTTGTTTCCTGCCGCATCCCTCAGCCAGGTGCTGCCCATGATCACTCCCATGGGCTGCCCTTTTACCAATGCTTTATATACATCACTAAAACCGGCAATGGGAGTACCCTCATAGCCTGCAGCCACATTCATTACCCGGGTACGGCTGGCAGCCATGCTGAGATTTCCTTCATAATGCACTTTACTATTATTGTATGTACGGGAATAATACCTCAGCTCCGCTTCCATGCCTTTGTTGCGATGAGAAGCCATATTCAACAGCGAAAGATGGTTGCCATTGTTTACAGGAAACAGATCGTTGGCGGTACGCCGGTTAAACCAGTTGAGAGATAATATAAGCCTGTCTTTATAGCTTACTTCAAAACCTGCAGTAAGCTCCCGGTGCTCCACAGGGGCCAGGTTGTCAAAACCCAGTATCTCTTTTACCGGTAAATATTCATTGGCTTCTGCCACACTGTACTGCAGCAGGCTGGCATAACCGGCCGAGCGGCTCAAAGGCATTTCACTGTTGAAGCGGGTGAAGCCGCCAAACAGCCGGAGGCTGATCCTGTTGATATTAAATGGAGATTCAATCGTTGCATAGCCAGAAACAGAAGGCATAAATCTATTATCAACCGTACTGGTGTTGGAAGCATACAGCCTGCCGGTAAAGCTGAGCCCGGCACGCAGGTAGGATTTATAACCAAGGTTGCTACGGAAATCCGGCGAGAATATCAGCGACAGATCATTGGCCGAACGCTGGTATGCATAACGGGAAGCATTGTTGTTATAGCTGATCAATGAACGCCTGTTGCTGTACAGGTAATTGGCGGAAAGATTGCCCCTTATCTTGCTGCTGAAGTTAAACTGTCCGTAACTGATCCTGGTGGTTACACTGTAGTTCTTATCATGTGTGTGGCGCAGTACGGCGGCACCAGGTAAAAATCCTGCTGTGCCGGGCAGCCGGCTTTCATCACTGTGCAGGCGCAGGTCTTCCAGCGATTGGGAAATATTAAAAGTAAGTCTGTTGTACCGGTAACCAGCCGACAAAAATGCCGCATGCTGGTGCTCACGAAATAAAAACACATCTTCCCGCAGCAGGAACAAAGGATTATCTGCCGCAGCGCTGTAGCTTCTTTGTGTACCGGCTGAAAGTAAACTGCCTTGTGTGTTGTCAAAGCTGGCCGGTGTAAGCAAACTGTATTGCCAGGCACGGTTCAGCAGGCCATTGCGGTTGCTGTTGGAAAACTGCGAACGCCGGAAACTGTAATTACTGCTGAATGTAATCCTGTTTCGCTGCCCATTCAGAAAGAAGGCAATAGTATTGATCTTATTACGGTTGCGGTCCAGTACCAGTTGCTGATC
>JAEUVM010000340.1 GCA_016787125.1 Chitinophagaceae bacterium | reverse complement strand
GAACCTCAGTGCCAGCTATACCTACAATGCCTACAGTGAATTTGATAAAACGGTAAACCGCTACCGCAATGGCGGATCATTCACCTCGAATGTAAACTCCACCTATACACCAAAAGATGTGCTGAACTTCACCGGCAGCTTTACCTTCAACCGGTTTGCCAACCCGCAGGGCTTTGCCCGCTGGAACTGGAGCATGAATATCGGCATCCAGCGCAAATTATTCGATAAGCGGCTTACCCTTACCGCCAACATCATTGATCCTTTTTTGCAGCAAACCCGCAGCTTCACCTACGGTCCCAATTTCTACCTGGAAAGTTTCAGCAAGGCGCAAACAAGGAATTTCCGGCTGAGTGCAGGGTATAGTTTTAATAAGCCTGCAAAGAAAGCCACACTGGCACCCATCAAAAAAGCCTGACTATAATTGATTAAACCACCTGCGGAAAAGAATATCTTTTCGCCAGCCAACTGTCCTTCACCGGTATCAGCCAGTTGGATTCCAGTTCTGCTTTTGTTTGTACCAGGTTGTTGAAGTAAAGTGTGTCAGCGGTGAGGAAGCCGTTTTCAACCGCATAAGGCAGTTGTGCCATAGGCAACAACTGTATTTTTTCTTTTATTACAAAGGCCAGCGAAGTGCGGTCAAACATATTTACACCAAACCGCTGTTCAATATCTTTTATTAATCGCACCGAGCTATCGGTACTGCACCCGCTTACACCGGTTGCCGTCTCATCCGCGATCAGCACGATGAATTGTCCGAAGAATAAATGGGCTTCGCCCTTAACTGGTGTGCCGTGGCTGAGCCATTTGCCGGTAAAATCTTTCAGCATTTCTTCGATCTCCAGCGCCTCTTTAAGTGAGAACAAACGCCCCGACTGGTACACCCACACACGGGAACCAGGATCAAACTCTTCATTCAGCAACTGTTTATATTCAAGATTCATTAGGCAAAAGTAAGCAGGTTTGGGAATCGGGAATAGTGAATAGTGAATCACTGCTGTCCGGTAAAAGTCTTTTAGGTCTATTTTTTGTTAGTTTTTCCTCTGAAGAGCCATGGTTACTGGTACTTAAGCCCCCCTGATTGATAGGGGGAAGAGTTTTGTTTGTTGCTCAGAC
>JAEUVM010000229.1 GCA_016787125.1 Chitinophagaceae bacterium | reverse complement strand
TCAAGAAGAAAGTTTGACAAAACCGGAACTGCCATTCCCACACATGAGCAATATTCCGCACTGGTAAAAGAAGTGGCCGCCGAAACGGGCGTGCTCTTTATTGACCTGGATGAAAAAAGCCGGCAGCTCTACCAGCAGTTTGGCGAAGAAAACTCTAAGCTGCTCTTTCTGCAATTGCAACCCGGTGAACATCCCAACTATCCCGAAGGAAAGAATGACAATACGCATTTCACCGAGCTGGGCGCAAGATTGATTGCACAACTGGTATTAAAAGAACTGAAAGCGCTGAACATAGAACTGACTGAACGGGTATTTATTCCCCGGGTAAAAAAATAATACATGAAGCACCTGCTGCTGTTGATATTTCTCTGGCCTCTTAGCATAGCTGCGCAAAAGAAATTAACCGTAGCTGCAGATGGCAGCGGTGACTATACCACCGTACAGGCAGCGCTGGATGCCGTACCCGCTGGTAATGACAAGCCCTTCACCATTTACATTAAAAAAGGAACCTACAAAGAAGTGATCGTGGTGGATGCAAGAAAAAGTTTTGTAAGATTAATAGGCGAAGACAAAGAAGCCACCATCCTCACCTTCGACAATCATGCCGGTACCAAACTGCCCAACGGTGATACATTAAACACCTGGACCTGTGCCTCTGTATTCGTTTACGGAAACGACTTTCATGCAGAAAACCTCACCATTCAGAATACAGCAGGCTTTACGGCCGGGCAGGCTGTAGGCCTGCGCATAGAAGGGAACAGGGCCTCGGTGGTGAATTGCCGCATCACCGGCAACCAGGATATTCTTTTTCTAAGCGGCAGCGGCGTTAAACATTATTTCAAAGACTGCTACATAGAAGGCACCACCGATTTTATTTTCGGTGCTGCCACTGCTGTTTTTCAAAACTGCCATATCCATAGTAAAAAGAACAGCCACGTTACCGCCGCATCCACCAACAGCATTATACCGTATGGGTTCGTGTTCTTCGACTGCCGGCTGACTGCAGACAGCAACATTAATAAAGTATCATTGGGCAGACCCTGGAGCCCCACGGCGAGTGTGACCTACATTAATTGCTGGATGGACAAACACATTATCCCCGAAGGGTGGAACAACTGGAAGAACCCTGCCAATGAAGCCACCGCCCGCTATACGGAATACAACAGCAGCGGTCCCGGCGCCAATGCCGCAGCACGGGTGAAATGGGCCAGGCAACTGACAGAAGAAGAAGCAAAGAAATATACACTGAAGAATATCTTAGGTGAATGGGATCCTGGAAAGGAGTAGCAATCTATTATTGGATCATTGATTTCTATTTATGCAATTACCTGGTAAGCTTTTACTGTTTTGCGGGTTTACGCTGGCAGTCACTTTAGCATCTGCACAGCCGGCTTCACCAGTATGGAAGGCCGACAATGGTGATGGCACCTATAAGAACCCCGTGATCAATGCCGACTACAGCGATCCGGACGCTATCCGTGTGGGCAATGATTACTATATGATCTCGTCCAGTTTCAATCATGTGCCAGGTTTGCCCATCCTTCACTCAAAAGATCTTGTAAACTGGACACTCGCCGGTCATGCATTAAAGCGTTTACCATCCACGCACTTTGACAGTGTAAGACATGGCGGAGGTGTGTGGGCGCCGGCCATCCGCTTTCACAACAATGAATTCTATATCTACTATCCCGATCCTGATTTTGGTATTTATTTGATAAAAGCCAAATCGATCACCGGCCCCTGGAGCGAACCCCTGCTGGTGGAAAGCGGTAAAGGATTGATCGACCCCTGCCCGCTATGGGATGATGATGGCAAAGTATACCTCGTGCATGCCTATGCCGGCAGCCGGGCTGGTATCAAATCCATCATCGTGATAAAAGAACTGAATAAAGAAGGCACCAGGGTGATCAGCGATGCCGTAATGGTGTATGATGGTCATGAAAAAGATCCCACCATCGAAGGGCCAAAGCTGTACAAGCGCAACGGATACTATTACATCTTTGCCCCGGCAGGTGGTGTAAGCACCGGCTGGCAAACTGTTTTGCGCAGCAAACATATTTACGGCCCTTATGAAAGAAAAGTGGTGATGGACCAGGGCACCACCACTATCAATGGTCCGCACCAGGGCGCATGGGTCAGCACGCCTTCTGGTGAAGACTGGTTCCTGCATTTCCAGGACAAAGAAGCCTATGGCCGTGTGGTACACCTGCAACCCATGAAGTGGATAAATGACTGGCCCGTGATTGGAATGGATAAAGATGGCGATGGCAAAGGCGAACCGGTAATGACTTTTAAAAAACCAAACACAGGAAAAACATTTCCTGTACAAACACCGGCGGATTCAGATGAGTTCAATAATCGCTACTTATCACCGCAATGGCAGTGGCAGGCCAATCCATCACCCTATTGGGCATTTCCGGCAAACGAAAAGCTGCGCCTGTTTTCAGCGCCATTACCCGCCAACGATAAAAATTATTGGAATGTTCCCAACCTGCTGATGCAAAAATTTCCCGCAGATGAATTTATGGTTACAACGAAACTGTCTTATACCCCGCGGCTGGAAAATGAAAGCGCAGGCCTTATCATATTCGGGGCCGATTACGCAGTTATTTCACTCGTCAGAAAAAAAGATGGCGTTTATCTTTCACACAGTAAATGCGTCAATGCCGATAAAGGAAAAGAAGAGACCAAAAGTGAAGGTATAAAAGTAACGGCGGCCGATATGTATTTAAGGGTGACAGTAACCGCAGGCGGTGTTTGCCAATTCAGTTACAGTGAAAATGGAAATACCTACACCCCCATCGGTGATAAACTGGTGGCCAAACCCGGCCGCTGGGTTGGCGCTAAAGTAGGCTTGTTTTGCACCCGTACCGAAAAGACGAATGATGCCGGCTATGCAGATGTGGATTGGTTCAGGGTGGAAAAGAACTGACAATCCGGTGGTGGCAGTTTTCATCCCGCTGCCTATGATAAATAGAACCATTAATCAGATAAAATGAAAAAAAGCAGTCTCATTATCTTTTTGCTGTTGCTTGTTACTTCAACATTACCGGCACAGGATAAAAAAGAAAAAGCCGTGGCCGCTGCAGTGGAACAATTAACCAGGGCCATGATCGATGCGGACAAAACCATGCTTGAAAAACTGGTGGCTGAAAAACTCAGTTATGGCCACAGCAGCGGGGCTATAGATGATAAAAAACAATTTGTAGAAAAGATCACCAGCGGCCGGTCTGATTTTGTAACAATTGACCTTGCAGAACAAACCATCAGCATCAGTGGCAAAACCGCCATCGTGCGGCATATCCTGCATGCAAAGACCAACGACAGCGGCAAACCGGGAGATGTGCATTTGCGGGTGATGCTGGTATGGCAAAAGCAGGGTGGCCAGTGGAAATTATTGGCCCGACAGGCTGTTAAAATGAGCTGAAAACAGCCTGCAAAAACCGGCTTCAGTTCCGGCATGGTTCCCGGCAACGATTGCGTAAAAAAAGCGGCGCAATTCGTTGATTGACAACGAATATCTGGTTAGACTTGTATTGCAGAACGACACACCAAAAGCTTGCCCTTTCATGAAAAAGATCGCTATCCTTACTGCCTCTGTTTTACTGTTTCAAATGGCACAGGGCCAGTGGGCTGTAAAGACACCGCAATTCAGAAAAGACACACTGAGCATTAAAAAATCAGGCGCTGTTCCTGACGGGCATACACTCAATACTAAAAGCATCAGCAACACGATCGAAGCGCTTTCAAAAAAAGGCGGTGGTGTGGTATTGGTACCGGCAGGATTGTGGCTTACAGGACCAATCGTTTTAAAAAGCAATATCAACCTGCACCTGGCTAATGGTGCCACCTTGCTTTTCTCCAGCGACTTTGATCAGTATCCGTTGGTGGCAGCTAACTGGGAAGGATTACCACAGATGCGCAACCAATCACCCATCTCCGCTACCGGCGCCACCAATATTGCCATCACCGGTAAGGGTATCATTGATGGAAACGGAGATGCCTGGCGTATGGTGAAGAAAGACAAACTGAATGAAACACAATGGAAAAAACTCGTAGCCTCCGGTGGTGTGCTGAGTGATGATAAGAAGACATGGTATCCTTCGGAAAAATCAATGAAAGGATCAAAGCTCACCAATCCCGGCGCCATATCTCCTGAAAAAGATGCAGCTTTTTATCAAAGCATCAAAGATTTCCTCCGACCCAATCTTTTACTGCTGACCAACTGTAAAAACATTTTACTGGAAGGAGTCACCTTTCAAAATTCAGCTGCGTGGTGCCTGCATCCATTGATGTGTGAGCAGTTGACGGTTCGTAATATATCCGTTAAAAACCCCTGGTATGCACAAAACGGGGATGGCATTGATGTGGAAAGCTGTAAGAATGTGCTGATCGAAAATTCTGTGTTTGATGTAGGCGATGATGCACTCTGCATGAAAAGCGGCCGCGATGCTGAAGGCAGAAAAAGGGGAAAGCCGACAGAGAACGTTACCATCCGTGGCTGTACCGTCTATGCTTCACATGGCGGATTTGTGATTGGCAGTGAAATGAGCGGCGGCGCCCGGAATATCCATGTGAGCAACTGCACATTCATCGGAACAGATATCGGCCTTCGATTCAAAACCACAAGAGGCCGTGGCGGAGTGGTGGAAAACATCACCATAAAAGATATATGGATGAAAGACATTGTGGGTGAAGCCATCCTGTTTGATATGTATTATGCCGCCAAAGACCCTATTCCATTAGCGGGAGAAAAAAGAGAATTACCCAAAGTGGAATTCAAACCGGTAGATGAAACAACTCCCGTATTCAAAAACTTTCATATCAGCAACGTGTTTTGCAATGGTGCAGAAAAAGCCATCTTCATCCGAGGTATTCCTGAAATGCATGTAAAAGATGTGGTACTGGAAAACATGGTGCTGCAGGCAAAAAAAGGAATAGATATACAGGAAGCCACCGGTATCAGCTTTAAGAACATACAGGTGATAAGCGAAGAAACAGAACCGCTGGTTGACGTGGTACAAAGCGATAAACTTCTTTTTGAAAAAGTAACCGGCAAAGAGGGAACTGTATTACGATTTCGCATCAACGGTGAAAGGAGCAGCGGTATTGTGATCAGCAACAGTGATGCCGTTAAAGCAAATACGATCATTACGTTTGAATTAGGTGCCACTGAAAAATCTGTCACGATCAAATGAAAAGACTTGTCACCATAGGATGTTTATTATTTACCCTTGCCGGCCAATCTCAAAAAGCATTGCACAGGTATTATGGCAAGCTGGTGGCAGAAACAGTAATGACCACCTGGAAAGATTCTTTCTCATTAGATGGCAAACCCGCCAAATGGACCTACGACATGGGTGTTATTCTGAAGGGCTTTGAGGGACTTTGGCTGAATACGGGTGATGTGAAATATTACAACTATATCCAGCAGCAAATGGATGTGTTTGTACAAAACGATGGCAGTATCCGCACTTACAAGCCTGACGAATACAATATTGACCATATCAACAATGGCAAACTGTTGTTGCTGCTGTACCGTGTAACGCTGAAAGAAAAATACCTGAAAGCAGCTAAACTGCTGAGAGAACAGTTGCGTACCCATCCCCGCACAAAGGAAGGCAGCTTCTGGCATAAAAATATTTATCCCAACCAGGTATGGCTCGATGGATTGTACATGGCCCAGCCTTTCTATGCAGAATATGCACAACTGGCACACGAGGACAGTGCCTTTGCGGACATTGCCGCACAGTTTGTCCGCATTGAAAAACATACACGGGATGCAAAGACCGGGCTGCTGTACCATGCATGGGATGAAAGTAAACAGATGCAGTGGGCCAATCAGCAAACAGGATGCTCACCACATTTCTGGGCCAGGGCTATGGGCTGGTATGCCACCGCACTGGTGGATGCCCTCGACTATTTTCCGGAGGCTCATCCCGGAAGAAAGGAACTGGTTGCCATTCTGAACCGGCTCGTTACTGCATTAGCAAAACAACAGGATAAAACCACCGGTCTGTGGAAAGATGTGATGGCCTACAACGGACCCGGAAAGGAAAAGAACTATTTCGAAGCTTCGGCATCCTGCCAGTTTGTATATGCTATCGCAAAAGGAGTACGAAAAAAATACCTGCCCGCTTCTGCAATCAGTATCGCTGATAAAGGTTATACCGGCATTCGCAGCCAGTTTATCAAAAATGAAAACGGGCAAACTAATTTACATGGCACCGTAAAAGTATCAGGTCTTGGCGGCAAGCCATACCGTGATGGAAGCTTTGCGTATTACATGAGTGAACCTGTTATCGTGAATGACCCAAAGGGCATCGGCGCATTTCTCCTCGCCAGTAATGAAATGGAACTCCAGCGCACCGTTTCGATCGGCAAAGGAAAGACCGTGGTGATGGACAATTACTTTAACCGGGAAACAAAAGAAGATGCGTTTGGCAAAAAAATAGTCTTTCATTACAAATGGGATGAACGTGACAACGGCGGCTTCTCCTTTTTAGGTCACCTGTTTAATACATACGGCGCCACCACTACATTATTGGATGAGGGCCCCACGGCCGCCAACCTGAAAAATGCCTCCGTTTATTTTCTTATTGATCCAGATTGGCCCAAGGAAAACAAGACACCCAATTATATTGAGCAAAAACATATAGATGCCTTATACAACTATGTAAAAAATGGCGGTGTGCTGGTGATGATGGCCAACGACAGCAACAACGTGGAGTTCCGGCATTACAACGAGCTGGCTAAACGCTTCGGTATTCAGTGGAATGAAAACATGCGGCACGATGTGATTGACAATAAGTTTGAACAGGGAGCCCTTTTCTTTGATGAAGCTGATGCCATTTTCGGTAAAGTGAAGAAGGTTTTTGTAAAACAACTGTGCACACAAACCATTCAGAAACCTGCGGTAAGTGTGTATACAGAAAACGGTGAAGTGCTGATGTCGGTGGCGAAAGTGGGCAAGGGAACTGTATTTGCCGTAGGTGACCCCTGGTTTTATAATGAATATGTGGATGGCAGAAAGCTGCCTGCTGAATTTGAAAATTATGATGCCGCTGAAAGCCTGGTAAAATGGCTTTTAGCACAAACAAAGAAATAACGGCTTTGCCAACACCATGAAGCGATCGTTTCAAATATTATTATTGATACTTTGGCTGCCTGCCATAGCGCAACAAAGGATCGTTGTTGATCCTTCTGGCAATGGTGATTTCAAAACTATTCAGGGTGCTGTAAGCAGTATTCCCGATTCATCTGCTTCCCCACGGATTATTTTCATAAAAAAAGGCACCTACGCAGAAAAGCTATACATCGAAAAGTCCAATATCACTTTTGAAGGGGAAGACAGGGAAAGCACTATCATTATTGCCTCCATAGCCAGGGATGAATGGCGCTGCGGTCATGCCGACGACTGGGGTGTAGCCACCATGAATATCGGTGCCAATGATATTACACTGAAAAACCTCACTATTACCAACAACTTCGGTTTTGATTTCAAGGAAAGAACTATCTGGTGTGCCTCAGATACCAGCGCTGATAAGATGAAAAAACTGCGCAAGGATGGTCACCAGATGGCACTTCGCACTATGAATATGGCTACGAGGCTGAAAGCCATCAACTGTCATTTCCGTGCTTTTGGCGGTGATACGGTTAGTCCGTGGGAGATATACAATGGCATGTGGTACTTCAAAGACTGCATTATGGAAGGTGGTGTTGATTTCTATTGTCCCCGTGGCTGGGCCTGGGCCGAGAATTGTGAATTCATCTCGCATACCGGACCTGCTGCTATCTGGCATGATGGTTCGGGAAGTAAAGATTCGAAGACGGTGCTTATCAATTGCCATTTCCGCGGCTATGATGGTTTCCTGCTTGGCCGCTATCACCGCGAAGCACAGTTCTTCCTGGTAAACTGTGTGTTTGCAAAAAACATGAAAGATGCACCCATTTACCGTGTACCGACAAACAACACGATAAACTGGGGTGAAAGAATATATTATTATAACTGTCACCGCGAAGGAGGAAATGATTATAGCTGGTATAAAAACAACCTGCCGGCTGACGTGAAAGCGGAAGACATATCAGTAAAGTGGTTGTTTGGAAACAGGTGGGCGCCCTGATGTAACGGGCTGTTTGCTGAGTAAAGAACCGAAGGATGAAGTGTGCGACCCCGCATATGGCGGAACAGGCGCAAGGGACGATGATCGGAGTTACTGTTGTCGGGTAAATAAAATTAAGTATGCAATTATCGAAAAATATTATTCAGCAGATCCCTGGAAAAAAAGGGCTTGAATTACCTGCTGCTGCTCTGTTCGAACTGCCGGAAAAGGTATTGCAGTTCGGCACCGGCGTTTTGCTGCGGGCATTGCCTGACTACTTTATTGACAAAGCAAACAAAAAAGGCATCTTCAACGGACGCATTGTGGTGGTGAAGTCAACCGACAGCGACAGCAGTGCCTTCGACAGGCAGGATGGTCTTTACACGGTTTGTGTGAGGGGCGTGGAAAACAGTGTAACCATTGAAGAAAATATTGTCAATGCTTCCATCAGCAGGGTGCTCAGCGCAAGAACAGATTGGCAACGCATACTGGAATGTGCACACAACCCCGAAATGCGGGTTGTAATTTCCAATACTACTGAAGTAGGGATACAACTGTCGGATGATAATATTCAGGATGAGCCTCCCTCCTCTTTTCCCGGCAAGCTGCTGGCCTTCTTATTTGAACGTTTCAAAGCTTTCAATGGCAGTGCCGCCAGCGGAATGGTGATCGTACCAACGGAATTGATAACAGACAACGGCAGTAAACTGGAAAGTATTGTACTGGAACTGGCACATCGCAATAACCTGGATTTTAAATTCATCGAATGGCTGGAGAATCATAACACTTTCTGCAATTCACTCGTAGACCGGATCGTACCCGGAAAACCGGGAAAAGAGGACAGTGCCAAACTGGAAAAGGAACTGGGTTATACCGACGAACTGCTCACCATGAGTGAAGTGTTTCGCCTGTGGGCCATTGAAGGAGATGCTGGTGTAAAAGAGGTGTTGTCTTTTTGCCAGGCAGACGAAGGAGTGGTGATCACGGAGGATATCACCCTGTTCAAAGAACTGAAGCTGCGCCTGCTGAATGGCACGCATACTTTCAATTGCGGGCTGGCATTCTTATCTGGCTTCAACATCACCCGTGAAGCCATTACAGACAGTGTGTTTTCTGTATTTGCTCGACAACTGATGCAAAAGGAAATAGCTGCGGCCATTCCTTTTGAGATTGATGCTAAAGTAAAAGAGGATTTTGCCAACCGGGTATTTGAACGGTTCTGCAATCCATTTATTGATCATCAATGGCAGAGCATCACCGTGCAGTACACTTCGAAAATGAAAATGCGCAATGTACCGATGCTGCTCCGTCATTATGAACAGAACGATACGCCGCCGATGCACATGGCTACCGGCTTTGCAGGTTTCATTTTATATATGAAGCTGACCGATAATCGTGATGGTAAATACTATGGTGAAAGGAATGGTGTGGAGTATGAAGTGAAAGACGATGCTGCTGCGCTGTTCTACGCCGAATGGCAAAAAGGAGATGCTGCCACAGTGGCCGCCTCCATATTGAGTAATGAACAATTGTGGGATACCAACCTCGCTGCATTGCCGGGATTTCTTGCAGCCGTGCAGGAGCGTCTCAGTGAAATGATGACCAACGGAGTGATGACCACTATTGCCAGGCTCGAAAAAATAAACACACCGGTATAGATGAAGCACAGGATACTTAAGATACATGCAAAGGATAATGTGCTGGTGGCACTGACGGACCTGCGCAAAGGAGAAACTGTTTCCTTTGAAGGCAATGACTATTTACTTCTTGAAGAGATACCTGCCAAGCATAAGTTCTTTATGAACGATTTGCAAAGCGGCGATGAAATAATCATGTATGGTGTGCTGGCTGGCAAGGCACAACAGGCTATTACCAAAGGAAGCCGGATGACGACCACCAATACTAAACATGCTGCTGGTGCGTATGACTATCGTGGAGTGCAGTTTGACTGGAAAGCACCCGACGTGTCAAAGTATGCCGGAAGAACATTCAACGGTTATCATCGCAGCGACGGACGGGTGGGCACAGCCAACTACTGGCTATTTATCCCGACGGTGTTTTGTGAAAACCGTAACCTCGATGTGATACGTGAAGCCATGCATAACACACTGGGGTATGCTGTAACTGATAAATACAAAGCGTATACAAATCAGCTCATAGAAGCTTACCGCAATGGTGAAGACATGGCATCTGTGTTGCTGGCACCTGCTTCAGCAAGAAAACCATCCGAACGCATCTTTAAGAATGTGGATGGTATAAAATTCCTGACCCACCAGGGCGGATGCGGCGGTATACGGCAGGATGCGGCGGTACTGAGTAAACTGCTGGCAGCCTATGCTGACCATCCGAATGTGGGTGGTGTAACGGTGCTGAGTCTTGGTTGCCAGAATCTTCAGACACAGGATTTTCTGAATGATCTTAAAACCCTCAACCCCGGCTTTGATAAGCCACTGTATGTTTTTGAACAACAGCAATCACAAAGTGAAGAACAATTGATCGGCGATGCCATCCGAAAGACTTTTGAAGGACTGACAGCCCTCAACAAACTGGAAAGAAAGCCTGCCACACTTGATAAATTATGCATCGGCGTAAAATGCGGTGGCAGTGATGGCTTCAGTGGCATATCTGCCAATCCATCTGTTGGCTATTGTTCAGATCTGCTGGTGGCATTGGGTGGTAAAGTATTACTGGCAGAGTTTCCAGAGTTGTGTGGTGTGGAGCAGGAATTGGTTGATCGCTCCGTGAATGAAGCCACTGCCCGGAAATTTATGAAACTGATGAAAAGCTATGATGAGATGGTAACCAATGCCGGCTCCAGCTTTTCCATGAACCCTTCACCGGGTAATATTAAAGACGGCCTTATCACCGATGCTATTAAAAGTGCCGGTGCAGCAAGAAAGGGCGGCACATCACCTGTGGTGGATGTACTGGATTATACTGAACCGGCCACGAAGCCCGGCCTCAGCTTAGTATGCACACCGGGCAATGATGTGGAAGCAACGACCGGCAAGGCAGCCAGTGGCGCCACGCTGATCTTATTTACCACAGGGCTGGGTACGCCTACGGGCAATCCTGTTTGTCCTACGATCAAAGTATCCACGAACAGTAATCTGACTAAACGAATGAATGATATTATAGATATTGATTGTGGTCCGGTGATTGAAGGTGAAAAAACGATACAGGAAATGGGTGAGGACATACTTGAATATTGTATCAAAGCAGCGAGCGGAGAAGTGATACCCAAAGCCGTATTATTGAACCAGGATGATTTTATTCCGTGGAAGAGAGGAGTGAGTTTGTGAATGGGGAATTGGAAATGGTGAATAGCCCCGTAGGGGCGACACTTTGGTAGCCCTGTAAGGGCGGCATTCTGGTAGCCCCATAGGGGCGGCATTCTGGTAGGGCGAAAGAATCCGCCCCGCATATCACGATACCCACGCAACAGGTGAGGTCAAAAAACAGAAGCAGGTTAATAAAAAATAAATGGATCGTATGAAAAAGTTTCTCGACGACAATTTTCTGCTGACCAATGCCACAGCAGAACATTTGTATCACGGGTATGCAAAGGAAATGCCCATCATTGATTACCATAACCACCTGCCGCCGGATGAAGTGGCTGCCAATAAGAACTTTGAGAACATCACCCGGGTGTGGCTGAATGGCGACCATTATAAATGGAGGGCCATGCGTACCAATGGCGTGGAAGAAGCATTCATCACTGGCGATCGAAGCGACTGGGAGAAATTCAATGCCTGGGCTGCCACCGTACCGTACACCATGCGAAACCCGTTGTACCATTGGACACACCTGGAGCTGCAGCGCTATTTCGGCATCAGCGAATTGCTGAATGCTGATACGGCGAGGAAAATATATGACGATACCTCGGCAAAGCTCCAAACAAAAGCATACAGTGTAAGAGGATTGCTGGAAAAGATGAAGGTGAAACTCATCTGCACTACCGACGACCCCGTGGATACACTGGAACACCACCAGCAGATAAAAAACGAAGGATGGAAAGTGAAAGTGCTGCCCGCATTCAGACCGGATAAAGCCATGAATGTGGATAATGTAAATACGTTCAATAACTATCTCACCCTGCTGGAGAAAGCTGCCGATGTTTCTATCAGTACCTACAACGATTACCTGGCAGCCCTGAAGAAG
>JAEUVM010000187.1 GCA_016787125.1 Chitinophagaceae bacterium | reverse complement strand
GCCTGCCGCACCCGTTAATCCTTCCGGGAAGAACCAGTATCCGGCCGGAGGGTATGTACCAGCACTTCAACAGGTATATTCGGGTTGAAGCCAACTATGCATAAAGATTTTAAAAGCTCCTGTTTCCCGCGGGAGCTTTTTTCATTAGCTAAGAGATAATGGAGAAAAGATAATAGTGCAGATGTTCATGAGTTGACCGTTGACCGATGACCGGCTTGCAGACCGAAGAGTCGGGATAAATTTGGAAATGAAACGATTTGAAGATTTGAAGATGATCAACGACCGTCTATGCATCACGACAACCTTAAACCTTAAACTTTAAACCTCGAACCGCTCCATAGTACACCCGCACCATCACGCCCCTCGTAACTCACAACTCATAACTCACAACTCATAACTCACAACTCATAACTTATAACCAGGAGTTACCGCATTTGAAAAAAACCTATCTTCCCCTCCATGTCATCACCGTCTTCCACGCTGGCGAAAAAGATCGGCTTCTGGTCGGCCTCTTCCATTATCATCGGCAGCATCATCGGCTCCGGTATCTTCCGCAATCCTTCGGATATGGCGGCTCAACTGGGCTCACCCGTTTGGCTGGCGCTGGTATGGGTGATAGCCGGTATGTTTTCTCTGTTTGGCGCATTGATCTACGCTGAACTGGGTGCCATGCTTCCGGAAACGGGAGGTATTTATGTGTATTTCCGCAAAATGTTTGGCGAATTTGTGGCCTTTCTCTACGGATGGGCTGCTTTTTCAGTGATCAACACGGCAGCAGTGGCGGCTATTGCTTTTGTATGTGCACAATATGCAGATTACTTCCTTCATCTTCCCCGCTTCAGTACCGACACTGAGCTTTCGGTGGTGTGGCGGCTGCCATTCATCGGGGATCTTTATCCGCTGAAAGATGCAGGGATAAAGGGACTGGCGGTATTCCTCGTCATTATTTTCACCCTGCTTAATTATATCAGCGTAAGGGCAGGCAGTGCTTTCCAGGTGGTATCCACTTTTGTAAAGATGGCTGTAATAGCGCTGCTGGCTTTCGGTATTTTTTTCTCGGGTAATGGTTCAGTGTCGCATTTTGTTCAGGCGGATAACCCCCGCACAGGTGTTTCTTTATTAAGTGGTGTGATAGCGGCGCTTACGGGTGCCTTCTTTGCTTATGATGGCTGGATCAATATCACTTCCATGGCCGGTGAGGTAAAACAGCCACAGCGCAATATTCCAAAGAGCCTTTTCTTCGGTGTGTTTATCTGCATTATTATTTATGTGCTGGTCAACCAGGCTTACCTCTATGTGTTGCCTGTGGAAAGCATTGCCGGTTCTAAAGCACTT
>JAEUVM010000163.1 GCA_016787125.1 Chitinophagaceae bacterium | reverse complement strand
TTAAAAAGTAACCTGGTAGTTGATATTGGGGAAAAATCCGATCTGGTTGATCCGGTCCACCGCACCTGATTTGGGGTTCAGCGTCCGGATATAGATATTCTCCCTGCCGGTGATGTTCTGCAGGTCCACATACCACTTCTGCGTTGTTTTGCGGCCATTACGGGTGTAGGAGAATTTCAGGTCCCAGCGCAGGTAGGCATCATTGCGGAGGCTGAATGCCTCGTTTTCCTTAAACACCACATAGCCTGCTGCTTCAGAAGCGGTAATATCAAAAGGCGTATAGGGCTGTCCGCCTGCGATGGCGAGTTTGGTATCTATGCCCAACAGCCCGTTTTTACCAAAAGCAAATTCCTTACCACCAAGTATGTTGGTTACATAGCGGGTGTTGAAGGCCGTATTGCGCCACACCTCATCACTGCCGGTATAGCGGCTGTTGAATAAGGATACGGTGACGAGATAATAAAACCCTTTGTGCAGAAAACGTTCGAGCGTCATCTCCATTCCATAATTATATCCCTTTCCACCATTGACCAGGTTGGTTTTATCAGGAAAATAAAAATCGGCGCCGCTGTTGAGCATGCTGAAAGAAGAAGGCAATTGCTCCGTGGCTGCATCATATATATATTGACCATATACTTCTGCTTTGAAGCGGAGGTTCTTGGAAAAACTCATGTCGTAGCCGAGCACGGTGTGTACGCTTTTTACAAAATCAAGATTCTTATTGGTCAGTTCCTTTTCACCGCTGCTGTTCTTTGTTTCATAATAATACACTTCCAATGGTTGTGCCTGGCTGTGCAGGCCGGCGCCGAATGAGAGGGAGCGGCCGGGGCTGAACTGGTATTTGATATTCCAACGCGGCTCGATGCTTTGTTTATCATTTAATGTAAAGAACTGGTAATACAGGCCGAAGTTGGTGGAAAGCTTATCTGAAAAGCGGTGACCCAGGTTGGCAAAGCCCCGCAGCAGGGTTACATGCTGTTTGGTATTGAAGAAGGTTTGCAATACCGAATCGCCATTGGGAATATAATCCATACGAAGCCGCAGCTTACTCCTGTCGCTGATGATGCCGGCCGTGAACTGGTTCCTGGAACTGAATTTTTTATTCAGTGTATAACCGGCCGAAAGTTTTACCTGCACATTCTTTTTATAAAAAGCCTGGTTGTCTGGCGTTGGTTTGTTGAAAAATATTTCTTCATAGCGTGAATCAAAGCCGGAGGCGGCCAACATGAAGCGGCCCGACGTAGTGGGATTAAAGAAATACGTATGGGTGATGCCTGTAACACCGGTGAGGGATTTAAAGTTGCGGTCACGCAGGCTGCCATCAGTGGTGCTGTACAGGTTTTTATCATCGTGGGCTTCAAAGCTGATATGACTTTCACCACCACGTCCGAACAGAGAAAACACACCGGCTTTCTTCGTGGGGATGTTTACCTTAAAGTTCACATCCTGGTAATAAGGTGTGGCATTGCCGGTACCCACACTAAGCCCGAGCTTTTGTACGGCAGCGATCAGCGAATAACGGTAATTAACCAGGAAGGAAGATCTTGCAGTGCGGCTGAGAGGCCCTTCAGCACCGAACTCAAAACCGTTAAAACCCATTTGTCCGAGGAACTCATATTTTTCATTGTTGCCATTACGCATTCGGAGGTCGAACACACCGGCCAGTGCATTGCCATACTGGGCAGGAAAAGCGCTGGTGATGAAGTCGGAGCTCTTCAGCGTGTTGGTGTTAAGAATGGTAACGGGCCCGCCGGTGGAACCCAGCGTACTGTAATGGTTGGGATTGGGAATATCAATTCCTTCCATACGCCATAGCACACCGGAGGGTGAATTGCCGCGGATGATGATATCGTTGCGGGCATCATTGCTGCCGCTTACACCGGCAAAGTTTTGTGCCATACGGCTGGGATCATTGCGGGTGCCGGCATAGCGTACGGCTTCATCCATACTGAGCTGGCGGGCACTTACCGTAGCCATTTCATTGATGGCCCTGTTTTTCTGTTTGCCTGCTTTCAATACCACTTCTTCGAGCTTCTGCACTTTTTCCCTGATGCGGAGTTCCAGCACCACTTCATGTGAGGAAGTGACTTCTATATTCGGGATCACCACTTCTTCATAACCGGTAAGGGAGATGCGGATAGCCTGGCGGCCGAGCGGAATATTCTTCAGCCGGAAGCTGCCTGTGGTATCGGTAATGGCGGAGGCTGTACCACCTTCCAGTTTTACCGTAGCCCAGGCGAGAGTGTGGCCTGATTGTTCATCCACCACCACACCACGGATGGTTTGTGTGAGGGCGGATGATTGGGCGCTGAGAGCAAATACAGACAGCAACAGCAGCCATGTGCTGAATACTTTTTTCATGACAATTGGTTTTTGTTTACAG
>JAEUVM010000124.1 GCA_016787125.1 Chitinophagaceae bacterium | reverse complement strand
ACCAGTGCATCCAATGATGCCACGGCAAATTCAGGAGTGCCCATAAATACGATACGCAATGATTTGAAGTCTTTCATTGCTGCGAAGGTAGTGGGGAATGGGCAATGGTGAATCCCGGATGGCCGGGACGGGTTGGGCAATGGTGAATGGGCAATACCGGTACACTTCAGTTAATCAGTGGCTACGGCACAGAGGCCATCGGTTATTTTTTGCCGAACACGGTATAGGTGCCGTTGCCGGGATATTGTGCATCCAGCAGCTTTAATAATCTTGCACCTTTTATACACGAAAAGAAAGCATGATAGGTTTTCGGCTTTCCTTCAAGATCTGAGAATTTTACCTGCCAGTTGTTCAGTACGGTAAATTTTCCGGCCGACTTTACCTGCGCATAATTCATATTTCCCACCATGCCGTTTACCGCAACAAGGTTCCATTTGTAAGTATTGCCGGTGCCAAACTCAAAGGTCTGGTTCGATTGGTGGATATTCATCCCTGCATAATTGCCGGTATAAACGTTGTACAATTGCTGCACACCGCTGAAGTCGCTTGTCCATGTGCCTGTGAAATCTGATGCAGCCACAGCAAACTTGTTGTAGTTCACCATTGCTAATAAGGTTGCCATCAATTCCGAATCACTGTCCCACCGGATCGTTTCCGGGTCAAACTTATACTGCTGAACAAAAGTATTTTTATCGGGTGTGATGAATTCCAGCCAGCCGCTGTCTCCCTGCCGGAAAAAAACAAGATATACTTCCTTGCCGGTTTTATTATCCGTGGCATAGCCGGAAGCAAGATAGGGCCTGTTGTATGTGCTGATATAGGCCGTGCGGTAGTTGCGCAGCTTGCTGTACCGTGGTGCCACTAATATGTTCCAGGCTGCATTGGTGAGCGGTTCCGGATCGGCAGGAAATATCGTTCCTTCTTTAGGATAGTGCAGTAATACCTTAATACTTCCCTTCGTTACTTCCACCCAGTCTTCCTGTACAGTGCTTGTCCATCCGTCATCAAAATTGGTGGTATTAAAAGCATAGCTGTCCTTTTTGGCTGTGGTGGCTGTCACTGGCGGCTTTGCAGGATTGCTTGCCGGTTTATTGGACACCGGCTTTGGCGCTGCAAAACTGACTGACCCGAGGAAAGCGGTCATCTCGCTTTCATACACATCAGTATTGGTCATAATGATGATGTTCACCATCTCTTCTGGTGAGGAGGAAGTAACCAGCAGTACGATCCCTTTGGTGCCTTCACTTTCAAAGGGTGCATAACCACTTTGCGCTTCCCATCCGTTTTCTTTGGCGGGCGGCTGCATTTCCGGTGCTGCGGATACTTTTACCATTTCCTTTACCACATTATCCCAGGCAGCATCAAAGTTTTCCTTTGAACTGGCAGTGCCGGGTACAGCCTTCATCAGCGTGATGATACAGTAAGTGCCTTTTGCTGCATCTTCTTTTGTAAACTGCACAGCACTTTCCGATTTTTCTTTTTTCCATCCTTTAGGAGGAGTATAAGTGCTGATGTCAAAGGTTTCATTTTGTGCTGCCACTGACAGTTGTATGAAAAACAGGCAGAAATAAAGTAAGTATCGCATAACTGAGTTTTAATTTTACCAACCCGTGAAAGCAACAAACAAACCCGATGACGCAAAGCGTTTATCCAGCGGGGTGCCGCATCCGAAGGCCACATAACGGCCATCCCTTGAAAGCGAGGGAGTGGATACATACGTGCCGGTAACGGAGGAAACGGGAATCATTTTCTTTGTACGCAGGTTGTACAGCACCACATTACCACCGGGTGTGCCAAAGTTGGATGCTTTGGTGGTAAAGGCCACAATATCACCATTGGCAGTGATAGGTATTGCTTCGCCCTGACCCTGCGGACTGTCACCATTGCCTTCCACACCATTATTGTCTACGCTTACCCGGGTGGTGGTATTGGTCACCGCATCATACACAAATACATCCTGTGCCTTATTATTATCGTCGGGCACTACATTGGTTGCTGTTGTGGCATACGTTATATATCGCCCATCCATTCCGGAGATCGTGGGGGTAACCACCCTGCTGGAACTTTCATCTCCCTGGTTTCTTTCACCACCATCATAGGCCATCGTAATTCTTTTAAGCGGCAAACCAATAAGACTGGAATTTCTTTCATACAGGAATATGTCCCAGAGATTATTATTGTCGTTTGGCACCAGTGTGTATGCATAAGACCAGAATGCAATTTTATACCCGTTCATATCAATTGATGGTCGTGAGCCGCCCACGCCTATACCCGTCTTAGGGTCTTTACTGATCAGCGTGATTTGCTTGCTATGTTTTTCCCAGAGATAAACATTCACCCCATCCACACGGGTATTATCCGGTAAAAGGTTGCTGGCATTGGATGAAAAGGCCACATGCCCGCCCATACCTGAAATGGAAGGTTCAAAACTTTCACTGTTTCCTTCCACGCCGGCCGCACTTACACTCACTCTCTCTACTTCACCGCCATCCTGCGTTTTTCTCCAAAGGAATACATCTCTTACTCCGTTGCCGTCATTGCTGACAAGATTGGATGCGTAAGATTCAAACGCTACGTACATGGAGCCTACCGAGATGACCGGGGCAAAACTATTGCCATTGCCTTCTTGTCCGGTAGGTGAGCGGGTGATCATTCTTGTTTCACCTGTCTGCCTGTCCCGCCAATAGATCTGCCGGTACTGACCGGTGGAACCACATAAACCTCTTGCCTGCGAAATAAACACCACGTAGCGGCCTTTGTCGCCAAGTGCTTTATCAATACAGGGAGCCCAGCTTTCATAAAAAGTGCCGAGTACAGAATCGCCGTTGCCGCGGCTGATGAGGTCAATTTCCTTATCGCCATAAACTCTTATAAAGCTATTTGCTGAAGCCACGCCTGGTTCACCGCTGTAATTACTTACCACATAGCGTTGTCCTTCCGGGGCTGATTTTACGGTCACTTTGTATGTTGTTCCTTCTGTCAATGGTTTTGTAAAGGCAAACCGCACGGGAACCTGTGTTGCCGTTACAGTTATATCATCGGTGCCGTTGTTTTGCAGAATGATCCTTGCCCCGGGCACACCTTCCAGTGTTCCCCTGATCACCACCTGGCCGGGAGGTGCACCTGAATCACCTGAAGCCAGCATATTACTGTTCAGGATGATACCTGCCTGACTGTTGTTGAGAAAATTAACGGTTCTTGGTCCTGCTGTTTGTGATATAGTAACCGAATCACCAGGCCTGAAGGTGCCGGGAAAGTTTACGGGTGTATTACTCTGCGTAACAGTGATGTTACCGCCCTTATTATTGGTAAAGGAAAAACCTTCACCCGGCGCAACATAGGAGAGCTTCACACTCACCTTATATCCGCCGGGTGAAGCGGTTGTTTTGCCTTTCACACTTTTGCCGGGCTGAGCAATACCGGCTACGGGAAGGATCACTAATGCCATGAATATAATGCAACGCATAGTTATTGATTTAGGGTTGATTGCCTGTTACGGTTCCGGCTTTTTCTTTTAGTTTGCCAAGCAGTGATTTTTTTGGTTTTGCTTCCGGCTGTTTTTCAGCGACCGGTGCAGCAGGTTTTGTTTCCGGGGTACTGCTGGTAGTTACAGGAGCAGGGGCGGTAGTCCCGGCAGTTGGTTTGGCTGGTTCAACTGCAGGAGCATCCATTTGCAATTTAGTGGCAGGAATGATCCCACCTTTCAGCCATTCTTTAATAAATGCTGTTACCACATCATTTACTTCTTTACCACTCCGGTAGGTAGCTTTCCATTTCAGGCTTTTCTTTTCATAGACCGGGTTTACAAATGTTTTCTTTTTGCCTTCACCGGTAAGTTTTGCGTTGAAGTCAACAGTGGCTGCCACCTGGAGGTATTCCTGCAACCGCTTTTTTACGAGGATGGCCGGATCAGCAGGATAGGCTTTTTCCCAGGCTTCTTTTCCCGGGAACGGTTTTTTGGAAGCTGCTATCAGGGCATCAATTTTCTTTTGATTTTCTTCTATCAGCTTTTGCTGCTCGGCGACATATTTCGTGTCAGTTTTATAGTTGTCAATATTCTTTTGACACACTTCTTTGTTTCTTCTGAGGTCAGCAAGAGTGGAACCTCTGTCAGTCAGTGGCATGGCATCTTCCCGAAGGCGGTTGTATTCGTTGCTGAACTCCTGGCTGCTGATATAGGTCTTTACATATTCACATAGTTCTTTTGCTGCGGCAGATTTATCACCCCCTATGATATCCTTCAGCAGCCGGGCGGTGGGTATCTGAAAGGATTGCAGTTGATTATAAATGCTGTTTGGATCACCACCTTCATATCCATCTTCCATGGGCCCGGTGGAAAACCGGCCGATAAAATTGTTGATGATATAACGCCGGGCATTTTGTTCCTGCATACCCAGCCGGGTGATAATGTTGTCGGCCACTTTCCACGAGGTTAAGATAAATAAGGCGGTCAGGGTATAAAGGAGTATGCTTTTCCTTTTCATCGGGATTGTTTACAGGTTAACAAATGAAGCAGCGCTGGTTTGAGATGTGAAATTAGAATACAGGGATGCAGCTCCCTATAGGTAAATGTGGAGTAAAAGGATAGGCATTTTGTGGGATACGCCGGGATGCCTGCCTTGAAAACGGTCATCCCGGCGCTGGCTGCACTTATTGGTTGTTGTTGCTGAGTCTTTTATTCAGTATTTCTATCTGCTGTTCCAGCTTCTCTATCTTTTTATGCTGTTCTTTAATAGATTCTATAAGCAGGGGTACGAGGCGGGCATAGTCCACACCTTTGTAACCATCCTGTTCATTTACCGCTTCCGGCACCACTTTCTCCACGTTTTGAGCTATCAGTCCCATCTGGCGTCCTTGCTGAAAATTGTTGTTGACAAATTCGTTTCCTTTCATTTCATACTCCACACCGTTAAGCTGCATCAGCCGTTGCAATGGCGAGGTAATGGGAGTGATGTTTTGTTTAAAGCGGGCATCACTGGCATA
>JAEUVM010000122.1 GCA_016787125.1 Chitinophagaceae bacterium | reverse complement strand
GATGCCATCGTGGTGGCCTGGAAAGGAACGGAAATGTATTATCACCGCCAACGGCAGATACCACCCGGCAGTTATACGTTCACCCTTGCTGCCATTCAGCAACCTGCTTTCGAACAGGAAATGAATAACTATAGCGGCACAAGGCTACAATCAATACGGAAAGAAGCAGCGTACCTGTTATTTGAACAGGAAGATATGATACGACAGGTGCAGGTAAGAAAGGATATGGAATTCCGCCGCCAGGTAATGGAAGCAATATTCAAATGTTCTGGCGAACCTGCAGATTCGGTAAAGGTTGTTCCAGGCACTAAGTAGCAGTGATATGGTTGTACTGCCTGCTGAACAAATAATTTACAGCACCCTCACCTCAGTACGCCTGTTCTGTTGCCTGCCTTCCGCGGTGGCATTATCGGCCACGGGTTCGGTGGCACCGTAACCTTTGGCGGTAAGTCTGGCAGCTTTAATGCCCTTACCGATAAGATAATTGCGAATGGTGTTCGCCCTGTCCTGCGACAGTTTCAGGTTGTGAGCATCCGTACCCACATTATCGGTGTGGCCGGCAATTTCCACACGGATATCATCATGGTGCTGCAGGTACTCCAGCAGTTCTTTCAGTTGCGCATACGAGTCGCCCCGCAGCGAGGCTTTATCGGTATCAAAATGTACATTATCCAGCCGGTAGCGGCGGGCAGGTTCAAATTTGATATTCACCCAGAAAGGTTCGGTAAAATACTCATCCGCTTCCAGGGCGGGTACTTCCAGCATGGCATAACTGGTGGTATCGGAGATCGCTTTCAGGCTCACGACCCAGGTATCACCGGGAGGCAGCAGTTGTTTTATCTTCCCGGTGGCATCAGAAACACCGGTAAGCAGCTTCCCGGATCGTTGCCCGCGGAACAACACCTGTTCCCCTTTCTTCGGTTTCCCCTTCATGTCGGTTACGGTTACATCCACCGTGGCCATCTTCCCGGAAGAATCAGTGTTGTTTTTTTGTGCTCCGGCAAACAGGGGAAATAAACAGACAAGCAGTACAAGGTATTTGTTCATCGGTGGTGGTGGTTTGTTTTGCAACAGCCGCAGGGCAGTTTGTTACGGTATTTTTTATTTGTAGAAAAACGGAGGCAGCCGGTACTTATTGCCTGCATGCGTCAGGCCGGTTGTCAATCAATACCGGTCAGTTACAAATCTTGCCACATATCCTTGGGCGGCTGCTCCATCTTTACAGCAGGTTTTAAGCACTACGGGTCTTACCTTATCCGGCCTTTTTCCACTA
>JAEUVM010000054.1 GCA_016787125.1 Chitinophagaceae bacterium | reverse complement strand
ACTGTGTGTGTCTGAGCGAAAGCATTAAGTATCCCACCTGGGAAGTACGACCGCAAGGTTGAAACTCAAAGGAATTGGCGGGGGTCCGCACAAGCGGTGGAGCATGTGGTTTAATTCGATGATACGCGAGGAACCTTACCTGGGCTAGAATGCTGGGAGACCGTGGGTGAAAGCTCACTTTGTAGCAATACACTGCCAGTAAGGTGCTGCATGGCTGTCGTCAGCTCGTGCCGTGAGGTGTTGGGTTAAGTCCCGCAACGAGCGCAACCCCCATCACTAGTTGCCATCAGGTAACGCTGGGAACTCTAGTGAAACTGCCGTCGTAAGACGTGAGGAAGGAGGGGATGATGTCAAGTCATCATGGCCTTTATGCCCAGGGCTACACACGTGCTACAATGGAGTGGACAAAGGGCTGCAACACAGCGATGTGAAGCTAATCCCAAAAACCACTTCTCAGTTCAGATTGGAGTCTGCAACTCGACTCCATGAAGCTGGAATCGCTAGTAATCGTATATCAGCAATGATACGGTGAATACGTTCCCGGACCTTGCACACACCGCCCGTCAAGCCATGGAAGCCGGGTGTACCTAAAGTCGTTAACCGTAAGGAGACGCCTAGGGTAAAACTGGTGACTGGGGCTAAGTCGTAACAAGGTAGCCGTATCGGAAGGTGCGGCTGGAATACCTCCTTTTTAGAGCAAGCACTTACTTGCTATTGTTTCCCATAACTTTCAATTTAAGTTCTTTTAAAAGTAACCCGTAACACGGGGGCTACAAATACAGATCCGTAGCTCAGCCTGGTTAGAGCACTACACTGATAATGTAGGGGTCAGCAGTTCAAATCTGCTCGGGTCTACTAAACGCTGCGAGCTCGAATCCAAGGGGGATTAGCTCAGTTGGCTAGAGCATTAGCTTTGCAAGCTAAGGGTCATCGGTTCGACTCCGATATCCTCCACAAAGTTCTTTTAAAAAGGTGTGATTCATTCAGGTGAATCATTTGGTTCAAGTCCAACACATCTGCACATCACAAAAGTGATAAGCTCTTTGACATATTGGAAAATAAAATGTTAGACGAGTATCTAACAATTCGATCACAATTTTGAACATCACACCATTTTATGGTTGGTCTGAAGAAATGTGGTCGGGTAACAACTACAAGAATAACAAATTCTAGTTTCTAATTTTTTTAAAGCAACTAAGGGCACATGGTGGATGCCTTGGGTCTGAGAGGCGATGAAGGACGTGGTAAGCTGCGATAAGCCAGGGGGAGCTGCACACAAGCATTATATCCCTGGATCTCCGAATGGGACAACCTGCTATACTGAAGGTATAGCACTCGAAAGAGAGCCAACCCCGGGAACTGAAACATCTAAGTACCGGGAGGAAAAGAAAACAATAGTGATTCCCTGAGTAGTGGCGAGCGAAAAGGGAATAGCCTAAACCGGGTCGGCGTGCCGATCCGGGGTTGTAGGACTGCATTTAGAAATCATCATCAAGTAAAATCTGCCTGGAAAGCGGAGCCATAGAGGGTGATAGCCCCGTAAACAAAAATTGATGAGGACGAGCAGTATCCTGAGTAAGGCGGGACCGGAGGAATCCTGCCTGAATCTGCCAGCACCATCTGGTAAGGCTAAATACTCCTCAGACACCGATAGTGAACCAGTACCGTAAGGGAAAGGTGAAAAGCACCCTAAACAAGGGAGTGAAATAGTACCTGAAACCGTGCGCCTACAAGCGGTCGGAGCTTCGCAAGAAGTGACGGCGTGCCTTTTGCATAATGAGCCTACGAGTTGCTCCTCACTGGCGAGGTTAAGTTCGAAATTAACGGAGCCGTAGCGAAAGCGAGTCCAAATAGGGCGTTTAGTCAGTGGGGGCAGACGCGAAACTTTGTGATCTATCCATGGGCAGGTTGAAGGTTAGGTAAAACTAACTGGAGGACCGAACCCGTTAACGTTGAAAAGTTCTGGGATGACCTGTGGATAGGGGTGAAAGGCCAATCAAACTGAGAGATAGCTCGTTCTCCCCGAAATGTTTTTAGGAACAGCCTCGGATTATGAAGTCTGTTAGAGGTAGAGCTACTGATTGGGCTAGGGGGCTTCACCGCCTACCAAACCCTGACAAACTCCGAATGCTAACAGATATCTCCGGGAGTGAGGCTGCGGGTGCTAAGATCCGTGGCCGAGAGGGAAATAACCCAGAATAGCAGCTAAGGTCCCTAATAAGTAGTTAAGTTGATCAAACGAGGTAGGACTTCTATAACAGCCAGGATGTTTGCTTGGAAGCAGCAATTCATTTAAAGAGTGCGTAACAGCTCACTGGTCGAGAGGTCCCGCACGGAAAATAATCGGGCATCAAGCTATGAACCGAAGCTCTATGATTGCCACTTGGTGGTATATCGGTAGGGGAGCATTGAAACAGCATCGAAGGTGTACGGCGACGTATGCTGGAGCGGTTTCAAAAGAAAATGTAGGCATAAGTAACGATAAACAAGGTGAAAAACCTTGTCGCCGAAAGTCTAAGGGTTCCTGATCAACGTTAATCGGATCAGGGTTAGCCCGGTCCTTAGCCAAACCCGAAAGGGGTAGGTGATGGAAAGCAGGTTAATATTCCTGCGCCTGCTATACACTAAAAGTGACGGAGAATGCTAGTCGAATAAGCTGACGGAATAGCTGAGTGGATCCTTCGGGTGAAGCGTATCGATGAAAGTTCTTCCAAGAAAAGCGAGTATAGCAGCCGGTACCGCAAACCGACACAGGTAGACGGGATGAATATTCTAAGGCGCTCGGGTGAGCCGTGGAGAAGGAACTAGGCAAATTGACGCTGTAACTTCGGGATAAAGCGTACCGTCTTCGGACGGTCTCAGTAAAATGGTTCAACCAACTGTTTAACAAAAACACAGGGCCCTGCAAAATCGAAAGATGACGTATAGAGCCTGATACCTGCCCGGTGCTGGAAGGTTAAGGAAGG
>JAEUVM010000052.1 GCA_016787125.1 Chitinophagaceae bacterium | reverse complement strand
AATTAATAAGGCGGAAGATTTTACCAAACAGCAGGATTATGTAAAGCAGACCGCAGAAATACTGAAGATAGATGAGGCAGGAATGCATGCGCTGGTAAACAAATTCATCCGGGATCGTATTGCCACGCAGGAAAGAAGGTTACCGTTTGAAGAGGCTAAACTGGCGGAAGAAAATGCCAGGCAGGCAGAAGCCACGAGCTATGATGACGCTACTTTCAATTTGCTGTTCAAGGATGAACTGCAAGAAAAAGAAGTGGCCCGCATCTTACTCGAATACGGCATCAGAAAGTATGATGACCAGCGCCGGGTGGCAGAATATATTTTTGATGAGATGGTGGATGAAAGCCTGGTAGACAATACAGAGGTGATACAATTGATCGCCGCCTTCAAAGAACTGCTGGTAAATAACCCGGAGTCAGCGGGCAGCAGTTATTTTATTCATCATCCCGATACCAAACTGAGTGCCTTTGCGGTATCGCTGCTGAATTTTCCTTACGAGGAAAGTGAGCAATGGAAAAGAGAATACAGCCAGTCAACTGGGTTTCAGCAATCCCTTTTCCAGCAATCGTATGAAGATTTTATCCGTACGGTTGCTAAAGACAATGAAGATGAACTCTACCGATTTCTGAAGATTGACGAAGACCGTACGAATGAAGAAGTGGAGTCGGCCGTGAATTACCTGAAGCTGCGCAAGATAAAACGCATGCTGCTGGAAAACCAGGTGGACATGGAAAAGGAACATACCCCGGAGGAATACCAGGTACTGCACCAGACACATCTTCATTTAAAAGAAATGGAAATGGAACTGACAAAGAAGATGGGTGCGGTGATCATACGGTAATAAGTCCCGTATCGGCATAAATGTCTTTGAGAGGGATGGAAATTTGTGCGGAAAGTATTTCCACCACATCAGCACTGTTCTTAAAATCCCGGCTGGTCCATTGCCTGTCATATCCACGAAGCCGGATTTCCATATGCACAGTTACAGCATCCACGAGGATATATTCCCGAAACGAAGGGATTTGCCTGTAGAAATCAAATTTTTCACCCCTGTCATAGTTTTTGGTGGAGGGAGATAATACTTCGATGATTATGGAAGGATTCAGCAGGTTCAGGTTATCATTATTCCTTGTTTCAGGATTACCGCATACGATAGAAATATCAGGATAGGTAAACAATTCGATGGAAGGAATATGGATACGAAGGTCATTATTGAACGGCCGGCAATTTTTGCCTTTTAGCTTTTGTCTGAGCTCTGTCAGCAGGTTTACTGAAATGATACTGTGCGGAAGTTTGGCTCCCGACATGGCAAATATCTCTCCCCTGAAGAACTCATGTCTTTCCGGCGAAGCTTCTTCAAACTCCAGGAATTCTTCTGTAGTAAATTTTTTCTTACCATATACGGCAATGGGTTCATTTACTTCCATATCGATCGGGGATTGGGTTTTAGTAAATTTTCATCACCTAATGTACCCGTATTGCTCACAGCACTGCACTTTTTTCGATGAAGGCGGTTAATTCGGATGTGAATGCCTTATTCCGGGCAGTGTGACTTGCGGGGCAGTTTATGTAAATGTTATCTGAAATCTTCGGCTGCGGTGATCATCCGGTAAGAAGGCCGGTATCGGCATAGATGTCTTTGAGAGGGCTGGTTATTTTGTTGTGGCAACAAACCAGTTCATCAGTTGCTTTGTCGAGAATAGTAAGCTCCCAATGGTTTTTTTCCGTCAGCCGATAGACGATCAATTTCATCGAAATGGTATCAGCCAGTATATATTCCTTCAGTGCAGGAATATCACGGTATAATTCAAATTTACCACCGAGATCATAATTGCGGGTGGATGGAGAAAGTATTTCAATGATCAGCACCGGGTTGGTGGCATTATCATTACCATTTTGTGAATCAATGGGGCCACAGTACACGGCTATATCCGGGTAAGTATAAAGTGTGTTTTCCGCCACATACAGCCGCATATCCGGTCCATAAGGGCGGCAGGAAGAACCTTTTAGCTGGTGGGCCATTTCGCCAAACAGGTTGGAGTAAACAAGGTTATGTACAGGAGCCGCACCCGACATGGCCAGCAGATCGCCATGGCCATGCATGCGGAAAATCTCACCTTTATAGAACTCATGCCGTTCATCGGCCTTGCGTTCCATTTCCAGGTATTCGCTTTGGGTAAACTTGCTTTTACCATACGCTACAGCAGGCTCTCTTACTTCCATGGTATAAATTTACAAATTAGCCTGCTCTTTTTCCAGCATCATATCACTATATGACACAGCCACGAGATCCTGTTCCTCAATACCAAATGCCTGCATGTAATGATCACATTGTGCTTTAAGGTCCAATTGAGTTAAAGATGGTGCCAGTATATTTCCTGCTTCTATTTCCACAAAAGAACCAAGACCGGGCACTTCATCTATATGAAACTTTAC
>JAEUVM010000043.1 GCA_016787125.1 Chitinophagaceae bacterium | reverse complement strand
TTTGGGAGAGATCTTGCAGCCGCAACCGGCGCCGTGTGAGTATTGAGTAAGTTGTATCAATGATTCTTTTTTAGATGAATTGAAAATAAATACAAATTTCGGTAGTGTCTCAGTTTGAATATCAGTTCCCGCTAAGCCCGGAATAGCCGTGGGTTTTTCAATAACGGTGCAGGGCAGCCAGGCCGGTGTTTTTTGGGGCAAGCCTGACCCTCCGACCTTCAGCATCCGAAGATAAAAGCTGACCTTCCGAAGGTCAGCGTCCATGCTCTGCAGACCAAAGTTGACCATCCAGGGTTCATGCCGGACGCTCCGAAGACCAAACCGCAGCATCTGAAGACAAAGGTTGACGCCCTGAAGTTGAGGGTAGAAGCTCCGGGGCTGAAACAGCACCATCTGCGACACAGCGGCGAGGGGTAATGGTACTGCCGGGAAGGAAATAAGACGGAAAATAATAAACGCCTGGCGACTCAATCTTCCCGCCTTATCGCCTTCCCGGCAAAAAAAAATACTGATAAACTGATCCGGAGGTTGGAGAGCCCTGCCGCAAGGGTATTCTAATCTTTTAATTTTTCCAGCGACCGGTCAACCGCCGGCTTGCGGATACTCAGGTGGTTGGCATTGCCGATCTCGTCTTTTACCATCGTAAGACCTGTATATTTTCTTCCGGTAACGGTGTTGTAAAAACTGCGGGTGGAGTACAGCACTTTGTTTAAAAATTCGAGTCCGCCTACATAGATCGTTACGTTTGCCGCCAGTTGTTTTTTCTTTTTATAATAAGCCGCTTCAATTTTATCCAATTCATAATAATTAGCCCAGCAGGATGGGCTGATGGCAAAATGCCGGTTGAAGAGTTTATCATCTTTAAATAATACATAGAGACAAAACAAGCCGCCAAACGAATGCCCGATAAAAGAACGATCTTTTTTATTCGGCATCTTCTTTTCAACAGAAGGAATCAGTTCGTTTTTTAAAAACAGGTAAAATTTATCCGCATTGCCAAAATCGGCCGTGCTGTTCTTTGAAATATCTGAAGGAATAAAATCGCGGCGGCGCTTGCTTTCATAATCACCAATATGCCCGATGGCAATGATCACACAAGCGGAAGGAATGGCGGCTGCCCAGGATTTATCACGGCCAAACATATAATCACCGATACCAAGACCGCCATCGGTCATGTACACAAAATGATATTTTTTGGCTGTACTGAAACCAGCAGGTTTGCGGATGGTGATGATGTATTTGTCTTTGGTGTTGGTGGAATACACCGTATCCACCTGTGTGGTTTGTGCCATCAACGCAGCAGGCAGCAGCAGCAACAGAAGCAACCCGTGTAATTTCATGCCTTGAATTTCGGCATTGTTTACTTAAAACTTATTTTTTCCTGCGGAAAACGATACCGGCATTTTTTTCAAAGTCGGAACTGAAGCGGAGGTTATATACATCATCACCATCGCGGATGACAAGCAGGCCGGTATTCGGCGGATATTTACCAAGACTTTCAGCAAACATCACCAGCGTAAAATCTTCTTCCTGTCCCTGTGTGATGTAGATCGTTTTTTTGATAGCGCTTGATTTCAGTCCTTGTTTGGAAAGAATTGCTTCGCCATTCATAAACACGCTTACAGTATCGCCGTCAATTTCACCGTTATCATACAGGGAAATAACAAGACTGTCTGCCTTGAAATTGACCACCTGGCTGAATTCAGATTTACGGCCGGCAATAACAGCCGCTTTTGCTGTGATATCGGTAACAGGATTTTTATTTATTTCTGATCGTTTAACCGTACCGCTCTCAGGTGCAGCAACAACGGCAGCAGGCGCAGTTTGTGTTTTGACCAAAGTATTCTTTACGGCTGCATCGTCTGCCGGCTGTTGTGTCGTTGCAGCAATTGGCTTGGCAGTATTATTTACCGGTACAGAGGCTGCTGATGAAGCAGGAGTGATTTTTGTCACAACGGTCTTTACAGGACTTGTGGTTGCTATTGCATTTGCAGCGGGTTGGGCAACTGATTTTGTTTGTGGTGTTGCCGGTTTACTGGTTTTCGAAACAGCCGGTTTGTTTATTGCCACGGTATTATTATCCGAAGCGCTTGCAGTGGAAGGCGGCTCTTTGCTGGCCGTTGCTGTACTTTGTACTTCCTCCGGTGCATAAGGAGGCGAAGAAGAAGGCGCTTCCTGTTTTTTTACCATACTGGTGGCGATACGCTTATCAGTAACTTTTGCACTGACGGCTGGCTTTTGCACTGCAGGGCTGCTGTTTTGATCAGGAATGGTATTGGTTTCGGTTTTTACCAGCGCTTCATCGGTTCTCTTAACCGGGGTGGTGATGATTTCTTCCGGCTGTTTCAGTTCAGACGCTGCAGCCGGTATTTTATTGACAGCAACCGACGGAGCCGCTGTGGGTTGCTCGCCGATTTCCGGGCGGGGATCGTAAGATTGAGCGGGCCTGGCCACCCGAACCACTGCAGGTGCGGCAATATTTTCTTTGTAGAAAGCCACATCGTTTGCGAGATTCAATTCTTCCAGGTGAGGGAACAGTTTGGAATAAGCCAGTTCTTTTTCTTCTGAAAGATTCACTTTACCAGACACAGAATAGTATTTCCTGTTGGCATTGGTTTTCCAGGTGCCATCGAGGTGCCAGGTGCTGTCTTGCTGGTTGCGGCGGAAAGTGCTGGTAACTTTTACTTTTTTATCAAGGCGGCCGCGAAAATTGTAGGATACAATTTCATCGTCCGTTACTTCACAGATGTCACCTTCAATGGTACCCTTTACCCTTTTTACAATATAGTACAAGGTATCATCTACGATAAATTCGCTGCGGGAGTAGCCATATACTTTGCCATTGTATTCGGTAAGGGCAATTTCAAAAAGCTGGTCTTTGCGGATGGTGGTGCTGTCGTTTTGCAGGGCACCTGTCCAGAGGCCGGTGAGGGTTTGACCGTAAAAGAAAAGCGGGCAGAGCAGAATGGTTATGCTAAGCAGAAGGGCTTTCGGATGAAAGCTGGATTTTACGTAGTAAAATTTCGGCATTTTCAGTGGTTACGGATTTACAGTCAACCTCCTGTAATAACGTATGAATGTCGTTCCGATTGTGCAGCGAACGCAAATAAAACTTATCGTAATAGCTGAGTAAAATGGAAAAGCTCTCTGTGGTATTCCCTTCCTTCAGTAGTGCGATGGCGGCCTTGGCATGCTGATCGCCCAATTT
>JAEUVM010000033.1 GCA_016787125.1 Chitinophagaceae bacterium | reverse complement strand
AAAACTAAGATCATGGCAGAGATTAAACCAACTGCATCTGTTAAGGCTACTTCGGTTCAGCCCAAGAAAAGTAGCAATGCCATCTCCTGGATTGCTCCGATTGTTTGTATTGTGGCCGGTTATGCTATCTGGCGTTTTATTTTAGGTAGTGCCGATGGATTTAAAGAACCGTCTTCAGCAGGTGGTTTTTGGCCCAAACACCACAAACCCAAAGATGCCCTTCACGGTATTTATGAAGGAGGTATCATCGTTCCTTTGCTGATCGGAATGTTACTGATCGTTATTGTATTCTCCATTGAAAGGTTCCTTACGATACGCCGTGCATTGGGCAATGGTTCTATTTCTGACTTTGTACGCAAAGTGCAATATCACCTCGCTAACCGTAATGTGGATGCTGCTCTGTCTGAGTGCGACAAACAGCGTGGTTCTGTTGGTAATGTAATGAAGGCTGGTCTCCGTCGTTACAAAGAAATGATCAGTGAGAGCTCTCTCAATACTGAGCAAAAAGTGCTTTCTATTCAGAAGGAAGTGGAAGAAGCGACAGCGCTGGAACTGCCCATGTTGCAGAAGAACCTGGTGTTCCTTTCCACCATTACCTCTGTAGGTACCCTGGTGGCCCTGTTGGGTACGGTATTAGGTATGATCCGTTCATTTGCTGCCCTTGGTGAAGGTGGTGGCGGCGGTGCTGCTGCAGATCTGGCCGTAGGTATCTCTGAGGCCCTGTATAATACGGCCCTGGGTATCGGTACATCAGCCCTGGCCCTGATCATGTATAACATTTTTACCACTAAGATCGACTCGATTACATATGGTATCGACGAATCAGGTTTCACCCTTACACAAAGCTTTGCCTCTCTCTACAAATAAGAGAAGGGAGTACTGTTTTGTATGGAAAAAAGAACCTCATTCATCTTATTTTAAACTATTGTAATCATGCCAAGTGTAAAAATGCCGAGGAAGAATACGGACACGGATATGACCCCTTTTGTGGACATAGCCTTCCTGATCCTTTCTTTCTTCATTATGGCAACAAAATTTAAGCCGCCTGAGCCGGTAGAGATTACCACTCCTGGTTCCGTGCAATCCCAGAAATTGCCTGAGAATAATGCCATATTGGTCACTATTGATTCTTCTGATAAAGTATATTTTACTGTACTGTCTGAAAAGAAAAAGGAGATATATGATGACATTATCAAGGCAATCAATACCAGCCAGAACCTGGGGTTAAGCCCTGCGCAAATGCAGAAATACAGGACAACGTATATGGTTGGTGTACCTTTTGCCGGAGTAAAGCAATTGCTTGATACAGATACAAAGGCACAAGAGAGCCTTAAGCAACCCGGAATTCCAGTAAAAGACACGTTGAACAACCAGCTTGTCTGGTGGATAAGAGAAGCCAAGGCCGCCTTTGCCAATGCAGGTGAAAAATTGAACTACCTGATAAAAGGCGATGGTAAAGCAAAATACCCGGCTTTTGAAGCAGTGATCGCTGCCTTCAAAAAGAATGATATTTTGAAATACAACCTTGTTACTTCGCTTGATGACGTTCCGTCAGGTTCAGAACTGGATAGGGCTAATAAAGCGGCAAAGAAGACGGAGTAATATTATTTAACACTTTTAAAAACCAAAGTATATGGCAAGTATAGATACCGGTGGAGATGGCGGCGGGCACAAGAAAGGTCCGGGTGTGAAGAAGGCCAAGAAGCTTTCTACCAAGGTGGATATGACTCCGATGGTGGACCTTGGTTTCCTGCTGATTACGTTCTTCGTATTCACAGCTACCATGAGTACGCCCACCACGCTTGACCTGAATATGCCGAAGGATGTGGATGATCCTAACAAGAAGACCGAAGTAAAGCAGTCGGGCGTATTGACGATCATGCTGGGCAAAGGTGACCAGGTGTATTATTATGAAGGCCAGTTAGAAGTATCTGCTGAAAAGAACAATTTTAAGCAAACCACTTTCAAGGGTATCCGTGATATTATCATCAACAAGAAAAAGGATGTGATCAGCCGTTATAACCCGGCTACAGTTGACCCTGTCTCCTGTGAGAAAGAAAAGGCTGACGCCAAGAAAAATGGTGATCCATTTTGGGAAAAGGCTTGTGAAGACATAGATTTTATGGTAATCATTAAGCCTAATGAAGATGCTACTTATAAGAATACCGTGGACATCCTTGATGAGATGCTTATTTGTAAAGTAAAAAGGTATGCGATGGTGAAGGTATTGGAAGATGAGATGAAGCTTATCCGTGCCACTGAACAGCAAAACGGTATAAAATGACAGTTTGGAATGTGGAATTAATATGTATCCGCATCTAATTAAAAACACAAAGTAATGGAAGCCAACAAAATTCTCTCGGCCGATGTTCTTGATATCATCTTTGAAGGAAAGAACAAGGACTATGGCGCTTATGACCTGAGAAAGAGCTATAACCGCCGTATTACCCGTGCCCTTATCATTACCGCTTCAATTGCTGCACTGGCCTTAGCCGGTTCCGTACTGGCCAGCGCTATGAAAAGTGATAAGGACGGTAAAGTAAAACTGAACGAAATGACTATTCAGGATGTGAAGCAGGAGGAGAAAAAAGAACCCCCGCCTCCGCCACCTCCCCCGCCTCCGCCCAAACAGGAACCTCCCAAAGTTGAAATGAAGCAGTTTACCCCTCCGGTAATCAAAAAGGACGAGGAAGTGGAAAAGCCACCACCCCCACAGGAGGAACTGAAGGATGTAAAGATCGACGTGAAAGACCAGGAAGGTATCAAGGATAACGAGATACCCACACCGGAGGTTATTGACGAAGGAAAGAAAGTAATCGAGGAGAAACCTGTAGAAGATGAAAACAAGATTTTTGATAAAGTGGAAATAGAAGCCAGCTTCCCCGGTGGTGATGCCAAATGGCGCCAGTACCTGGAAAGAAACGCAAATGGCCAGGTAGCTTCCGACAACGGTGCGCCTGAAGGTACTTATACCACCGTAGTACAGTTTGTGGTGGATAAGGACGGCAACATCAGCGATGTGAGAGCCCTTACCAGCCATGGCTATGGTATGGAGGATGAAGCCATCAGGGTTATTAAAAAAGGCCCCAAATGGACACCCGCTGTACAGAACGGCCGCCAGGTAAAAGCCTACCGCAAGCAGCCCATCACCTTCCAGGTAACTGAAGGAGAATAATTCCCTTTTCCAAATGATTGAATCCCTCCCGCACCCGCGGGAGGGATTTTTTTATGCCCGTTTCCCCCGCGGCGTTTACTTTTGAGGCATGACCAATAAACTGACGGGATGGGATGATACGATCGTGGCACTGGCCACACCGCCGGGTGTGGGTGCCATAGGAGTGATAAGACTGAGTGGCAGCCGTGCTATCGCTATCATCAATGAGCTCTTTCCTTCAAAAGACCTCTTGCAACAGCAAAGTCACACCCTGCATGTGGGTTTTCTGAAGGAAGCTGATACGGTGTTGGATGAAGCGGTGCTGTCTCTTTATAAAGGCCCCCGCTCATACACCGGTGAGGATGTGGTGGAGATCAGTTGTCATGGCTCACCATATATCCTGCAGGCAGTGATGGATGCCTGTCTGCGAAAAGGAGCAAGACCCGCCAAAGCTGGCGAATTTACCCAGCGGGCCTTTCTGAATGGCAAACTGGACCTGGCCCAGGCAGAAGCGGTGGCCGATCTTATTGCGGCTAATTCTGCCTCTGCGCAAAAAGCAGCCTTACATACCATCCGTGGAGGCTTTTCAGCAAACCTGAAAGAGCTGCGGGAGCGGCTTATCAAATTTGCAGCGCTAATTGAACTGGAACTCGACTTTAGCCAGGAAGATGTGGAGTTTGCCGACAGGCAGCAGTTCTATGCATTGATCGCTGAACTGGGCGATTCCACCAGCCGGCTGGTGGATTCATTTAAGCTGGGTAATGTGATCCGAAATGGAGTAAGTGTGGCCATCGTGGGAAAACCCAATGCGGGGAAATCAACGCTGCTGAATGCATTGCTGAATGAGAACCGGGCTATAGTAAGTGATATTCCCGGCACCACCCGTGATACGATAGAGGAGCAATTGAATATTGATGGTATCATTTTCCGGCTGATCGATACGGCCGGCATCCGTGAACATTCAACGGATACGATCGAGAACCAGGGCATCCAGCGCAGCCTGGCCAAAATGCAGGAGGCTGATGTGGTGCTGTACCTGTTTGATGTGGCAGATGAGCCGGCAGATCTTCCCGTGTTTGATGCAGCCCTGGAGGATAAACTGCTGCGTGTGGGCAATAAGACAGACAAGGCAGGGGAGGAAATGGCGAGGCAGAAATTTGTCGCTTACCCGCAGCTTATTTTTATTTCAGCCAAACAGGGTTGGCATATTGAAACATTGAAAGAGCGGATGGTGGACCTGGTGCTCCGCGGGCAGGTGCAAACCGAAGGCACTGTGGTAACGAATGCCCGGCACTATCATGCACTAAAAGAGGTGTCCCGTTCGCTGACTGATATTAAGTCTGGTCTTGACAATAATCTTTCCGGCGACCTGCTTGCGCCAGATATCCGCCGTTGTCTTCATTACCTTGGTGAGATAACCGGCGAAGTAACGAATGATGATATGCTGGATTATATCTTCAGTAAGTTTTGTATCGGAAAGTAGTCATTGGTTTCCTGTTTAAATACCTGTACTTCTCTTCACTTTGAGGTATTAGCGGTAATACTATTTTAGGTTTTGGATTTTAGATTTTGGATTGCCTGAAAGGGGAGGACGGGATATTGTATCGTGGCGGTGGCTCTGCAATAAATAGGTTAGCATCGGTAATATTATTTTAGGTTTTGGATTTTAGATTTTGGATTGCCTGAGAAGGGAGGACGGTATATTGTCTCGTGGCGGTGGCTTAGCAATAAATAGGTTAGCATCGGTAACATTATTTTAGGTTTTGGATTTTAGGTTTTGGATTGCCTGAAAGGGGAGGACGGGATATTGTCTCGTGGCGGTGGCTCTGCAATAAATAGGTTAGCATCGGTAATATTATTTTAGATTTTGGATTTTAGGTTTTGGATTGCCTGAAAGGGGAGGACGGTATATTGTCTCGTGGCGGTGGCGCTGTAATAATAAAGGGTAGCATCGGTAACATTATTTTAGATTTTGGATTTTAGGTTTTGGATTGCCTGAAGGGGCAGGACAGGATATTGTCTCGTGGCGATGCTGCTGTAAAAAGTATGAATAGCCAAGGAAGCCTGGTATTCACTTTCGAAGACTGTCTATGGTGTAATGGTTGTATTCTGACGAAATCAACTGCGTAGTGCAGAGCCGCACTTGTTGTTACAGGGCTGTGGCTTTTGCCCAACTCATCCTGGCACCGGCGAAAATGGTGGCCGTATTGCTGGATACGGTTGCCGCCATCAGGGTGATAAAGCCGGCGGTAGACCCGCTGGTAACATAAAAAGTAAGCCGGAAGGGTACCCTTGCGCTGGCGGATGTGGCGAATGTATTTCCCAATGTGTTGGTGGCACTGATGACACTGGGTACTGGTGCCGCTGTGGCGCTGGAGCCCAGGAAGGCTTCTCCCGAAATGGTGCAGCCTGTGGGTGCACCGACGGCCAGTTTCATGCCGGTTGATGTATTGGCTTTACTCGCCGTTCCTTCAATGATTACATAATAAGTTTCATTGGCTGCAATAGCAAACCGGAGGTTGGTATTGGTGGCGGATGTGGAGTTGGTGGTAAAGTTGTTGCTGAGAATGGCCGCTCCTTTGTCTTGTGAAATAGTTGCCGGCGTCCATGCGGATCCATTCCAGGTGAGTACCTGTCCGGATACGGGATCATTTGTTGCCACGGCATTGCCCTGTAATTGCGACGCATTCCAAAAGGCTTCGGTGTTGTTGATATTAACTGCTGTTTCGGATACTGTTACAGCATTGGCGGTGGTAGCTGTTACTTTATCAATTTTTTTGTTGAAATAATTCCAGTCGCTGGTGGTGAGTGCACCGCTTGTGGTGGCAGATGCAGACGGAAGGTTGAAAGTATGTGTGTTGCCGGAAGATGAAATATTAAAACCTGTACCTGCTGTACCGATGGCAAAGGTTTGTGATGAAGTGGTGAGTCCGTTCAGTGATTGAATGGCATTACCACTAAGCAGGCTGGAGAGCAGGCGGGTGGTGATATTGCCATCTGCATCGGCGGTAAGGATCTTGGTATTGGTGACATTGGTGCCCAGGCCTGCGAAGCGAACCGTAGCAGTGGTATGTAACTGTGCGGAGGGCTGGATGGTGCCAATACCGATATTGCCGGTGCCTTTGAAGAAAATATTATTACCCGTTTTGGCCCATTTGCTGCTGTCTATGAATACCTGGGTGCCTTTGGCATTAATGACCAACTGGCCCTGGCTGTTCATATAACAGCTGAACAGTAATATGAGCAGGCTGATCTTTTTCATAATTCATTTAGAGAGGCAAACAGCGGCCTGTACGTCCGGAACAGGCCACTGAATTGCCATTTGTTGAAAATTGAAACCCTGAGTAAATGATACAATGAAGAATATTGTTACTTGACCCATTGCACTTCCACCTGGTCGCCTGCCACCACCAATGCTGCCATGGCTGTGGTGAAAGCAACTGTACCTGCGGAGGTGGTATAATCGGTAATGGTTACCAGTTTGGCCCCGTTTCTCCATACATATACTTTAGAAGCCGTGGCGGGCATACCGGGAACGGAGTAGCTGCTTTGGCCGGCCGTGGCAGTGAAGCTCTCATTACCACTTTGCAGGAGCGTTTCAGCGCCCACTCTTTTCAGGGTACCATCATCATTTACCACCACAAGGCTGTCGGTGGTTAAAGTACCACTTTGCAGTCCTGTTATTTTAAGGGTGTTGGCGGCGCTGGTACCGATGGTGGTTGCTTTGGTAAGTGTGCCTCCGAGTTCTACGGAGTTGCCGGTTTTGGTAAGACCGTTGCTGAACGTAAGTGCATTGAAGAGGGAAGAGGCGGAGATAAACTTAACCTGCCCTGATCCGGGATCCACGACCATTACGCTATCGGTTGTATTGGAACCGGGTTGCAGTCCTGTAATAGCCAGAAAATTCTGGGCCGTGGTGGTAATGGTGGTAACACGATTGAGTGCACCGCCGAGCTGAATTTTCTGACCGGTCTTGGTGAGACCGTTGTCGGCATCATTTACATAGTTTGACAACATGGACGCTGTGTCGGCATACTCTACATAACGGCTGAGGCTGTCACGCATTTGCGTGGGTGTAACATAGAGGATGGTGCTGTCCGCTTTTGTAATAACGGCGGTTGCACTGTCCAGTACCCATTTAATGGTACCCTTGTTGTCGATAACCTTGGTGGGTACTTTCTGTGCAGAAGCGCCCAGGCTTGCTAATACTGCCACGATGGCAAGGAAGAGAATCTTTTTCATCTGTTTGTTTGTTTTAAGAATTGTTGTGTTTTATAATAGTTGAATTATCCTTATTTCATCACCTGCGGCGCAGGCGATCTCGGCTTTTATGGTATTGGATGTATTGCGGATAAATGATATCATCACTCCGTTGCGAAACAGCATGATCTTGTTTACATCGCTGAATGTGGCCGGGGTGGTGAAGATGGTTTGTCCTGCGGTGGCAACGGTTTCCGTTCTTGTCTGCACATTGGTAAGAAAGGAAGCGGATGGCACTGCTTTTACTTTACCGGTGGCTGGTTCAGCCACGAGTACATTATCTGTGGTGGTGTTGCCGGAGGTGAGGCTGTCTATTATCACCTGTCCTTTTACCTGAAGTGTGGCTGCGGGTGTACTGGTGCCGATGCCCACCCTTCCGTTGTTATCAATATGTATACGTTCGGTGTTGTTTGTTTTTATCCTGAGCGGGTTGTTGTCGGTGGTGCCTAAGAAATTATTGTTGTTGGTGCCGGTGTTGCCGTTCAGGCTCCAGGCGTTGGTTTCGGTGGGGGCAATGCCGCTGCCATTTATTTTGATCCAGCGGGTGCCATCGGAATAATAGATGCCGGGGGTAACATCATTGATGGTGGCGGTGTTGTACACAACCATACCTCTAACAAAAGCACTCATGGGAGAGGCGGCGGTGGTGGACACGAGCTGCAAACGCGGCAGCAGGAGGCCTTTGTTTGCTGATTCGATTTCCAGTACTGCATTGGCATTAAGTGTTTGCGGGTTGCTGCCCACTTTGATCTGTGCCAGTGCAGTGGAGCCGGTGATGAAGAGGCCGGCTGCCAGTAAGGCTGTTGTTTTTATGTATGTTGGTAGCTTCACCTGTATTGATTTATTGCAGAATAATTTTTTGTGAATTACTTACTGATGATTCACCCGGCTGGCTGATGACGATAAAATAGGTACCGCTGGCGAGGCCAGAAAGGCTGATGGCCGACTGATTGCTGCCGGGGCTGCAATCAATTGTTTTTGTGAGTGACACTCCACCCATGGCATTGATAACCGAGAGGGTGGCTTTACCGCCGTAGGTGGTGGTAAAATCAACCGTGATGGTGGCATTGTATCTTGATACCGGGTTGGGAGAAACTTTAATAAATTCAATCTTACGGCAGCGAACCTGGCTGCTTACCACATCGGAATAGTAATAGGCTCCGTTCTCATCTGTCATACGGATGCGGTAATAGGCTGTGCCGGCGGGTTGAGCCACCATTGTGTTGTAGTTGCTGCCATTGGCGAGGCCGGCCGCCTGCACGGATGCTACAGCGGTGAAGGCGCCGCCGTTGATGCTTTGTTCCACCACAAACAGCCCGGTGCCGTATTCTTCAGAAGTGGTCCATTTCAGCAATGTTTTGCAGGAAGCGGGCACGGCCTGTATGGAGCTGATGCGGAAAGGTTTTCCGGAACGTATCTTACCAATAGCGATGGCGGTGATACCGGGAACCATTATTCCCTTGAGGGTACTGTTTTCGGTATTGCCGGTAGCGGTGGGTATGCCGCTGAGGTCTATCCAGGAGTGGCCGTTCCATCCTGCGAGGCGTAAGCTGGTGGCTGCGGCGAAGCCGGTCATATCCGGGATGCTGACGGTGATAAAGATGCCTTCGCCGGTACCGGTGCTGCCGGGTGCCAATGCACCGAGGTGACCGGTTTGCCAATCCCACTGGCCAACGTTGCTCACCCCGATCAGCGGGGCGGTTACAGCATTAATATTATGAGTGCCTGCGAAGGGCCCGGTGGGATCATTGTTGCCGGATGGGTTACCTTCAATCCATGCAGTGGCATATGTGTCTGTAGCATAATCAGGAGCAGATATTTCGAGGGTGCGCAGTTTAGTGCCATTGCCGATCGGGAAGGCAAAGGAGGTGTTGCCGGTTTTTTTGATATAGCCATTGATATGTGCATCATTGGAACAACCGGTGAAGGAGGCGGTACCGATGGCGGTGAAATAACCCGGGTTGGCTGACCGCTCGGTACTCCATTTTGCACCATTGGATGCGGGTATATCGAGCACTGCATAGTTGATCAGTTCTCCCCCGGCAAATACCCTGTTGCCCTGCGAGCGGGCCAGTGTAAGGGTACAGATGGCGATTATCAAAAAGTACGGTTTCATTTTTTTTTGGCATAGCGGGATTGACAGGAATGGTGCCAGAAGCTAACAGTGAGATAATCACCGGGTTATAAAAAGGGTGATCATTTCAGTATTCCAGCGGGTGGAAGGATTTTCTGAAAAATGGAAATACGAGGGGTGGGAGAATAGCATAACAGGGACAAATTCCAGCCTGTTCTGCTATTATAACAGGATTAGTGATTTACTATTTCCTGCTGTTTCTCCATGCGTGGTAAGGGTTTGCCACATATTATCCCAGGTAGATAGATAGGGAACATAGGGATTGGCGAGAATGGTGAAGCACTATTGGTGTGCAGCTACTGAGTAGCTAGATGGGTGCCGGCAGTGGTATTTATAGTATGCGGACAGGGGATAGCAGGGGATAGGTATGGGGTTGGAAGGAGGTTTACCAGGAGTTGACACGAGGTAACCTTGGGGTCAGTTGCCTATAAGTTGCCTATAACTCGCCTATAAGTCGCCTATAACTCGCCTGTAAGTTGGCTATAAGTGGGGGGAAATTATTATATTATTTTATGGCTTCCGGCAACCGTTCAATTCCGCCCTGCCCCGATCCGGGGAATTATGTACTGGTACGTACCAAGGAAGGTACTTTCTGGCGCAGAAAGCGGGGCACTGTTAAGAACGCCCCGGTGAATGTTGTATTGCGCAAAAACAACAAAGGATATAAAGTACTGATGCCGGCGGTATCAAGGATGCTGACCTTGCTGAAGCCTTATACTGCGGAACTGAGTATGGGAAGAATAACTGCCCGATGGACGGGTAAACTGCTGAAACCATTTAATGAAACCGGGAAAATTTGTTTACCTGTGCTGATTGGAAATGATCTGCAGCCGGAGTATCCCTTTGATTCTATCTGTCACCTGCCGATGGAGGTAATGACCTCAAAACAACTCCTAAATATACGACTTAAAACAGCCAAAACAATCATAAAGTGTAAAAATATTTTGGTGAATGGGGAATGGTGAATTGGGAATGGGCAAAGGTGAATTGGGAATTGGGAATGGGGAATTGGGAATACCATAAAGATGGGAGGGGTGATTTAGCGGCGGGTGTTGGGGAAATGTTTTTTTACTGCTAACTTATCAGTTCATAACCGGACTTTATTATGTGGAACCGCATACCTGCGAGAGATATATTCGATCAACTGAGGCAGGATCTGAAAGGAAAGGATGCTTACCGGGGTGTAACGCTGAGCTATGCCTGGCTGGCTAACCAGTTTGGTCATTTTGCTTTAGGATTTATTCCGGCTACGGTGGGCTACCTGCTGTTCAGCAATCACAGGAAGGATAACTGGCTTGCTTCTTTACCAGCGCTGGCGGTATGGGCTTTATGGATGATGTTTGAATTGTGGAATTTTATTTCTTCCGTGAACAAGCAGGGAAAGCACCCGGTGGTTGAAAAGACCGGTACGAATATATTTTATCATGCGAGACGCTGGCATTTCTGGGGTGATCTGTTTACCGATATTGGTTTTTTCGGATTGGGTGCCCTGCTGGCATATGTGGCTTTTGCCCAAAGTTTATGGGGAGTGATGGCGGCTATTGCGGTGGCCTGTTTTCTTGCGTTTGCCTCTTATTACTGGTATGGAGCCAAGATATACCTGCAAAGGGCGCAGTATCCGTTTCAGTTCAGGCTCAGCCAGTGGAACAGGGATATGAGCCAGGCGAATAAGGATGCGATCAATCAATTTATGGAAGCCGAGTTTTCGGGTATGCAATTACTGGTACTGGGAGAGGATGATGATGAAAAGATAAAGTTGTGTGTGGGTATTGGCTCGGAAATCTCATACGGACAAAAGAAATGCCGTTACCTCACGGCTATGAAAGCATTTGAATGTTTTTGCCGCGAGGAAGCGAAGGAAGCGGCGGACTCAGAAAAATTTACCTGGAACTGGCAGGAGGCGGCGCTGCTGATCATTGACGATATTAACCCGAGCCATGCGAAGCTGCGGGAGTTTATCACCCCGGCAGATTTTCTCAGTATGATTGACCAGTATGAGGGAGAAAGAAACCGGAAACTGCTGCGGGAGAAGAAAGTGATCTGGATGCTGGGAAATGAAACGCCTGACGGGGCGGAGCAGCGGGGCTGGGAAGAGATGCTGGTGAGTATTGGTGTAAGCCGGGATAATATACGGACTGTGAATCTTTCGGATGGGTTTCCTTCCTGAGTGTTCAGGAGAGGATGTGGTTGTCTTTTGCGAAACTTACCAGGTGTGCAATGTTTTCAACTTTAAATCTTTCATAGAGGGGGTTAATTCTCTTTTCCACTGCTGATACTGATATTTTCAACTGTTTTGCTATTTTTTTAAAAGAGTATCCCCCGGCAGCAAGGGCCAATGCTTCTCTTTCTTTGTCGGATATAGCGAGGTGATAAAAGAGACTTTTATTCAGCTCTTCTTCAAACTCCTGTTTTTCGGGGCCGTAGGCTGCATAGCGCATTACTTTGCCGAAGGTAATGCTGCGGTTGACCAGGAAGCGGCCAATGATAGAAACCACCCGCCCCTGCACCGCTTCGTACACACCCACCCTGGCCACGATGGGTACCTCATGCCCCTGTTTGTGTGTTTTTTTCAGTTCGATGCTGAAGCTGTATTTGTCCAGGTCTTCATTTTTTGACAGGATGAACTGGAGGGCTTTATCATTCAGTTCGTTGGAGAAAGGGGCGAATGCGGGTGTGGAAGAGTTGACGATGAGGAGCATGCTGATCTCTTCATCGCGGTAGCCGAGGACTTCTTCCCAACCGTCGGCATAGATCATCCGGCCTTCGTGAAAGGAATAAATATAGACGGCTTCTTCCGGGAAACGGGGAATGGTTTGTTTGTAATGGAGTGCCCGTGGGGTGGTGAGGTCGGCCGGCACGTCTGAAATCTGTGACCTGGAAAACTCTCCGAAATTCATTGATGATGCCATGCAGCGGGTGGTTTGTTTGGGGCGTACCTGTGTATTTACACAGTTGTTATGGGTATGTACTTAAATTATTTTCGTTGGGTGCGGATGTCAACTATCGTTCCCCTGCTGCAAAGGGAAACAATCAAGTGTGGTATAACTGTAAGTCAGGAATACCAACGGCGTATGACTAGTTGTTTAAAGTTATACAAAAACCGGCAGGAGAACAAGGGCAATGGTCTGGATTTACAGGGCAATAGGTAAGAAGTGTGGCAGGGCTGATCTGCCAGGTACATCAGTTTTGCCAGGCAATGATTATATCTTTAGAGTGATGAACCATTGTTAAATACTAAAAATCACTCTGATGACAAAGATCTTTCTTGACACGGAATTTACAGGTCTTCACCAGCATACTTCGCTGCTTTCCATAGGGCTGGTGGCGGAAACCGGTGAGGAGTTTTATGCGGAACTGACTGATTATAATGAGGGAGAAGTGACGGAATGGCTGCGAGAAAATGTGATGAATAAGATGTGGCTGGCCACAGGGCAGGCCTTTGATAAAGCAGTAAAAGGAACGTACCTGAGAGGTAACCAAAATGAAGTAACTGAGGCGCTAAGGCAATGGCTGGAGCCATTTGAAGCGATAGAAATCTGGGCGGATGTGCTGGCGTGGGACTGGGTTTTATTCTGTGAACTTTTTGGAGGAGCGATGTATATACCAGAAAATATATTTTATGCACCCTTTGATACCGGGACTTTATTCCGGTATAAGGGGCTGACCAGGCCGGTGAGTAAGTATGCGGAGGACCCCGACCGGTATGAGTTTGCGGGTGCAGATGCTGTGTGGCGCCATAATGCATTGGCGGATGCGAGGATGGAAATGATCTGTTTACAAAAACTGCTGGCTGATGAGTGAAGAGACGAAACTATATTCGGTGCATACGTTTATGGTGCCGCTCAGGTGGGATTATTTGCCCAAGGGATATGATATTAACGTGGGGAAGGAGGCATTTAATTTTGAGGAAAGGACAAGTTTAACAGATTTTGCTGCCTGTCTTTTAAGAAACACCAATTGGCAGCGCAAGTTTTTCCGGATTGGGGGAGCGGCGGCAAATTTTAATGAGGTTCATTATTTCCATGCTTATGCAGCAAGGACAATATTTGATCTGCAGCAAAAGGATGAACGCTCGGAGGCAGATATTGACACCAATAAGGTAATGGTGTATTTTGAATTGCCCGTGAAACACCCTGAAAAAGACAGGTACATCATTAATACAAAGAACGATGGGGTTTTTGAACTGGTGCTAACAGGAATCAGCCTGCATGTGTATAATACAGGTGTGGCGATCCTGACGATCAATACTGAAAATCATAAAGCTGCCCAACATACAAAAGAAGCTGTATTGAAGATAAATGAATACGGCAGGAGAATTTATCCTCAGTTTCTGCAACCTGACCCGCCCTATACCAAGGAGGTAAAGGAATCATTTCTGGCTGATTCCATACAATTACACATAGAAGGAACGGGTACCTATACTGATGATTTTGCGGAGTATGAGAAGATTGCTGAACGGGAAGTGCATCATTACGATGAGAAGGGAAAATTTGTCAGGAGTTGGGTGGTACGGCCACCAGAGTTTATCAGCAAATTGTTTGGCGACGGCTTTGCCTTTATCCAGGCAGATGAGCAGGAGTATAAAGTGAGGCTTAATATACTTACTGATGACCGGATGTTTTTTCATTGCTGGTGCGGCGATAATGAGATTTCTAATACTTTAAAAACAGTAAAAGCTCCTGCAGGAAAAGACTATGTTTTTTCAGGAAATTACAGGAATGGAGGCAATGACCAGCCATTTACAGCTCATGGGAAAGATACACATGAAGAACTTTATTATCCTTATTTAAGCAGTGACTTCTGGCAGGCCTTAATCTTTGGAGATAAGGACAGCCCATCTATTGCGAATATCAAAATGCAAGGTGAACTTGCAGAAAAACACACCTATGCCCGGTGGGCGGGATACGGCACCTTGTATGGCTTCAGCAAGGACTCCTTTGTTTGTATTACGGATGGCTCGGATTATTCGCAAATGTTTAAGGATCATGTAAAGACAATTTATTATCAGCTATCTGTATTATGTATTGCGCAACGGATGAGTGTGCTGCGGTTTTCAGCAGAAGTGTCCTGCCTGGCAGATATTGCGAGGGCGAATGATAATGAGAAGCTCGTTGCCAATATCAAAGTGCTGTATAAAAACTACATTGAATTCATCAATAAAGTGTATTACCGGGAGATAACCCCATATATACAGGGTATGGAGATGTACCGGCAAATGCAGGACATTATGGAGCTGAAGGAGAATGTGAAGGACCTGGATGAGGAGCTGAATGAACTGTTTACCTATATAAAACTTGAGGAGGATGAGAAACTTGGCCTTGAAGCAAAGAAACAGAGTGAGGCTGCACAGAAGCAAAGTGATGAAGCTCATTCGCTGAATCTAGTGGCCTCCATCTTTCTACCAGCCACGTTCCTGGCTACTGTATTTGCCCTGTTTTCCAGCGACCTGAGACTGCAGGGAAGAATTGACTGGCCGAGATTAGCTGGAATAGCTATACTGGTAGTTTCTGTAGCCCTTGTATTTATTTATCCTAAAAGAATTAATGCCTGGCTTAAGAAGGTTTTTTATAAGTAGCCCACAGAAAAGTAATAGATTATGTTAACGCTGAATTTTACATTAAGACAACATTCGCCGCTGATTCATTTTCAACCGGACATGGGCGGTGCCACCTTGCGAGCCACTGAGTTAAAGCCCAAACTGGATAACTATGTAATAAGTATGATGGGCGGCATTGATGTGGTAAGCAAAAATTACAGCAACTGGCTGATACCTGGACAAAAGTCTTTCGATTATAAGATCAAGATTTCTGCGACACCTTCCCGTCACGAAGTGATTATGCCGGGTGTTGACAACCAGCCCCCTTTCTTTTTCGGGAATATTGGTGATGAGTATAAGCGTAATCCAAATAAGTACCTGAATTTTTCAGATACTCCTATTAAAGTCTCTATACGAACTTTCAATAACCATATAGTAAGTAATGAATCACTTCTTGATTTTATCCGTTCAGTGCTCCCGTCCTTTTTTCTTTCGGTAAATTTCGGTACACGCCAGTCAAAAGGTTATGGGTCCTTTTATTTACATGAAAAGGATCCCCTTTACGAGGATCCGGAAGACAGGATCGCCTTTCAAAATGACGGCAACGGAGATTTCCTGCCCTACTCTATAACCCTTCGAACCAATGGCAGAGACACTTTTGAACGCTCAATAGATGCACTTAAGAGACTGGAGGTTTTTTACAAAGCGATGCGCTCTGGAATCAACAGGTGCTATGGCCGAAACCAACACTACCTGAAATCGCTGCTCTGGCTGTACTTTAAGAGAATAGTTGATAATAATATTAAATGGGAGAAAAAGAAGATTAAGGAACAACTATTAGGCCGACAACCGGAAACACTCAGGCAAACCGCTGTTCATTCGGGAAAACCAGGATATGAAGAATCTCCATTGGGTTCTGGCGGGAGTCATGAGTTGTTAATCAAAGACATGTTTGGCCTTGCATCAGAAGAAACCTGGGATGCAAAGTATGACCGCTTTAAAATTGAAAAGATAATTGAAGATGTTGACAGATTTAAGTCTCCGATTTTCTTTAAGCTTCTTATGAGAGGGGACCATTTCAAGATCTTCTTTCATGCACATGAGCTGACGACCGAAAATTCAGTGATCGGGAGAATGGTTGAAATAAACAAAACGCTTCGGATTCGCACTCCTTCCGTTTTTGACTTTCATAGTTTTTTTGACTATCTGAGTAATGCAGATGCATTTAATCTTGATAATCATTTTATAGTTCATACAAATAATGAAGAAACAAATTCTTCAGATTACCAGACAGTATCAGCTATGAAAAAAAGCGGGCGACGGGAATTTGAAAGAATTGACAATTATAAGATACTTAAGGGTATTATCAGTGAACTTCAAAGCCATTAATATGTCAGACCACCTCGCTATCACTATCGGGCCCATTTATAAGTTCATGCAGGAGGCAAAGAAAACCCGTGAGCTTTGGAGTATCAGCTTTACTTTTTCCAGGCTGATGAAGCATTTAATAGATACTTTCTCTGAAAAGGCGAAGCTATTGGCACCGGACAAAAATGTGGAGCAGCCGATGCATGGTGCTGGTGTTTTCCCTGACCGGTGTTATTTTGAGTTGCCTGCAGGCTTACTGACTGAGAATGAAATCGGCCAATTAAAGGAGCATGCATTTGCGGCATTCAGCAATGAAACCGGTATAAGAAATGGCATTACTGCCTACCAGGTAAATATTGTGCAAACTTCAGCTGACAGCAATCCAGTTTCCCGGTTAAACAGCCTCCTGGATGCACTTGAACTTCAGCAGCCTCATCATCCTGCTTCTATGATGAACTGGAGCGAATACTGGATGCCTCCGGCATACGGCAGGTTTTTCTCCGGGCTCTACGATATTGCTTATGCAAAGGAGGATATTCTTCCCGTCCTGGTGGCGGCGAAAAGTGCACTAATAAATCGTTTCCCCTCGATACCTGAAATTTCTACTAATGAGCTGGCCAGAAAGTATCCTGAAAGGTATTGGGACATATTGGGTTACCAGGTATTGGATACAGACCGGAAGAACGGACTCTATTTTTCAAAGCTGGAAGCGAAAAAACAGCGAGAGCCGCTGGATGAGGATGACCCGATCATCCAGGCTATCAAGGATGGCTTTAAGGATGAGTTTCTGACGAGGCATAAATACTTCAGCGTTGTGCAGGCAGACGGCGATAATGTTGGCCGCCTTATCAGTGAAATAGAGAGGAGCGGAGGCAAATTGACTAATCTCTCTGCTGCACTGAACAGTTTTGCCAAAAAAGCGGCTGAGCTACTTGTAATTTATGGTGGGTTCCCAGTGTATATAGGCGGAGATGACCTGTTATTCTTTGCGCCTTTGGCTGACAATACCGTGCAAGACCGTTTTTCTGTAAGCGTTCCCGAACTTGACGGCGCATGGGGTAATGTATGGGGTACCAACCTGTTTTTCCTGCTTACCAGACTTAATGAGTTGTTTAAGGCGGTACTAAAACCAGAAACAGACAAGTACCCGGGCCTTCCGGCAGTGTCATTGTCATTTGGAGTAATGAGCGGATATTATAAGCAGCCGCTCAGTGAAGTTCAAAAAGCATCTTTTGAACTGCTGAAGTATAAGGCAAAAAAGCAACCCGGAAAGAACCATATCGCTATGAAGGTGGAGAAGCACAGCGGTGAAACTTTCCGGCTGAACTTTTGCCAGTCAGAACCTTTGTATGCGTGTTTCCTCCATCTCTGCCATTCCGTGGAAAACAAAGAGCTTAAATTCCTTAACTCAGTAATGTATAAGCTGGATGACCAGAAGGAAATCCTGGCACTGATCGGGGCCAAGAAGGCGAGACTGGAAATTTTCTTCAGAGAGAACTTTAATGAGGCAGGGCATGATCAGCACAAGCAGTTTTTTCAATGGCTAACTGAATTTATTGTAACCCTTTTTAAGAATTACCCTGCCCTATCAATTGAGGAGAAGGTAGAAAAAATTTATTCTGCCCTGCGGTTTGTTCATTTTATAAATGCAAAAGATGTCAATGACTGATTATTTAATACAACTTCGACCGCTGACGCCTTATTTTTTTGGCAGCGAGAATACTTTTGGCGAGGATAGTACTAATTATTTTGTACGCTCCAATTACCTGCCGCAACAAACAACTCTGCTTGGTTTTTTGCGCTACGAATTATTGCTCCAGAACGGTTTGTTAGGAACGGATCCCGGCGTAAACGGAAGTGCCTGGAACAGGTTGATTGGCCAAGAGAGTTTCAGGGCAGACCAGGCAGATAAGTTAACTGATTTCGGGGCCATCCGGAAAATATCACCGCTGTTTTTGTCAAATGGTACTGACCACTATATAACAGCGCCGATGACAATGGTGATGTACGATAAGGATGGAAAGGAAGAATTAGCCGGGCTGGAACTGTCATTTGAAGAAACAGGGCAAAGTTTTACCACCTGCTTCAGAAAGAAGGTACCCTGTCTGACAGTAAAAAAGGAAACATATAAAGCAAAGTGGGAGGCTAAACCGGTGTGGTTAAGCAATGATGGTAAGACTATACGGCAATGGCCTTATGAAGATAAGTTTGAAGATGGACGGGGATTTGTAAATGGTCTCTTTATTGAAGAGTTGCAAACAGGAATCTTCAGAAAGAAAGCGAAAAAGAAAACAGATAAGGAGGAAGGGGATTTTTATAAAAAGGTCTCCTACCGGCTGGCAGATAATTTCCGGTTTTCCTTTATCGTATCATTTGACCTGCCGCCGGAAACGAAGTTCGGGACAAGGATAGTAACAATGGGAGGAGAGCGGTCTGTATTTGAAATGACTGCAGCACCCACCAACAAGTCTTTTGAAAACATATTTCCGCCATCCCTGTTTGCCGGGTATGCTGGCATGCAAAAAGCTCTTGTGCTGACTTCAGATGCATTTGCAACTGAGGATATTTCAACCTTATGCGACTATTCAATTTCGGAAGGTGTGCCTTTCCGTAACATTCACACAAAGACAGTACCTAAGGGTGATTATACCCGAATAAACGGAGGAGCCATAGCAAAGGCTGGTTCGCTGACCTTATTACTGAAACGGGGAAGCGTATTTTATGGTGAAGGGCTGGATAGGGTAAAGGCCGCATTGGATAAACCTGCCTTCAGCAGTATCGGATACAATCAATTTGCAGAAATATAAAACACATGTTATGATAAAGTTTACAGCCCATGCCTACCTGGTGGAATGCCTCAGCAACCTGCATGCGGGAAGCGGGGATAATAATTATGCCGTGATAGACAAGCAGGTGCAGCGGGATACGATCAGCCACCTGCCTGTCATTCATGCATCGGGTTTGAAAGGCGCATTCCGGGAGTATTTCCGTGAATGTGTTGACCCGAACGAGACCAATAATTCAGCCATATTCGGCAGTGATAAAAATGACAAAGAAAATATGCAACAGGGAGCGTACCGCTTTTTTGAGGCCCGTATGCTGTTAATGCCTGTGAGAGGTGTGGCGAAGGACCCCTACTACCTGGCTGCCAGTGAAGAAGGCATCCGGTTATTTAACAATACGGCGAGAGACCTTGGCTTCGGGAAAGAGGTGATGATCAAAAAGGGTGATCATTCTGCGGAGACTGAATTTGGAAGTATGCTGAAGTGCATTGATACATCCGGTATTCTGCCCTCTTTTGTATTGGCAGATAATACAGACATGGAAAATATGCTGAAGCACCTGCCTGTAATAGCCCGCAACAGCCTGGACAATGGCCAGAGCGAAAACCTTTGGTATGAAGAAGTGTTGCCAAGGGAAACACGCCTCTATTTCTTTGTACTGGTTCCCGATAATGCCGGTGTTGATTTTGAAACAGGATTTAACCGGCATGTAGATGGCAAAACTGTGCAAATAGGAGCCAACGCAACAGTAGGATACGGGTATTGCAAAATTTCTAAAATCGTATAATATATGAATAAAGCTATTCATGACATGATTGAGAAAGCAATGGCCACCCTTACGGAGGCGGAGAAAAAGGAAAAGAAGCTCGCCGATGTATATAAGGGGTACCTGTCGTCACTGGGTGCCAGTATGCGCATGTCGGGGCTGATTCCCACGATGGCATTCTTTTCCTCTAAAGAAAACTCAGCGAAAGGTGACCGCTGGAAGGTGCTGGACTGGATAGCCAGTGTATTAAAAGAAAGCAAACAGGGCTATGCGGACCTGTCATCCGGACGATCCCTTTTTGAGCGTTCATTAAAAGCAAATGAACATGCTTCAACACTTGAGAAAGATATACTGGATGCTTCGGTAGCCCTGAAACTGAGCATCCGCACATTTGACCTGGCTAAAAAATAAACTGAAGATCATGGCAAACCTTTCCTGGTTATTTTATAAAGGGTACTACATCCGATTCGACCGCTGGCTTGAAATTGACTCAAAAGACAAAGGGGTAAAGAAAGTTATTGCTGAGTTTTTTGAGAAGCAGAATGAAGCCTTTTATGCCTATACACAACGGTATAACCTCACAACTCCCGGTAAAGACAGGGAGGAGCTGAAAACCACTTATCCCGGACTACTGTTTGGCAGTGGCTATACCCATGAAACCGGTGCAGCGGGCGAACTCAAGATCGGTCTGCAACTGGATTACACAACCGGGCAGCCGGTAATACCCGGAAGCAGTGTGAAAGGGGCGCTTCGTGCAGTGTTCCCGCAGTTTGAAAAAGATGACAAACAACCCTGGAAGATAAAAGACCTGGATAAAGAAACAGGCATCAGTATTGAAAAGGCGCTGTATGTGGCCCGACTGTTATCATTACCTTATGAAGGAAATGAACTGTATGAAAAGGTACATGAACTGGAACTGCATATTTTCGAAGGGCTGGATGTTGATAAATCGAGAGAAAAAGGCACAGCAGTTTATCATTCAATATACAACCGGGATATATTTCATGATGCATTCCCGGTAAAAGGGGGAGAGGGTAATAAAATCTTCGGGCCTGATTCAATCACTCCACATACTAAAGGGCCGCTGAAGGAGCCGGTTCCATTGCTTTTTCTGAAAGTGCTGCCAAAAGTGACCTATGCATTCAACTACCAGCTGAATGCTCCGGCATGGGAAAATACAGATGCCATAAAGAGGAAAATGTTATATAAAGAGATCTTAACCACCACCGGCCTCGGCGCCAAAACCAACGTTGGCTACGGCCAGTTTAACGCATAAAACATACACTATGGTACAAACATTATCATTACCTGCCAGGAAGAAGGCCACCCGTAAGACGGTGATACCGGCTATCAGCTATTGTATGGTGCAATTTGATCTGCCGCTGCGGCATGGACAGTTGCCACAGTTCCGGGAGTCTTTTCTGCGGGGCCTGGAAACGGAGACGGAGAAGCGGCTGGTGAGCCATGAGTATAAGAACGAAGAAGGAAAGACGATCTATGAGGACCGCTACCCGCTGATACAATTCCGCTGCCGGCAGCACCGGGCGGCGGTATATGCGATTGGCGAGGGAGTGGCTTTGCTGGAGCGGTTTCTGCACCGGCATTGCCCGGCCAACCCCGAAAAAGCGAGGCCCTTTGTGTGGGAGGGAGGGAAGGTGAGGCTGCAGGTGGTGCAACTGGAAAAGGAGCATAACCGGCCGCTGAGCCTTATCAAAGAGGGGCCGGCCATATACCGGCTGCATACCTGGCTGCCGCTGAACGCCATCAACCACCAGTGGTGGAAGGAAAACCGCAACCAGCCAGACGTGGAGAAGACGAAGAAGCTGGAGCAGATACTGGTAAGCCACATCTGTGTGCTGATATTTAAGTCGGGCGGGTATATAGCCCGCAAGCGGATAAAGCTGCGGATACTTGATAAAGACCGCCTGCGGGAGGTATATTATAAAGATACCGGGCAGGTGGCATTTGATATACGCTTTGAAGTGAACCTGCGGCTGCCGCCGGGTGCCGGGCTGGGTAATCATCCGGCTTTTGGCTTTGGCTGGCAGCGGCCGGAATATGAATAGTGTGCGCCGATCTTTGACAGACGGACTTTGTACCCTGCATAATCTATGATGATGCGGGGTGCAATTTTATTGTATAACAGGATAGCCATGAAAAGAACCTCCCTCTGCCCTGACGGGTGAGGGAGGTATTGTTTTTTGAGGCAAAGCTGAAGCCGGGGGACAAGATATATGCGTGGGGGCTGAGTGATGGCCAGTTTGCAGAAGGGGCTGTGATGGGTGCCGGGTATGATGCCCGGTGGATACAGAATGATTATGCGGTATACTATATCGGGGAGGCAGAAATGTTAAAATGACAGATTGTCAGTCTTCCTTTACGGGTTAAAATGGTAATAATTAGCTTGTTGTAAATTTAATGGTGTGAGAGATAAGCCGTGCGATTGGCAACTGAGACTTCAGTTTGCCGACAAAAAACAGATCAGCCTGTGTGAGAGATAAGCTGTGCGATTGGCAACTGAGACTTTCCGTTCTTATCCGGTAGCCCGGTGTATTGGTGTGAGAGATAAGCTGTGCGATTGGCAACTGAGACTCAAAAATATTTGAATTAACACCATATTCGTTGTGTGTGAGAGATAAGCTGTGCGATTGGCAACTGAGACGTTGCCGATGACTTCAAGCCAATCAGTATTTTCGTGTGAGAGATAAGCTGTGCGATTGGCAACTGAGACAATACAGATATCTCTCTACGGTTTAGTATAGGGTGTGAGAGATAAGCTGTGCGATTGGCAACTGAGACCTTTATTTCGTAAGAGGGCGTTTCAAAACCCTGTGTGAGAGATATCCCGGATAAGCCGGGACAGGCCTGTGCGATTGGCAACTGAGACAGCAGATATTATTTCCATTATTTTACTTACTGAGTGTGAGAGATATGCTGTGCGATTGGCAACTGAGACTCTGGTAGAGATAGATGTAGGCATTTAGTCTTGTGTGAGAGATGGGCTGTGCGATTGGCAACTGAGACATGAGTACGATCAGCCATGAGTTATCACCATGATGAGTGTGAGATATAAGCTGTGCGATTGGCAACTGAGACAAACCACACGTACCCTTCTTTTTCTTTTTTAATGTGTGAGAGATAAGCTGTGCGATTGGCAACTGAGACAATACAGATATCTCTCTACGGTTTAGTATAGGGTGTGAGAGATAAGCTGTGCGATTGGCAACTGAGACATCTACCTTGTTCTCAAGCTTGCCTTTATGGCATTGTGTGAGAGATAAGCTGTGCGATTGGCAACTGAGACATCTCAGCTTCATTAAACGAAAAAGTATTTCGGGTGTGAGAGATAAGCTGTGCGATTGGCAACTGAGACATAAAGATCAATTCAAAGGTAGTAAAAATAGAGTGTGAGAGATATCCCGGATAAGCCGGGACAGGCCTGTGCGATTGGCAACTGAGACAAGTGGCACTCAGGCCAGAAGAAACGGCATTGAAGGTGTGAGAGATAAGCTGTGCGATTGGCAACTGAGACCAGGTTTACGTATTCCTCCATCCTCCGCATTTCGTGTGTGAGAGATATCCCGGATAAGCCGGGACAGGCCTGTGCGATTGGCAACTGAGACGCAGCCGGTAGCCGTTAATGGTTAGCTCTTTCATGTGTGAGAGATAAGCTGTGCGATTGGCAACTGAGACATAGTCGATGATCCGATCCTTCTCCTGCGACTGTGTGAGAGATAAGCTGTGCGATTGGCAACTGAGACCATTAATACCAATTGACGAGTTAAATGTGGTCAGTGTGAGAGATAAGCTGTGCGATTGGCAACTGAGACTTTTGCCTTAGCTATAGCGTTCTGTCCAAGGGGTGTGAGAGATAAGCTGTGCGATTGGCAACTGAGACTAGTAAAAACTTCTGTTGCCATAAGAAAATATGTGTGAGAGATAAGCTGTGCGATTGGCAACTGAGACGTTTCACAGCGGGCCACCAGGATCGGCGGGGCCAGGTGTGAGAGATAAGCTGTGCGATTGGCAACTGAGACTCATCCCATTCTTCTTTTGAGCATCCCAAATCTTGTGTGAGAGATAAGCTGTGCGATTGGCAACTGAGACCTTTTTCACGCATAGTCTCTTTGTGTTTTACCAGTGTGAGAGATAAGCTGTGCGATTGGCAACTGAGACGAACGTATCAGCTTTCCTTGCTGAAATATCTTAGTGTGAGAGATAAGCTGTGCGATTGGCAACTGAGACTGTAGTAGCTCATTGAATCAAGATGCCGATGCAGGTGTGAGAGATAAGCTGTGCGATTGGCAACTGAGACGTGAAATACTACCCACAGGCCGAAACCTATGAGCAGTGTGAGAGATAAGCTGTGCGATTGGCAACTGAGACCCATCAACTGCTGGAGCTCACTCTCCGGATGGAGGTGTGAGAGATAAGCTGTGCGATTGGCAACTGAGACTTTAGTTCTTTAGATGAAGATGCGTATAACATCTGTGTGAGAGATAAGCTGTGCGATTGGCAACTGAGACTATTTACTGCTGTATAATCGGTAGCAATATCAGTGTGTGAGAGATAAGCTGTGCGATTGGCAACTGAGACAAGAATCTTGCTTTATACGGGTCAATAATACTGTGTGAGAGATAAGCTGTGCGATTGGCAACTGAGACATCCCTTTAGAATTTTTTTTTGCTATCTGAGAGTGTGAGAGATAAGCTGTGCGATTGGCAACTGAGACCTATAATCAGCGTTGAATGTGATTTCAAATTTGTGTGAGAGATAAGCTGTGCGATTGGCAACTGAGACCTTTTACTAAAGTATCCACTTAAAACAATTTGTTCGTGTGAGAGATAAGCTGTGCGATTGGCAACTGAGACTTTAAATAGTGATTTAAAATTGTGAAAATAAAGTGTGAGAGATAAGCTGTGCGATTGGCAACTGAGACCGGTGGGTTGTGTGCCAGGTATTCCTTTTCGGGGTGTGAGAGATAAGCTGTGCGATTGGCAACTGAGACCAAAGTGATGTCCCGTAGGTGTGTTCACTCTTGTGTGAGAGATAGTTTGTGCGATTGGCAACTGAGACTTTGAGGGTCTTTTGCCCGGGTCCTGGCTTACTCTGGTGTGAGAGATAGTTTGTGCGATTGGCAACTGAGACTGACTAACCACCACGATACAATGGCAGTTAACAGTGTGAGAGATAGTTTGTGCGATTGGCAACTGAGACCCAATATTTTTGGCACTTTGGCTGGAGAAATTGGCTGTGTGAGAGATAGTTTGTGCGATTGGCAACTGAGACCTCCGTAATGATCTTTCTGCAAGATGCCCGTTTTGTGAGAGAGATAGTTTGTGCGATTGGCAACTGAGACTTCAACAATTAGCTTTCCGTCTTTCACTTCATGTGTGAGAGATAGTTTGTGCGATTGGCAACTGAGACATAATAACCTGTAGTACCTCCTGTGCTTCCTGGTGTGAGAGATAGTTTGTGCGATTGGCAACTGAGACTATAAGGTTTCTATGATGTCTGCCACGGATAAAGTGTGAGAGATAGTTTGTGCGATTGGCAACTGAGACCCGTAACTTCCATCTTCTGCAGGTGAAGGCAAGTGTGAGAGATAGTTTGTGCGATTGGCAACTGAGACTAAATAATAAATTGGCACTGTGGCCAGAATGAAGTGTGAGAGATAGTTTGTGCGATTGGCAACTGAGACTCCCCGGCGCTGATGTGCTTTTCAGCGAGCTGTGTGAGAGATAGTTTGTGCGATTGGCAACTGAGACTGTAAAAGGGTTAGTTCTATTTTTATCATCAGGGTGTGAGAGATAGTTTGTGCGATTGGCAACTGAGACTCCTTGCCAAAATTCTGGCAATCCTTTGCTGATTGGTGTGAGAGATAGTTTGTGCGATTGGCAACTGAGACCAAATATTATTAGTGCATACTCGTTCTTTCTGTATGTGTGAGAGATGGTTTGTGCGATTGGCAACTGAGACGATATTGCCAGGGATACAGTCATAAGTGAAATGAGTGTGAGAGATGGCTTGTGTGATTGGCAACTGAGACTTGTCTGCGGTGGCATATCACCAGCTGTAATCTGTGTGAGAGATGGCTTGTGTGATTGGCAACTGAGACTTTCAAAGAATCCCTCAAGGTAGTAAAGTGAAGTGTGAGAGATGGCTTGTGTGATTGGCAACTGAGACGTTCCGCTTTTGCTGCAGCCTATGAAGGCTAAGTGTGAGAGATGGCTTGTGTGATTGGCAACTGAGACTTGTGGAAACAATTCCACCCACAATTACCTTTAGTGTGAGAGATGGCTTGTGTGATTGGCAACTGAGACTGAAGATTTCTCCCCAGACACTTGCAGCAATAACAGTGTGAGAGATGGCTTGTGTGATTGGCAACTGAGACGTAAAAAAAACAGGTCCCATTCCAGGAGGCATAGTGTGAGAGATGGCTTGTGTGATTGGCAACTGAGACTTTCCTGAACCGGAACCTGTGCTGGTGTAGTTAACCTGGTGTGAGAGATGGCTTGTGTGATTGGCAACTGAGACCTTCCTTGACATTGCATACCGCCTTTGTTTTGGTGTGTGAGAGATGGCTTGTGTGATTGGCAACTGAGACATTTTCGTATAATTTCAGCAAGTGCCACAACCTTGTGTGAGAGATGGCTTGTGTGATTGGCAACTGAGACGAAATAATTAATAACAGTTTTTCCGCGGTTATTTTGTGTGAGAGATGGCTTGTGCGATTGGCAACTGAGACATTTCTTCGGTGGGTAACACGTATCCGTTGTTTAGTGTGAGAGGTGGGCTGTGGGATTGGCAACTGAGACCCATTTCCACCTGATGTTGGAGGACAACACCATGTGTGAGGGATGGCCCCGGATGAGCCGGGACAAGGCTGTGCGATTGGCAACTGAGACTTGAGATTTTTTGCTCCCCAAATATCAAGGATGTGTGAGAGATGGCCCCGGATGAGCCGGGACAGGGCTGTGCGATTGGCAACTGAGACTGTCATTACTGTTGTTTTATATGTTCAATTGAAGTGTGAGAGATGGGCTGTGCGATTGGCAACTGAGACTTTTCGTCCCATCTGCTGAAGTTATCTCCAGCAGTGTGAGAGATGGGCTGTGCGATTGGCAACTGAGACGAAATGGCGGGATCCCACAGGGCCGTCATTTGTGTGTGAGAGATATGCTGTGCGATTGGCAACTGAGACGAATTAGTATCACGCTTGAAAACATGAATAATGTGTGAGAGATATGCTGTGCGATTGGCAACTGAGACCAGAAGTTCGGTGTCAAATGTTAGCGGATCGCCAGTGTGAGAGATATGCTGTGCGATTGGCAACTGAGACCGAAAGGGATAATCGTTATCCTTGGATCAACATTTGTGTGAGAGATATGCTGTGCGATTGGCAACTGAGACTTTTAACAACTTGCCGATAACATGGGCTCTTGAAGTGTGAGAGATATGCTGTGCGATTGGCAACTGAGACCCCCATATCCCCGGACGGCAGAAACATTCATGTGTGAGAGATATGCTGTGCGATTGGCAACTGAGACGAAAGAAGAAACTTCGGTGCCATTTTTTCCAAAGGTGTGAGAGATATCCCGGATAAGCCGGGACAGGGCTGTGCGATTGGCAACTGAGACTTCCTCCGGCCCGCTGTCAGGCAGCCACGGGGTGTGAGAGATGGGCTGTGCGATTGGCAACTGAGACTTAGTAAACACTTTTGCAAATAAGAACGGGAAGTGTGAGAGATGGTTTGTGCGATTGGCAACTGAGACTTTTAAATGGTAATTCTACTGAATTGAAGTACCGTGTGAGAGATGGCTTGTGTGATTGGCAACTGAGACAGCGATAGTAGCGGTTTGCGGGAATTTCTTACCGTGTGAGAGATGGCTTGTGTGATTGGCAACTGAGACCCTTGTTCATTTGCAAATATGCACTGTGAACCGTGTGAGAGATGGCTTGTGTGATTGGCAACTGAGACATTTTTTAGGGCTCATTCTTCGCTTTCTTACGTGTGAGAGATGGCTTGTGTGATTGGCAACTGAGACTGCTTAACCGTATCGTGTACTTCTGCTGATATTGTGTGAGAGATGGCTTGTGCGATTGGCAACTGAGACCTTTGTTAGGTACTTAAGAGTTTCAATAGAGAGTGTGAGAGATGGCTTGTGCGATTGGCAACTGAGACGTTATGTAATTGAGCCATTTTGTTGTTTCTTCAGTGTGAGAGATAAGCTGTGCGATTGGCAACTGAGACCTTCCCTCTGAATTTAATTGTTCGCATATTGTTGTGTGAGAGATATCCCGGATAAGCCGGGACAGGCCTGTGCGATTGGCAACTGAGACTTTGTCCCAATCTACCTCCGTTGTAATGAGAGAGTGTGAGAGATAAGCTGTGCGATTGGCAACTGAGACATTTTCATACTGACGATAATTGGAAAACTGTCTGTGTGAGAGATGGCCCCGGATGAGCCGGGACAGGCTTGTGCGATTGGCAACTGAGGGCCTCCCCAAACCCCTCCCGAAGAGGGGCTTATAGGATGCAAGTGATCAGCTTTTTTTGTAAAGTAGCGGTTGATAAATTTGTGCGATTGGCAACTGAGACCTCCTGTGCCGGTGAAATTCACTTTTTTATCATAGTGTGAGAGATGGGCTGTGCGATTGGCAACTGAGACGAAAAGAAATCGCCTTTAAAGTTTTCCATTACAGTATGAGAGATGGTCCGCCTTCGCTATGCTGCGGCGGGTAAATTTGTGCGATTGGCAACTGAGACTCTTCCCACCGTTTCCGGCAGGCGGCGAGGTAGGTGTGAGAGGTGGGCTGTGCGATTGGCAACTGAAGCCTCCCCAAACCCCTCCCGAAGAGGGGCTTATCGGATGCAGGTGATCAGCTTTCTCCGTAATGTGGCGGCGGGTAAATTCGTTTGTTTGACAATTCAATTGGTCACAAAAAAACCTCCCGCATACCACAGGAGGTTTTTTTATTTTAATCTGTTGTTGTTTTAAAAATCCAATCCCATTGCAAAGTACCAGATGGGTTTGCCTTTGAAGACACCGTTCATTTCCCAGGCGGCATCTACACGGAGGAAGTAGCCGAGCAGGGTGCTGCGTGCACCGAAGCCGTAGCCACCAGCGAAGGGACCGATACCACCAGCCTTTACTTTGATGGTAAGCGGATTGCCCGGTACGGTGTAGCGTACATTGGGCCGCTCGATTTTATCGTAGGAACCATTCCAGGCCGTGCCGAGATCAACAAACTGTACGATCTGGAAATTGCGGAGGAAGGCATTGTTGATCGGTTTGTTGAACAAGGATGAAAATACCGGCACCCGCACCTCACTGTTGATCACCACTGCATTGTTGCCATTGGCTACGTTTTGCGTGAAGCCCCGCATGTTCACAGCGAGTGACTGATACGTGTACGTGGCATCGGGATCAGGCGTGTTGGCATTGTTGAACTTTGGCTTCAGCCAGTTGTCTACCCCGCCGAGATAATAGATGACCTTTTGCTTGCCCCACGAAAAATCACCGGCCACACGGGTGGCCCAGGTAATGTTGCGGTACAGCGGCAGGTAATGACGGGCATCGAAGCCGGCATTGAAGATGAACTTGCCATTGCTATTGGTTACTTTATTCATCTGGGCAAAGAAGTCAAAGAATACTTTATACCGAAGCCCTTCCCAGATATTCTGTGCGGGATTGCTGGTATTATCGAATACGTATTCGAGACTAACCTGTCCGTAAGTGGTTTTTATATCCGGGAAATGCAGGGAGGTAAGCGTTTCGGCATTGATCACGGTTCTGTCGAAGCGGGGTCCGATGGTGGCCCGCAGGCTGCGTACCCTGTCGAAAGGATAGCGAAGTACGGCGAGGTAATAGTTCTGAAATGTTTTGGCCCCCACCGTGTCTGACCCGTTCAGGATGGCGCCGATATTACTCTTGCTGCGGAAATAGGTGCCGCCGAGATCGAGGCGCTTGCGCTGGTTGAGGAAGGAGAACACCACATCATAATCACGCAGGTTGGGA
>JAEUVM010000014.1 GCA_016787125.1 Chitinophagaceae bacterium | reverse complement strand
CAACCTCGTTTATAACCGTATCTCTTCCGCCAAGAATGCACTGGTGGGCCCGGCCGAATACCGCAATGATTATGGCATTCAGCAGGAAGATATGCGGGCTAACCGTCCGGCCATCGGCCAGATATATGATGCCTATGTAAAGCGATGCTTTAAGAACGGGGCCATGGATTTCGACGACCTGCTGCTGAAATTTTATGAGCTGCTGAAGAATGTACCCGAAGCCTTATCCAAATATCAGCAGAAATTCAGGTACATACTGATAGATGAATACCAGGATACCAACCCGGCACAGTACGAGATCATCAAACTGCTGGGCGCCATGCACGAGAACGTATGCGTGGTGGGCGATGATGCACAAAGTATCTATTCCTTCCGTGGTGCCACCATTGAAAACATATTGCAGTTTCAGAAAGACTACGACGATGTGAAGATCGTGAAGCTGGAACAGAATTACCGCAGCACCAAAAGCATCCTGTCCGCAGCCAACCAGGTGATCAGCAATAATAAAGGTCAAATAGAAAAGGTATTGTTTACCGACAACGGCCAGGGCGAAAAGATAAAGCTGGTGCGCACCATGACGGATAATGATGAAGGCAAGTACGTGGCCGATACCATCCAGGAACAAAAGCTGCGCAACCACTACAGCAACCGGGAGTTTGCCATCCTATACCGCACCAATGCCCAAAGCCGTGCATTTGAAGAAGCCCTTCGACGCATGGGCATACCTTATACAATATATGGTGGTATCAGCTTCTACCAGCGCAAAGAAGTAAAAGACCTGGTGGCCTACCTGCGGGTGATCGTGAACCCGAAAGACGAAGAAGCGTTGAAACGCATCATCAATTATCCGGCAAGAGGTATTGGCAAAACCACCATTGATAAACTGGTACTGTACGCCAATGATAATAATATACCTATGTGGGATGTGCTCGCAAATGCAGCGATGCATGGATTCAAGGCCGGTACTTTATCAGCGCTGGATGAGTTTGTGATCATGATAAAGAGCTTCGCCAGTATGCTGCAAAAAAACAATGCCTACGAGGTGGCCTTTCATGTGGGTAAACAAACCAGCCTGGTAAAAGAACTTTTCAACGACAAGAGTACCGAAGGGGTGCAGCGATATGAGAACATACAGGAATTGCTGAACTCTATCAAAGAATGGACAGAAAGTCCCGATAATGAAGACGGAGAGCTGGTGGATAAAAGTCTTGCGTCTTATTTACAGCAGATAACATTGCTTACCGATGCAGACGAAAAAGACCCCGATGCTGATACCGTAAAACTGATGACGATACATGCTGCCAAGGGACTGGAATTTGGCTGCGTGTTTGCCGCCGGCCTGGAGGAAATGCTTTTCCCCAATGCCATGGCCATCAATACCAGGGAAGAACTGGAAGAAGAAAGAAGATTATTCTACGTGGTGATCACCCGTGCCAAGCAACGGCTCTGGATCACTTATGCCAATACACGCTATCGGTTTGGCCAGCTGGTGCAAAATGAACCCAGTCGCTTTATCGAAGAAGTGCCGGAAGAGCACCTTGACAGAAGTTATGCCGGCGGAGGTTCTAAAAATCAAATGCAGAGCAAATGGGGTGGCGGTTCTGCCTTCAACCGTATGAAGGGCTGGGGCGACAGCGAGGTACAGGATGCGGAAAAAAGATATGGGCCTGCTCCGAATAAAAAAGCAGGCAGCACGCCATCATATATTGCACCGAAAGGCTTACCACCCAAAGTGGTGGAGCATACGCCATCGGCTGATTTTGTGGCCAGCGACACTTCGAACCTGCAGGAAGGACAGAAGGTGGAGCACCAGAAGTTTGGTTTTGGCCAGGTAATAAAAATGGAAGGCGCTGCACACAACCCGATCGCCACAGTAAAGTTTGAAAACAATGGCGAGAAAAAGATCATGCTCAACTATGCCAAGCTGCGCATCGTGGAATAGACAATATCTCTTTTATTATTATAAAAAAACATCCCGCCAACCGGCGGGATGTTTTGTATGATGAAGTCAATGCCTCAAAAGGATCAATGCCTGATCACCACTTTCTCTGCACCCACCTGCACACCGGCACTGTTCACCAGCTCTACAATAAATACGCCCTCGCTGTGACGGTCGGCCAGGTCTATATCCATGTTTGAGTAAGGCGTGGTGCTTACAAACACTTTCTGCAGGATACGCTGTCCGAGTGAATTATAAATATTCAGCGTAAGGGTTTCGTTGACCTGGTTATAATAGCGAACCACAAACTGGCCCCTGTTCGGGTTGGGATAAACCCAGAGCCTGGTGTTGGGCGTGCCGGTAATGTTGATAATAGAAGAAGTGGAAACACATCCGTTAGGATCTGTATACCGCACACTGTAGGCGCCGATATCAGCCACACCGAGTGGTCCCAGTACAGGGCCGCTGGCACCACTGATTGGCGAACCATTGAACAGCCATACATAGCTGCCACCGGCAGGACTGGCAGTAGCCGTGATCGTAGTGGTTTGGTTGGGCAACACACTCTGAGTGGGCGATGCAGATATCAGTACAGTGGGCAGCGGATTTACAAACAAAGTGGCGCTGCCGGATGAGACAGTGGTACAAAGACCGATCACCTGTGCACGGAAGGTGTTGGTGTTCATGCTTTGTGTTACACTATTTACTGTATAAGTGGATGCAGTGACCCCTGCGATATTTACCCAGGCCGTTCCATTCCATTGCTGCCACTGATAGCTCAATGCATTGGTGGCCGTTACACTAAAGGTGGCATTGCTGCCGGCACATACAGTACGGTTAGCAGGTTGCTGTGTTACCACCGGTAACTGTGCATCGGTAACTGTTATGGTAAAGGAGCAACTGGCGGCACCACAGGCATTCGTGGCGGTGAGGGTTACATTGGTTACACCAACATTGAACAGCAGTCCGCTGCCGGTACCTGAACCACTGGCTGTGGTGGCGCCGGTAGTGCTGTAACTGAATGTGGGCGTTGGTACACCGGTGGCTGTTGGTGTATAGGTTACCGGTGCTGTACAAAGACCAAGTGTGCTCGGCACGGTGATGTTCGCCGGGCAGGTAATGGTGGGCAACGGGTTCACGGTTACTGTGGCTGTAGTGGATGGTCCGGTACAACCATTGGCCGATGGAGTAATAGTAAAGGTTACTGTTACCGGTGCAGTGGTGGTATTGGTCAACGTACCGGTGATATTACCAGAGCCGTTTGCAGCAATACCTGTTACCGTAGCTGTGTTGTCACGGGTCCAAGTATAGGTGGTGCCGGCAACACCGCTTGTCAGCACAATAGGTGTGATAGCAGTGCCCGTGCATATCGTTTGAGAAGCGGGGGTTGCTATCGCATTCGGTGTCGGGTTTACAGTAATGGTAAACGTGACAGGTGTACCGGTACAGGCACCCACAGCTGGTGTTACAGTAATGGTGGCCACTACAGGTGCTGTCCCGGTATTGGTTGCTGTAAAGGATGCAATATTACCCGTTCCGCTGGCAGCCAATCCTATTGAAGGAGTATTGTTTGTCCAGCTGAACGTGGTGCCTGGCACAGTGCCGGTGAAGTTAACCGCCGCAGTAGCAGCATTATTACATACAGTTTGGTTGGCCGGTTGTGCCACATTGGGTACACCGGTAGCCACACTTATATTATCCAGGAAGATATTGTTGCCATACGCATTGGTGTTGCGGAAGGCCACTCTCACCTGGGGCTGCGGCGATGTGCAGAGATTAATGGCTACAGATTGCCTTACCCAGTCTGCTGCTGCCGGAGTGGTATAGTTGGCAGTAGAGGAACCTGCAGTGGCCAGCGCCGCACCGGAACGGTCAAAGCTGGTAGGCAGCCAGGTTACACCGCAGTCGGTGGAATAAAGTACCTGCAGCCTGTCATTGAAGCCGGGGAAGTTTTTATGCGCCAGGTCAAAATCAATAAACAATACAGAGGCGCCGGTGGTATTGACGGGCGGCAGTAGCAATTCATCAATCTGTCCTGTCAGGTTGAAGTTATAGTTATCAATAAAGGCAGATCCGGCATTTCCGTTTCCGTTGGCATTTCTCACCCAGGTATTATTGGCGTTCGGGTTATTCAGTACCCAGTTGGTGGGCGGGAAAGTAACGACTGTAAAGTTCTCGGTGATGCTGGCCACTAGTGGCAATACGTTAAATGTATTGCTGGCAGTATCATTGGCGGGCAGTTGCTCACCGCTGCCGGATACACTTACCGGGTCAAGGGTGTATGCTGCAAAAGTATGGGCGCCTGCGGCCGGTGTAAATGCGGCGAGTGTTACGTTGGTGGTGGCGCCCGGTGCCAGCGGTGTGGAAATAACTGGTGATACCACTGGTGTTCCGTTATCTACTTTATAGGCTACCTTATAGGCAGTGATGGTTTCAATACCATTATTCTTCACCGTAACAGAAGGTGTTACGCTGCCGCCGCACAAAGTGCCTGTCGGGCTGAGTATGGCAATCGCCTGAATATCCCGGTCGTACTTGGCCGACAGGTTGATGTTTTCCAGGAAAATATTATTACCATAGCCATTCGTTTCACGAAAGGCCACTATAATACTTCCAGAAGCAGCGAACGGTGAGCCGGTGCCAACAAAGATGGCAACCCGTTGGTTTCTCCAGTCACCTGCGGCCGGCGTAGTATAATTAGCAGTAGAAGAACCTGCCGTTGCCAGTGTAGCACCAGAGCGGTCGAATATGGGGTTGGTTCCAGAGGCTGTAAATGTAGTTCCGCAATCGGAGGACACCAGCACCTGCAACCGGTCGTTCAAACCAGGGAAATTCTTGTGTGCCAGGTCAAAGGTTAATATAAGTGAATCCACTCCGGAAGGAACTGTCAGCAATACAGATCTGAGGTCATCCTGCTGCCCGACGAGATTAAAATTATAGTTATCAATAAAGGCAGAGCCAGCATTTCCATTTCCGTTGGCGTTTCTTACCCAAGTATTATTGGCATTGGGGTTAACAACGGTCATGTTTGCCGGCGGGAAAGTAACGCCTGTAAAGTTCTGTGCAAAAGGCAGTGCCGTTGCGGCCGGAGGAGTAAAGGTCGGGTTGATAGCAATGGTATTATTAGCAGCATTACCATCAGCGCCACCATTGGGATTACTTACAGTAAAGGAGATCGTGTTGGCACCGGGAATAGCAGTGGCAGCAGCCAATGTAACTACGGTGTTTTTGCCGTAAGGAATATTTACGGAAAAAGTTTGCGGAGCAAGAGGCGTTCCGTTCAGTGTCATCTGAACAGTAACAGAAGTAAGTGTGGTGGAACCACGGTTTTCGATCCGTACTTTAGGTGTAAATGCGCCACTGCAGCCACTTAGGGGATAGTTGATAACAGAGCACCCCACTACTTCAGAGCCAGTAGGACTGATCACTTCTATAGCAGCAGCATCCAGCGGAACCGTGCTGGCAGGAAGCTGGCATCCATTGGATGTCAGATACCCGGCACGGCAGTTTTCAGTTACCCAATGCATTCGTTCCACCTGTGTATTGGTAAACATGGAATAGCAGGCATCATCGGTATAATCCATATAGTTCTGGTACTGCTTGCCGGGTGGGTTGGGCGAACCGGCACAACCGGCAGCAACGATACCCGAAGGACAACCGGCTGTCGAAGCCGACTGACCAGGCGTATCATCCGGAAGGGACAGTATCGGGCCGGGAAGGGCACAGCCCGGACTGGTCAGTTGGCCCATATCACTGGTGGCAGAGCATCCTCCCTGGAAAGTATGGTACAAACCAAAATTGTGTCCTATTTCGTGTACAGCCGTACGTCCAAGGTTGAAGGCACCAATGGTATAGCAGGGGTTGTTGGCAAAAGCCTGGTAGTTGATACATACACCATCAGAGGCGGCTGTACCGGGTCCTATCTCAGGGGCAATACCTAGCAGTCCACCCGCTGTTCCTACCCAAATATTATAATAGAGCGATGTATTCCAGGGATTCAGACCGCCGGTGCCAAAACTCTTAATGGCCTGGGGCTCACCGCTGCCGATAGTTCCGGGGCCTGTCCTTCTTTCAATACCACTGGTATAGTTGCCGCTGGGGTCTCTTCTGGCAAGGCAAAACCGGATCAGCGAATGTCCTCTCACAGGATAAAAAGCAGTACCATTCGTACTGTCTGGGTTCAGACCGGAGAAATCAAGGTTCAGCCGGTTGATCAGGTATTCCACATCTGTATCTGTTACTATTGCCGGGTTGGGCAATACGATATGCACCACCACGGGAATGGTGACAATACCCGTAAGCGCATCGGCAGCAGGCACTTCATTGTTACGATGATTGGCCAGCCAGAGCCGGAAATCCCTTTCCCGCTGATCTATCATCGCCCTATACAGCGGGTCGGTCTGATACCGGCGGTCAAGTGCTTCTTGAGTGGCACACCGTACAGGTTGTACCGGAGCAGTTTTTTGTTTGTTGATTTGTGCAAATGCAGGGGCTATAAGCCATGCAGCAAGAAGGAGCAGCAGCGCTCTTTTCATAGCAGGTGTTTTGGTTAATGTTCCTGAAAAGTTATGAAATTCATTTTAGTTATACAATACCTGCCCCTGAAAGGCTTCTTTTTATAATATGAAATGTGTTTGATGAAAAGAAAGTATTTTGAGTGCCGCATGAAGAAAGCCTTTATAATCAGCTTATTTGTATTGCCCGCCTGTATACTTGTATTAGTACAGTGCAGCGAAAAGAGTAAACCCGGCCTGTCCGCTAAAGAAGAGAAAATGCTTGCCATTCCTGATACCAGCGCCATTCCTCATGATACATTTGGCAATGCTGTACGTTATGGCCGTGAACTGCTGATCAATACCGCTTATTATATCGGACCAGAAGGAATAAACGGCCGATACACCGGCAACCGGATGAACTGCACCAACTGTCACCAGGATGCCGGCACCAAACCTTTTTCATTCAATCTCATTCTCAGTCATAGCCGCTATCCGCAATACCGGCCCCGTGAAGGAAAAGTGCTCAGCCTGGCCGAAAGGGTGAACAACTGCGTGGAGCGGCCGCATAATGGCAAACCCATTCCTTACGACAGTAAAGAAATGATCGCTATCCTTTCTTACCTGAAATGGATCTATGATCAGTCAGGACAAGACACTGCCATCCGTAAAGGTGATCAGAACCTGGCGATCACATTCCCCCAGCGTGCAGCCGATCCGGAAATAGGAAAAATGATCTATGCCAACCGCTGTGCCCGCTGCCATGGTGAGAATGGTGAGGGGAAAATAGCAGAGGGACAAAAACTATACACTTATCCGCCACTTTGGGGCAATGAAGGATACCAGCCGGGATCAAGCATGCACCGGGTGATAAAGATGGCCCGCTGGCTGAAAGCGAATATGCCACACGACTCCGCCACCTGGAAAAAACCGGTATTGACGGATGAAGAAGCGCTTGATGTGGCCGCATTTGTAAATGACGACAGAATACATCCACGACCTTCACCGGAAACATTTGACTATCCCCGCCCGGCAGATAAAGCCATTGATTATGGTAAAGGACCTTTTGTGGATACCTTTTCAGCAGCACAACATAAGTTTGGCCCCTACCAGCCCATCATTGATTACTGGAAAGCAAAAGGGTGGAAACCTTCTTACTGACACCACTCATTTTTCAATAATCATTTCTTTGATCAGCGAGGGATTGGTAACGGATACTGCCTGCACTTTTACCGGAAACATATTTGCTGTCACCCGCATGGAAACGGGTTTGCTTTTGCCAGCCTGAACAGAAATCGTTTGTGGTTTACCAGCCTGCTCTCCTTTTTCATTGTAAAAGCTAACCGTGTAGCGGTCATCCTCCGTGCCTTCATTATTAAGTGTAAGGGAAACGATATTTGATTTACTGTTGTATGCACCATGCTGCAGGGTAAAATAACAGGGATACAGCGAAGCGGCATAGCTGCAACGGTAATTGTTTACATCCAACCATTGCGCATTACCTTCATCATAGCGTTGAAAGGCACATTGCCACACTACTTTTTTAGCAGGGGTTACTTCAAAAATAAAATTGGCCCCGCCCATACATACCAGCAGGTTGTCGCTGTAAGGTAATTGCGAAGCATAGCCTTCTTTTCCACGGATGCCATCGGGGTATTTGGGCGACACACATTCATATTCCCAGGTCAATGCCGATTGTTTTTTTGCCGAAGGCTGGCTGTACACCCTGATCACCGGGTAGGAAGGGCCCGTGCTCTTACCACTGCGCTCCAGGTTATTATTATATACCACAATGCCGCCATTGCGAAGCAGCGAAGGGCCATGCTGACCGGAGAAAGGTGTTTTGCCAGGGTTATATTTCAACAACGAATCGCCCAGGTTGTATAGCACTTTACCGGTGGCATGACTGATCTTCAGCACCGATGAATTATCCCGGAAGCTGAGGATAAAGGCATCGTCAGGCGGGTAGTATGCCACACCATTCAGGTGGGTGCCCGTTACTTCATCTGCATAAGGACCGTTATCGCCCCATATCACTTTCTTGCTTACATGTTTTGACTCATCCCAATACCAGCTTACTTCACCATTCTTGTTGTATTGTATCAGTGTGTTGTACCGGAAGCGGCAGGGCTGGTTGGTGTCCAGCAGGTTTCGTTCCTGCACAAAGCGGTAACCGGACGTGAGGTAGCTGCCATCATTCATTTTAAAAAAATCGTGGTGATAGTACTCCTGTTTATCTCCTGATACCTGTCCGTCATTCGGCGCTTTCCATAGCACTTCTCCGGTAATGTCTTTTTCAAAGCAATCTGTATTATCCAGGTAAGTGATGGTGCCCGAAGGAGTAAGTTTTATGTTGCGTGTCTTCTGTTTTTCCAGGCTGTCTTTATTTACCGGCAGGTACCATACCGGTTCACCCTTCCGGTTCACGGCCACTGCCAGGTAATCGAGGAAGATGATCCCTTTTTTATATTTCGAAGGATCTGTTTCTTCGGCCATTGCTTTAAACCATAATGAACCTGTCTGAAATGTGGAGCCAATGCTGAAATAAAATACTTCACTGGTAAACACCAGTTGCTTGTTGCGGAAGGCCTGGTAATGCCAGCGGTAGCGGTTGGCAAACTGTAATCCTGAATCAACCACCAAAGCAAGTGTGGTATTGGTGAAGCTGAGTGTTTCCGCACCACGGCCATCATTTTCGATGATGATCACATACCGGTCAGCTCCTTTTACTTCCGGGTATTCAAACAATACCTGGGTATAATTCAGTTCAGCACCCGGCGCCGGTTTGATAGTGGCGGCAGCACAGATGCAGACGAGCAACGCAGGTATCAGTAATAAACGGGATAAGATGCGGCCGGTCATATCCGGGTTCATGGTTTTGTTAAAGATTGATGGAGCGCTGAACAAATTTAAGCATCAGTGGCAGAAAGAATCATTTCAACCTTTGCTTGCCGGTATATTTGCCTGCAAAATCATTACTGCACCAATGCTGACCCGCAAACAGAGAAAGAGATTTAAGAGGATCGGATTTTCATTGCTCGCACTTTTCCTGCTGGCCGTGATGGTGCTGATAGCGGTGCAATGGTTTTCATACCATAAAGCAAAATACACCCGCTATCCTGCATTCGGCATCTTCATTCCCGGCGGCTATGAAGTGCATGGTATTGATGTATCGAGGTATCAGTCGGTAATAGCCTGGGAGGAAGTGAAGAATATGCAGGTGGGAAAGATCCGGATGAGCTTTGCCTTTATAAAAGCCACGCAGGGCACCACATCGGCCGATCCGCAGTTTGAGCGCAATTGGAAGAAAAGTAAAAAGGCAGGATTGATACGGGGAGCTTATCATTTCTTTCAGCCGGGAAGGGATGGAAAAGAACAGGCAGCGAATTTTATCGATAAGGTAAAACTCGAACCCGGCGACCTGCCACCCGTACTGGATGTGGAGCAGCTCAATGGCACCGGCGCTACGCAATTAAGAACCGAAGTACTGGAATGGCTGCAGGTTGTGGAGCAGCACTATGGTGTAAAACCGATCATTTATACCAACGTGGATTTTTATATTCGCAACCTCGGCAGTGAGTTTGATGAATACCTGCTATGGGCCGCCCATTATTACCAGCCCGAAGAACCCCGCATCAGCCGGAGCTGGACCTTCTGGCAGCACAGTGATGAAGGCCGGGTGAATGGAATTACTTCAAAGGTGGATTTCAATGTGTTTAATGGCGATTCGCTCAGCTTCCGGCAACTGCTGATAGAATAACAAGTGTGGTATTAAACATTCCGCCCTGCGGCGATACAAATTTTCTACCTTCAGGTTACAACTGTTTTAACATGGCTAACTGGGACGATAACGTCAAACAGTTTTTTGTCAAAATAATGAACTCCGTGGCGCTTGGCCTGCTGTGGCTGATGGCCTGTGTTACTGCAGGCCTCTACTACGAACTGGGCTATAGTGCCGGCAAACCGGTTATCTATACCATCCTGTTTTACATCATAGCCGTTGCCACCCTTGTATTGCTGATACGCTACCTCATCAAAACCTGGAAGAACGGCTGAAAATACCCGCTGTCAGGTATTACATACCCGTACAAAAAAGCTACTTTAGGTTCTTATATATTTTACATGCAGTTAAAGCAACTCAGCAAGTGGCTGGTTATCGGTGGTACGCTGCTGATATGGACCATCAAGTTCATCATCCGTCCGATGCAGGTGGCAGAAGGATCGTTTGCCTTTTTGCTGGGTATTGCGCCCAACCTGCTGGGTTCCTTTCTTATTCCATTCGGGGCCTGCTGGTTTTTCAGTGGCAGAAATCACCTGGTGGCAAGAGTGTTTCGGGTAACAAATCCGTTTGAATTGCGGCTGGTATGCCTGGC
>JAEUVM010000010.1 GCA_016787125.1 Chitinophagaceae bacterium | reverse complement strand
CAGTTTGTGAAAAAACCTCTGCCGCTTTATAAATATACACACAATGTGAATGAAGGCAAAGCCTGTATGATTTTTGTTTCAAAACAGGCATGGAATACATACAAGGGAATAACCGCCGCCAAAGCTACTTCAGCTCACTCGAAGAGCAGGTGGCACCTGATAACCCGGTAAGACTGATAGACGCCTTCATTGACAAACTCAACCTTACTCAACTCGGCTTCGCCAACACTCTATTACAGCCGCAAGGCCGTCCGCCCTTTGCACCACAGGTACTATTGAAACTTTACCTCTACGGCTATCTCAATAAACTGCGAAGCAGCCGTAAACTTGAAAAGGAATGTTTGCGCAACATCGAACTCAGGTGGCTGCTGCAGAACCTCGCCCCCAACTATCACACTATCGCCGACTTCAGAAAAAAACACCCCCTGGCACTCTGTAATATGTTCCGCCTTTATGTGCAGTTTCTCAGCGAGAGCGGTCTGCTCGGCAAATCCACCATCGCCATAGATGGCAGTAAGTTTAAAGCCGTCAACAGCAAAAAGAATAATTATAATCAGAAGAAGATTGATAAGCATCAGCAATTCATCAAAGAGAAAGCCGAAAGCTATCTGAGGCAGCTTGATGAGCTCGACCAGCAGGAACACCACCATGATAAAGAAGATCTGCTGCTAAAGAAAGAAAAAATAAACGAAGGACTGGCCAAACTAAAAGAACGGGCTATTAAATACGACCTCCTTCAGCAGCAGCTTGATGATACCACCGACAGGCAGATCAGCACCACCGATCCCGACAGCCGCAGCATCATCATTGTAAAAAGTATTGTGGAAGTGGCCTACAACACACAAAATGCCGTGGATGACAAACACAACCTGATCGTACATACCCAGGCCACCAACATCAATGATGGCAAAGCACTGCACCAGGCTGCCACGCAGGCAAAACAAAACTTACAATTGAAGCCAACAGACCCGCTGATGGTGCTGGCCGATAAAGGCTATCATACCGGTGCAGAACTGCACCAGTGCCAGCAGGATAATATGATCACCCATGTGGCTTACAAAGAACAGCCCGGCGTAAAGCATATTGCGCAGGAGTACTTATCAGAAAGCTTTGACTATGATCCTGCCTCAGACAGTTATACCTGCCCCGCCGGTGCAGTGCTCACCTCGCTTGGAACATGGCATAATAAAAACGGTGATGCCGGCGAAACAAGTTACCGGTTTAAAACCTACCGCACCAATGCCTGCAAAACCTGCTCCTTAAAACACCAGTGTACCAAACTTCCCAAACGCATCATCCACCGGAGCGAGTACCAGGATGCGGTGGACATCAATGACAACAACATCAAACAAAACCCGCACTATTACAAACGACGGCAGGCCATCTGCGAGCATCCCTTCGGAAGCATCAAGCGGCACTGGGGCTTTACCCACACCCTGTTGAAAGGACTGGAAAAAGTAAATGGAGAAATGAACCTGATCATGTTTTGTTACAACTTCTTGCGCACCAAAAATATCCTTGGCTTCGACAAGATGCTGAAAGCCATCAAAAAATGGAAACCAAACTATGATAAGATAGTTTGCACTGTAAAAAAGGGCCTTATCAAACTTATTTGCGACACAAATGCGGCACTCCTGAATTTGCTGTCACCACGCTTGTTGTATATGAAGGATCATTAAATAAGCCTTACTTCTTCTCTAATCAAATTGTACAAACAGAAATTTATTAGTAGAAACGTTTTTTCACAGTCTGACGAGCAGGGCTTTATGCTGTGCTGGAGTTCATATTCGTCCAGCCCGGAACTGTAGCCCAATAGAATTACTGATGATGAAGTTAAGAACAAAAGCCCAATAGAATTCGGTCAGCCCGAACCGCTGCTGATATCGAAAACTTGAGGATATATTCGTCAGCCAGCATAGCAGAAAACCCAATTTTGGGTGCAGTTGTTAATTTTTAAAACTCCCTTGCAAACTGCGCCAATCATTTTCAGACAATACTGCAATGACAACAAAAATGTGCCGAAAGTGAAAAGGTACGTTTGTGCCGGTTTGATAATCCCATACACCTGCTGGTGTGCCGACGAACTCTCCTCTTTCATATCCCACTACAGTAAACTTTCGTCCGACATAATTTGATTCTATCTTTTTTCTGTTTTGATCTGATCTTAATCCAGAGTCATTCACATAAAAATACTTATACAATTCGATAATATCTTTTGGAAGGTAAGATGAATCAATTCTGTAGTCTCTGAATTCCATCAGGATCGGAGTTGGGAGTGCTATACTATCGACGCTTTTTATTTTAAATAAAAAAGATCCATCATGGAGATTATCATTTAACACTTTGCCATCAAAGATTTCAACTTGGAGAGTAAGAATCGTTCCAAATGGGCGACTTAGTCTTTCAGTTGGCGACATACTAAGTCTAAGTGTGTCTTGCGCAATACCACAAAACATGGTAACATGAAAGAAAATCATGAAACACATAATTCGTCTGACTAGATGCATTATTGAAGCACTTTGATTTCTTGAATATTAAGGAAGATTGCACACAACTCAAAAATATACGAAAATTTCAAACTCCATGACTTTCGCTTTTTTAAAATCCCTTTATTCATAACAAACAAAAAAAAGTTTTACTGCTAATCACTTTCGCCAATACCCGGAGAAAAGTTGACCGATGACGGTTGACGGGTGTATCGGGTGTCGGGTGTCTGGTGTCGGGTGTCCGGTGTCTGGGTTCAGAGATCGGAATGCCGCTAAAGCCCCGGCCTGTTTTGCAATTGAGAAGAGTGAATACTTTCCGGATTATCACGACAACTTTAAACATTAAACTTTAAACCTTAAACATAATACCAACCCGTTCCCAATAATTGAACAGCTAATAAACGTTTTCTTACATTGAAAATATGGGTTCTTACATTGGATAGATCGCTCTGTAACTTTTAAAAAAAGCCCCCTTCCCATAAAAAATAATGATTTGCAGTGGTTAAACAGCGTGTTACAATCAGTGAAAAGCCTCTTTTTTTGAAAAAATGATTGTCAGGGGCGTTTTTTCTGTCGCCGACATTGAATAAATGGCAGGTTACTCTCGTAAAATGGCGCCTTACATTTCGTTTTTGCCCCATTACATTGGATTTATGGTGTGTTACAACGGTTAAATAGTGTCTTACAACAGTTCATTCCGCATCTACCTTCCTTTTTTGCCCATCTGTTTTTCTTTTTTGCACCATTACAATCGTTTACAAGCATATTACATTGCTTTTCACCGCTGTTACGGACGTTTTTTGCGCTTCTACAACCCTTTTTAGCGCTTTACAATCGTTTTTTGCGGTGTTACATCCAATTTTTGCGGTGTTACATTCGATTTTTGAAGTGTTACATTCAATTTTCGAAGTGTTACAGTCAATTGTTAAAATGCAGGTTTTTATCAGGAGAGAAAGGAGATGATTTGGAGATATGGTGATTTGAAAATTTGAAGATGTGGGCCCATCCTAACCCTGCCTACCGGCAGGCAGGCTCCCCTGGGGAGGGAGTTGCCGGATACATAATTAAGATTGATCTCCATTGGATGGTAATGTAGGAAATGTGGAGATGTTGTAAGACTATAAACTACCGACTAAAGACTATAAA
>JAEUVM010000737.1 GCA_016787125.1 Chitinophagaceae bacterium | reverse complement strand
CTGGATAAACCAGCAGGTATCACCCGGTGTATGGCAATATGAAAGTGGTCCGATCAACTGCGATCCTGCAGAAACCAGGATACATGCATTTGAGTATCCTTACGGAGATACTGCTGGCCGCAGAAAGGCCCGCAATTTTATAAACACGCATGTGCCCAACGGGCATTATGTAATAGTACGCAACATAACACTCGGCCAAAACTATGGCTTCCCGGTAGCCTGGGCGGCAGACTGGCGGGCGGATGAAACCTATTGGGGTGCCGGACAATCCCTTTACCATGATCTGCTGAATGCAGGGTTTACAGGTATCGATTCATTTTACAAAACAAGACCCTGGGTGTTTATCTATAAAAAGAATGATCCCTCATTCACTCCTGTATGGATGGTGGCCAGGGATTCGATGGACAGACCCAGCCTGACCCTGCTGATGCCAACACCCGACACGGTTGGTCATCTTACCTCACCGGTGTTTGGTCCGGCCAAAGCATGGAAGAACCTGATCTGGCGTGGCAGCGGCGACCCTGTGGGTGATACAGCCACAGTAGATGTGATCGGCAGAAGGACGGACGGATCTGAGCAGGTGCTTTTCAGCGGCCTCACCACTGCACAGCAGAATTTTGATGTATCCTCAGCCAGTGCAACAGTTTATCCGTTTATGCGCTTACGGCTCCGAACGGCAGATAATACAAACTTCACACCCTACCAGTTGCGATACTGGCGGCTAACCTATGATCCTGCACCAGAAGGCGCCATCGCAGCCAACCTGTACCTTAATGTAAAAGACACGGTGGAAGTTGGTGAACCGCTTGACTTTAAAGTGGCCTTTAAAAACATCAGCGAGGTGGCCTTCGACAGCCTGAAGGTGAAGATGGTGATCACCGACCGCAACAATGTGCCGCATATTATACCATTGCCAAAGCGCAGACCGTTGCTTACCGCAGCTTCAGCTCCTAATGATACACTGAATATCGGTGCATTGGTAAACACCACCACGCTGCCGGGCGCCAATACCATGTACATAGAAGCAAACCCGGATAATGACCAGCCGGAGCAATACCACTTCAACAACTTTGCTTACCGCAACCTGTATGTAAAACCCGACAGCCTGAACCCGCTGCTGGATGTAACCTTCGATGGCGTGCATATACTGAACAGGGATATAGTATCCTCCAAACCGGATATCATCATCAAACTGAAAGATGAATCACGCTGGATGGCATTGGATGATACGTCGCTGCTGACGCTGCAGGTGCGTTACCCGGATGGATCGCTGCGCCGTTTCTATTTCAATAATGACACGGTACGGTTTACCCCGGCAGGGCAGGCCCCGAACAACGACAATACAGCAGCGATCAACTTCAAGCCCTGGTTCGCCCAGGATGGAGAGTATGAAATGATCGTAACCGGAAAAGACAGGAGCAACAATGCCGCCGGCGCCATTGAATACCGGGTGGTGTTTGAAGTGATCAATAAACCAATGATCTCAAACATGCTGAACTATCCGAATCCGTTCACTACATCAACCGCCTTTGTATTCACGATCACCGGCAGTGAGGTGCCGCAGAATATCAAGATAGAGATCATGACGATAACGGGAAGGATCGTAAGAGAGATCACCAAAGATGAACTGGGTCCGCTGCACATCGGCCGCAACATCACCGAGTTCAAGTGGGATGGTACGGATCAATTTGGTGGCAAACTCGCCAATGGCATCTACCTGTACCGTGTGGTAACGAACCTGAATGGTAAATCGCTTGACAAGTACACAGCCACGGGTGATAAGACGGATAAGTACTTTAATAAGGGGTATGGGAAGATGTATTTGATGAGGTAAGTTTCGGAGTTGTGAGTTTTGAGTTATGAGTTTTGAGTATATAAGTATATAGGTATATAAGTAAAAGGCAGCCTTTGCGGGCTGCCTTTTTTGTGATTGATTGGTTGTGATACCGGGGTTGGTGGCTTTTGCGTACGGGGTAAGTTGGGGGTATGTCGGGAGTAAGTACGGGGTTGGTACGGGGTTAGTGGCCGGTTTGTTGCCTATAAGATGCCTATAACTTGCCTGTAACTTGCCTGTAAGTTGGCTATAAGTGGGGGTAATTGCCGTGCTCCTGAATCTGAGAATGGGTGCTGGACAAAGGTCGGTGTAAGCACGAAAGAATAACTTGCTGTTAGACGGATAAACTGATGAAAGGTTTAATTATTTACTATTAATATTTAGGATTTCAGTTACCTTATATAAGCTAATCTGAAAGTGCTCTCATAAAAATAACAGATGCTATGCAATTAACAGAAATGGTGGATAAACTCCGAATACGGATTTGCCAATATCGTATATTGAAAACTGGTGCTGCTGAAATCAGCACACATCTGAACGCCGCAGATATCGTTTTATCGCTGGTTGATTTGGCCATAAAAGATAAAAGACCAATTTCAAAAGAAGAAGAAAACTGGTTTAGAGCCGGTTATTACCTTTCACTTGTATTTGCCGGCAGCGAGTGGGAAGATATACAGATTGAATTTGACAAAATCGCTGACCTGGTCGAGAAAGCAAAGTTTTTCAGAGTCTGAGTTTTGTTTACCTGGTGTGTAAGCCTCATTCTATACGAAACAATGAAAACCTGTACAACCAGCTACCAATGCTATATGCAACACTTATTAAATTTACCCTTTCAACAAAACAAAAAAAGCTCCCGCCAAAAGCGGGAGGCTGCATTTGAAACCGTCCTCTATGAATCAGTTTTTAGCGAGGTCGAATTTTTTGAAGATCGCCCTTACACTATTCTGAATTTCTCTTGATGTAAGGTTGCGGTTGCTGACTTCCTCTGTGGTCCATCCCTGCCACACTGTTTTGTCGGTGCGGGTATCAATCATGGTAATGGTAACCGTACCTTCTTTCACCGGGCGTTCATCTGTCCGGTAGCCCATGAATTGAGAAGGGTAATAGATGGTGGTGTACCGGCGTGTGTAGGGGTTATATACCACTCTTGAGAAAGGCCTTGAGTACACAGGATTGTTGGTTTCCCTGGTACCTCCTTCCACCAGCACATCATAGCTGAGTAATACATCGGGCCTGTTCTTCACTTCCCGCCAGCCGGCTGTTTTCTGCAATTCCAGGTTCACGGCCTCCCGGATTTTTTGTTCGGTAAGGTCGTTCCGGTGATTACGGTCCCTGGCTCCTTCACCATCTTTATCTATCCAGGCAAATGTTTTGTACTGGCTGAAGTCTGCATTATCGTCTTTTTCAATATGCGCTGTGGTGCCACAACTTGCAAGCAAGAAGACGAAGGAAAAAATTCCGCTCCACAGCAGGATTCTG
>JAEUVM010000719.1 GCA_016787125.1 Chitinophagaceae bacterium | reverse complement strand
ATTCAATGTACCCAGTATCACAGCCAGAAATCCAAGCCCCAGTGCCAGGTAATTATCATGTTCTGCTTTACCCATTACAATGATCGCCCCGATGATCACCACGCCATGTATGGCATTGGCACCACTCATCAGCGGGGTGTGGAGCACACTTGGCACACGGCCGATCACTTCAATACCGACAAATATCATCAGTATCACTATGTAGATCATCTGTTGGTTGGCGGTTATCCAGTCGAGCATGGGGGAAAGTTATGAGTTATGAGTTGTGAGTTACGAGTTTCGAGTGTTGAAAGCCATTCCAGGTTTTGAACACCCCACTATTATCTATTATCTATTTACCATCTCCCCATCATGCGTCACGCAGCAGCCTTTCACCAGGTCATCCTCCCAGTTCAGGTGCAGTGCTCCATCTTTGGTGGTGATCAGCGCCAGGAAGTTCAGCACATTCTTGCCATACACTTTACTGGCATCGGATGGCATGGTGGATTGCAGCGATGAATTGCCCACAATGCTCACTCCATTGTACTGCACGGTTTCATTGTTCTTCGTTACCGGTGTGTTGCCTCCGGTTGCTGCCGCCAGGTCAATGATCACCGATCCGTTGCGCATCTGGTGCAGCATTTCTTCGGTTACCAGTATGGGCGCTTTCTTGCCCGGTATCTGTGCTGTGGTGATCACAATATCTGCCTTGGCAATGCTTTCGGCGATCTTTGCTTTCTGCCGCTGCATAAAATCTTCTGTTTGCTCTACGGCATAGCCGCCGGCCTTACTGGCATCAGCAGCGCCTTCCACTTCGATGAATTTAGCGCCAAGACTCATCACTTCCTCCTTCACCGCCGGGCGGGTGTCGAATACTTCCACCACTGCACCTAACCTCTTAGCAGTGGCGATGGCCTGTAAGCCGGCCACACCGGCACCCAGTATCAGCACTTTGGCCGGTGCAATGCTGCCCGCCGCAGTCATAAACATCGGGAAGTAACGGCTGTAGGTATTGGCAGCGGTAAGCACGGCTTTATACCCGGCAATATTAGCCTGCGAACTCAGTACATCCATCGCCTGCGCACGGGTGGTGCGTGGCAGCATATCCAATGAAAAGGTGGTAATGCCGGCAGCAGCCCATTCCTTCATCGTTTCTTTATAA
>JAEUVM010000690.1 GCA_016787125.1 Chitinophagaceae bacterium | reverse complement strand
CTCCCCTCCATGAAAGGCACGCTGAACTTTAAAGACGATGCAAGTCATGTACGGGTGTACAGTGTGCCCGAACTGCGTACCATCTTTGAAGCAAACCATTGCCGCTACCTTGAAGGAGGCACCAGGCGAAACTGGTTCTATATAATTGCCCTGCCGGTAAGGGCCTTGTTGTCGCTGATTAAGAAAGGACATGTGCAGGGAAATGTTTTATGGGACCTGATGGGCTTTGCGGAATATCTTTGGGTACAAAAAGAAAAAACGGCAGACTAAACCATGATCTACAGAAGTAAAGCACCCTTGCGGATCGGCCTCGCTGGTGGCGGCACCGATGTAAGTCCTTACAGCGACCTGTATGGCGGCGCCATTCTCAATGCCACCATCTCGCTGTATGCCAATGCCACTATCGAACCGCTGGAAGAAAAGAAGATCATCATCGAAGCGATAGATCGTGGTGAGTCAGAGACCCACACCTGGGATGCACAACTTCCCATCAACGGAACACTCGACCTGCTCAAAGGAGTGTACAACCGGGTACAGAAAGACTACGGCATCAAAGAACAGGGCTTTCGCCTTTCCACCTATGTGGATGCACCAGCAGGCTCCGGCCTCGGCACCTCTTCCACTCTCGTGGTGGCCATCTTAGGCGCCTTTACCGAAATGCTGCGCCTGCCATTGGGTGAGTATGACATTGCCCACTATGCTTACGAAATAGAAAGAAAAGACCTCGCCCTCGCCGGCGGACGGCAGGACCAATATGCAGCCACCTTCGGTGGGGTCAACTTCATGGAGTTTTACGGCAACGATAAAGTGATCGTGAACCCGCTGCGGGTAAAAGAGCAACATCTCTTTGAATTGGAAAACAACCTGGTGCTGTATTATACCTCCACCAGCAGAGAATCCGCCGAGATCATCAAAAAGCAAAGCAGCAACGTAACAGATAAGAAAGAGAAGTCCATCGAAGCCATGCACCAGCTCAAACAGCAGGCACAGATGATGAAAGAAGCCCTGCTGAAAGGACGGCTGAACGAGATAGGAGAAATTTTAGATTATGGCTTTCAGCAAAAAAGACAGATGGCAGAAGGCATCAGCAACCCGCTGATGGAAGACATTTATGAAACAGCGAAAAAAGCAGGCGCCACCGGTGGTAAAATATCCGGCGCCGGCGGAGGCGGATTCATGGTATTCTATTGCCCCGGCAATACGAAGTACGGGGTTATCAAAAGCCTGGAACCTTTTGGTGGAAGACATCGGAATTACCAGTTTACGGAGCACGGACTGAAAACGTGGACCATATAATGTGAAAATGGGGAAATATGAAAATGTGGAAATGAAGAGAATGTGAAAATATGGAAATGGGGAAATGCGTGCCCCAAACAAAGTTGGCGGGTGTAAATGAAGCTGCATACGAAGTGCAGTGATTTAGATTTTTGTATTTGTATTTATTTTTTTGTCTCTTGTTTTTTGACTTTTGTCTTTTATTTTTTTGTTTCTTGTCTCTTGAAATTTTGTTCTCATGATGGAAAAAATAAAACGCATCCTCC
>JAEUVM010000634.1 GCA_016787125.1 Chitinophagaceae bacterium | reverse complement strand
ACCCGGGGAGGGAGATATTTAAGATTTAATGTTTCTTAATTGCGTATTTACGGAGAGGTTGTCGGGTTGGATATTATTCAATCATTACTCTCCTGCAAGTTCAAGCACCACGGCCCATTCCTCATCTGTCACGGGTTGTACGGAAAGCCGGCCAATCCGTACCAGCGCCATTTGTGCCAGGCGTTTATCTTTTTTTATTGTTTCAAGTGTTACCGGTTTTTTTAATTTCCTCACCGGCTTCAGGTCAACCGCCACCCACTTATCATCTTCCGTGGTGGGATCCTGGTAGGCTTCCTTTACCACTTTGGCTATGCCTACAATATCTGTACCCTCATTACTATGATAAAAAAACACCTCATCGCCTTTCTTCATACTGCGCAGGTGCAGCCGGGCAGCATAATTGCGCACCCCGCTCCAGCAGGTTTGCTTTTCTTTGATGAGGTCGTCCCAGCTATAAGTGGAGGGTTCTGATTTTGCAAGCCAGTATGCCATACGGTAAATTTTTAAATCCGGTTTTCAAATTTACAGGGATGTGAACTACTTTTTTTAATTTTTTATCAATCCACAATCTTACCTGTCATCGTATCTGTACCTGTTCCACCCGGAATAAATAATTAAACCATAAAAACTACAATCATGAAAGCTTTAAAATTCACCAGCCTGGTGCTGGCAGCGGTTCTCTCTTTTAGTGTGGCCAAAGCCCAAACAATGTCGGATGAAAAAACCGTTGAAGTAGGCGGAGCGCAGATGTATCCTTCTAAAAACATTGTGGAGAATGCCGTCAACTCTAAAGACCATACCACCCTCGTCGCTGCAGTAAAAGCTGCCGGCCTGGTGGAAACCTTGCAGGGTGCGGGTCCGTTTACCGTTTTCGCTCCCACCAATGCTGCTTTCGATATGCTGCCCAAAGGCACTGTGGAAACATTGGTAAAACCTGAAAACAAAGCCACCCTTACCGGTATTCTCACCTACCATGTGGTAGCCGGAAGACTGGGCACTGCGGAACTGGACGAGTGGATCAAAAAAGGCAATGGTACTGCTGAACTGACCACCGTAGCCGGAGGCAAACTCTGGATCATGAAAAAAGGCGGTAAATACATGCTTAAAGATGAGAAAGGCGGAATGGCCAACATCACTATCAAGAATGTATACCAGAGCAACGGAGTGATTCATGTAATAGATCATGTGGTAATGCCGAAATAATTAAGCCTGAACCTTGAACCTGTGAGCCCCGGAGTTTATCATAAACCCGGGGCTTTCTTTTTTCGGGAAAGCAGGCCGTTCTTGTTAAGCGCCAGCTTCTGATTGATTGTATTTGCAAGCTGGCTGACATTCCGGAAACTCCGCCCCTCCTATTTTTACGTAACTTAATACACCAAACCACGGTTTCTATGAAAAAGATGATAGTCAAAAAACATCCGCTGGCTATCCGCTGGTTTCACTGGATCAATTTCCCGGTACTGGGTATCATGATATGGAGCGGCCTGCTTATTTACTGGGCGAATGATGTGTACCGGATCGGCTTCGGCAATTTTACCCTGCTCAAATTCTTCCCGCAATCCTTTTATGAAGCCCTTCATATTGAGCGCCGCCTCTCCGAAGGCATGGCCTATCATTTTGTATTTATGTGGCTATTCTTCCTGAATGGTATTGCCTACGTTCTCTACACCCTCTTTTCAGGAGAATGGCGATACCTGTTGCCGCAGCGAAGATCTTTTAAAGAAGCCTGGCAGGTGTTGCTGCACGACCTGCGCATCCGGAAAACTGCTCCGCCTGTCAAGGGTAAGTACAATGCGGCACAACGGATCGCCTATTCAGCTATCATCGTTATGGGTATCGGTTCTATTCTTTCCGGGCTGGCAATCTATAAACCTGTTCAGTTGGGCTGGCTTTGTTCCATGATGGGTGGCTATAAAGCGGCGAGGATCATACATTTTGTTTTAACCATCGGGTATGTATTATTCTTCCTGGTCCATATTGTACAGGTTATACTTGCCGGCTGGAATAATTTCCGTGCAATGATCACTGGTTTCGAGGTAAAGAAAATAAAAGAGACCCCTGTTGCAGGAGAGACACCACCGGTTACTACTGAAAAATCAAAATAAGCGTATGTCACATTTTTTTCAGACCATTTTTACTGCCAACAAAAAGCTGAATACCGATCAGCTGATACTAAAAAAGACTGTCCTGTCCTTCTTCTTTTTCTTTGTACTGGCAGGTGCTGCCTTTTGGGGATGGAAATGGTTGCGCAGCCGCCCTTCCGACTCAGGGAAGACGAGTGCACCGATCAGGGCCGTGTTAAATACGAATGAAAAAATCTTTGACGGACTGCTGTCTGATAAACACCTTACCAAGGAATATCCTAAGTCAAAAGCAGCCAACCCGGCAAGGGTAAACGGTTTTCTTGGCCTTAAAACTCCCTTCGACTCTGCCAACTGGAGAATGAATGTGATAAAAGCCAGCGGTGATACACTGAAACTTACACTTGATGATATCCGGAAACTGCCTAAGGTGGAGATCACTTTCAACTTTAAATGTATCGAAGGCTGGAGCCAGATCACCAATTGGGGTGGTGTTCGTTTTGCCGATTTTGTAAAAGCCTATGGTCTTACCAACGAGACAGCTATGGAATACCTGGGATTGAGCACACCGGATAAAGAATACTATGTGGGCATTGATATGCTGAGTGCCATGCACCCGCAAACCATTCTTTGTTATGAATTAAATGGTAAGCCACTACCTATGGAACAGGGCTATCCTGTGCGCCTTATCATTCCGGTAAAGTATGGAGTAAAAAGCCTGAAGCGAATCGGTGATATGTATTTCTCTAACAGCCGCCCGCCCGATTACTGGGCTGATAAAAAGGGATATGATTATTTCTCAGGATTATGATCACCAGCCACTGGCCAGTACATCTGCAATGTGCATGGTTTGCAGGTTATAACCTTTCTGATTGATGTAGCCCTGCAGGTGCATCAGGCAACTGAGGTCGGTGGAGATAAGATACGCAGCGCCGGTAAGCAGGGCATTCTCCACTTTTTGTTCGCCCATACCGACAGAGACAGCTTCAAATTTTACAGCAAAGGTGCCCCCGAAACCACAACAGGTTTCCACATCATTCATTTCAGTCAGTTGCAGCCCTTTTACTTTTGAAAGCAGTTGCCTTGGCTCGCCTTTGATCCTGCATTCACGCAGGGCAGCACAGCTGTCATGGTAGGTGGCTTTACCAGGCAATGAAGCACCTACATCATCCACCTTCAGCACATTGACCATGAAATCGGAAAATTCGAATATCCTCTTGCCAAGCTCTTTCACCTCGTTGTGGATGGAAGAATTTTCAAACAGCTTACCATAGTAATTCTTTACAAAACCGGCGCAACTGGCACTGGGGGTTACAATAGGATCTGTACCGCTGAAGTCTTTCAGAAATTTACTGCATACAGGCTTGGCCTCATTCCAAAACCCGGCATTGAAGGCCGGCTGTCCGCAACAGGTTTGTGCTTCATTATAGCTTACCGTACAACCTGCTTTCTCCAGCACCTTTATCATATTGAAGGCAGTTTGCGGATAAAGCTGGTCTACAAAACATGGTATGAAAAGCTGTACGTTCAAGGAGGTTATTGGGTTATTGGGTTATCTGGTTAATGGGTTATTGGGA
>JAEUVM010000633.1 GCA_016787125.1 Chitinophagaceae bacterium | reverse complement strand
GTGAATGAAATATTCTTTGGACGGAAGGCCAAAAAAGTAGCCAGCCTGAATAAAGTGAATATCAGGAGAAAGATGAGCAACAGGTTGAAAACCCAGAGAAGGGTTTTAGGGATTCTGTATTTTACCAGCATGGCGACCCGTTTCCCTTTTCGGGGAAACAGTACAAAACAATGTAATTTAGTGCAGTATACAAAACCTGCCGGTTGTTTTAGCTGCTTACCGGCTGCAATTATTACTTTTCAACCACTACATTTGTTCAATGATATACCTGGCTGCCGGTTTACTTGATACACTGATCCAGTGGGACCACTCCCTCTTCCGGGTTATCAATACCGGTTTTACCAATCCTGTGTTTGATGCGGTAATGCCTTTTTTGCGAAATTCAGTTTACTGGCTGCCGCTGTATATTTTTCTCATTGCATTTGTATTGATCAATTTCGGGGTAAAAGGCCTTTGGTGGATCGTATTCTTTCTCGTTACGATAGCTCTTTGCGATATGACAGGCACCAAAGGTTTCAAATACACCTTTGAGCGGACGAGGCCCTGTAATAACCCTGAATTTTTTGATCACCTTCGCCTGCTGGTTAATTGCCCCTCCGGTTTCGGGTTTACCTCCAACCATGCGGCCAACCATTTCGGTATGGCCACTTTCATTTTTCTTTCATTCAGGCGCCTGTTCCGTTTCTGGCCGGGATTTGCCTTCTTCTGGGCGGGCAGCATTGCCTTTGCACAGGTGTATGTGGGAGTGCATTATCCTTCTGATGTCATTTGCGGAGCGCTGTTAGGTATCACTTTTGGCTTTATCACGGGTAAGGTATTCAACAGGTTTTTCGGGCTCCGGTCACCAGACCATCCCGCCTGACCAGTCTTTTCCAAAAACTTATTTACTTATTTACCTATCTACTTATTTACTTTCTTCTTATTATTAAACAGCAGGTATCTCGATGTTTCGTAATACCCCCGTGCCAGGTTTCGCATACCTGAAAGCAACGGTTCAGCGGGCAAGCCGGGTTTTACAGGATCATTGTTTAACAATGAATAGAAACCTTCCGCCTTTGTATTCAGATCGTACTGGTAATAATATTTATCTCCCACCAGGCCCAGCAGGCTTCTGTCAAAATCAAAAACGAAAGTGTGGTTATTTAAGCCGCTACTGTCTGCCGGTAGCGGGGCAAATATATTCCGGCCCAATGAGGTGTTGTTTACTTCCAGGTTGGCGAGTGCAGCCACGCTGGGCAGTATATCCACCTGCGATACTTTTCTGTCAATGACCTGTGGTTGCAAGCGGCCCGGTGCGTAGAAAAGCAGCGGCACATGCCAGAGGGTAAGACTTTGCTCTGTCCATACTTTGGGAAACATATCACCCGCCACACCACGGATACCATGATCGCCGACAAAAACGAAAATGGTATTGTCAAAATATTTTTCCTTTTTTGCTGCATCCATAAACACTTTGTAAGTGTAGTCCATGTACGTGTAGGCATTCAATTCTTCGTTTGTCCAAAACCCATATTTAACCAGTGTATCTCCCGGAAAATTGCGCAGCCTGATATTAGGACGGTCTTCTTTGGGTATGGTATAAGGCCGGTGGTTGTCGGCCGTCTGTATTATTGCAAAGAAAGGACCTTCTTTTTTCTTCAGCACTTCATTGGCTTCGAGGAAGAGGTTCTTATCGCTGATGCCCCAAACATCCACGGCTTTGGCTTTGTAATCTTCCTGTTCGTACAGGTGCAGGTCATGAATATTACCTTCCAGCACACCACGGATATTGGCCCAGCTGGCACTGCCGCCGATGAAATAGTATTTCTCATAACCCTTAATGTCATTCAGCACCGTATGCTGATCCACCAGGCGGGGATTGCGGCTTGCCGTTTTGAACAATGTTACATCCGGTACGCCGGTGATCAGCGCCCAAACACCACGGGCAGTGCCATAGGCTGGCGAATAACAGTTATTGAAGAAAATGCCTTGTTTGCACAATTCGTTGAAGTAAGGTGTCGTGTTGAGCGGATTGCCCCACATTGAACTTTTATAGGCAGAAAAACTTTCACAGATCACCAGTACAATGTTGGGTTTGGTTCCGGCTGAATCAGTGGCTTTGTTTACACGCAGATAATTAAGGCTTACTGAATCAGGATTGCTGATGCCGAGTTCCTTTGCCATCAGCGGGTAATACTTTCTGGCTTCGGCCACATCAAAGCCGGCTTTGCGGAATTTCAGGCTGCTTACAAAACTCTGGAAAGGATTCAGTGCCAGGCTGGCTTTATAATCACTATTGAGGCGGTATGCATCGCTCCAGCGGAGCGGGAACTTGCTCATCCTGCCAAAAATGGCTATTGCAAAAATGAAAAAGGCGATCGCATAGCTGGTAATAATATTCCACCTGATACGTTTGCTGCTTGCCTTGGCGACCAAACAATGCAGCAGCCTGGTGGCAAAGAATAAAAGGGTAAATGCCAGCGCCCAGCCCAGGAATATTTTAATAACAGGATAACTCTGCCACACCATTTTGGCAGATATAGCCCCGTCATCGGCATAGCTCATCACACTTGCATTCAGCCGGAGGCGCAGGTAAGCAAAGTGGGCAAAATCGAAGGTGTAAAAAAGTATCAGCAGCCAGCAAAAAAACCTTGTATAAATTAGAAGCGCTTTGCCGGCCATCCTGTTTGCAAACGGCCTGAATGGAAAAAGGCAGGCAATCCATACAATAAGCAGGAAAATGCATACCACCCTGGCATCATAGCGGAGGCCCATCCAGAAGGAGGCAAAGTTGCCCGTTTCATCAGCCGGGCGGAACACAAAATGAAATATCACCCGCAGCAAAGTCATCACTGCAAGGAAAAAGATACCGGTATAAAGCATCCATCTTACCGGTTTTGATTGAATCACATCAGGCATGAACAGGATTGATGGTTGTAAAATATCGCCTTTTCATTTCAGGGCAAAACTATTGATACAAAATGAATTAAACTCCCCCTGCCGGGTGCTTCTTTTACCATCAAAAAGCGATTCGTTATCTTCGGCCGTCCAATCTGGTCTGTAAATGGAGATTTTTATACTGCTGGTGCTCATTCTTATTAATGCCCTTTTTGTAATATCCGAGATCGCCCTCGTGTCGGTACGCAAATCAAGACTGGAACACCAGGCCGAAAGGGGTGATTACAATGCCCGCCGTGCCCTGGAACTTGCCAATAATCCGGAAAAATTTCTCTCCGCCGCACAAATCGGCATCACGCTGATCGCCATCCTTACGGGGGTGTACTCCGGCGAACGTTTTGCCCGCTACCTGCAGCCTTCCATCGAAAAAATTTCCTTTCTGCAGCCCTATGCGGATACCATTGCCACCACTATCATCGTGGTGATCGTTACGTTTCTCTCCATCATTTTTGGTGAACTCATTCCAAAAAGGATCGGGTTGCTGCGGGCCGAACGTATTGCCAAACTGGTGGCCGGCCCGATGAATACGTTTGCTGCCATCACCCACCCGTTTGTGTGGCTGCTGAATAAGGTAAGCAATATCTTTTTCAGCATCTTCAACATCAAACGTTCAAAAGATGATGCCGTAACGGAAGAAGAGATCAAAACGCTGATCGTTGAAGGAACCGAAGCCGGTACAATTGATGAAAAAGAGCAGGAGATCATTGAAAGGGTATTTCACCTGGGCGACCGCAACATTACCTCGCTGATGACGCACCGCAGCGACATCATCTGGTTTGGCGTGGATGATAATGAAGATAAGATCAAGGAAAAGATCATCAGCGAACCACATTCCGCCTATCCTATCTGTGATGGCACTATCGATAACATCAAAGGCGTGGTTTCCATCAAAGACCTGTATGTGAGCCCGGACAATACTTTATTTAAAGAGATCATGCGGCCGGCGCTTTTCATTCCTGAAAACAACTCGCCTTACCAGGTGATGGAAAAATTCAAGGAAAGCAAGATACACTCTGCCTTTATTGTGGATGAATACGGCAG
>JAEUVM010000500.1 GCA_016787125.1 Chitinophagaceae bacterium | reverse complement strand
AAGCATTTGCAGATTTTATCACTCAATTAAAATAAAATCTCCCGAAAGGGAAACAGGAGGAAAATATGAATATTAAAGTTTGTGGTATAACAGAACTGAAACAATTACAGCAGCTTGACGGACTGGATATTGATTTTGCCGGGCTGATCTTTTATAAAGATTCACCACGGTATGTGGGGGATAAGCTGCCAAAGAAAGAAGTGAAAAAAGCGGATTTTGACCTTAAGAAAACCGGGGTGTTTGTAAACCCGGAGATGATCGATGTGCTGGATGCTATCGATGATTACGGCCTTGAAGTAGTGCAGTTGCACGGCGATGAAAGCACTGAAATGTGTGAAGATCTCGGCTCAGAGGTGGAGGTGATCAAGGCATTCCGGATAAGCGGTGATGAAGATATTGATGAACTGGTGGCGCCTTATGATGCGGTGTGTGATTACTACCTTTTTGATACAGGAGGGCTGAAAGAAAGTCTTGGTGGAACAGGCAAACAGTTTGACTGGAACATCCTGCTGAAAGCAAAAATTGAAAAACCATTTTTCCTGAGTGGAGGTATTGGTGTGGAAGATGCATCCAGGGTAAAAGCCTTTAAGCATCCTGATTTTTTTGGTGTGGATGTGAACAGCAGGTTTGAACTGTCACCGGGGGTGAAAGATATGAGTAAGGTGCTGCAGTTTAAGATGGGGTTGAAGTAAAAGCTAAGAGGTAAAAAGAGTGAAGGAGATAAAGAGGTAATTAGGGAAGGAGGATGACTGATGTTCTGGAAATCTTGTTTTTGAAGGTAGTAATTCGCACGGGGTTTTGATGCCATGAAAACGGAACGATGAAGAGTGCGACGCAACAGACGATGCCATGTGCACTGCAGCCGGGTAAAAAATAATTATCACGAATGAACGACAAGCAATCATACCTCTCGCCGGATGAACATGGATACTACGGCCGGTTTGGCGGGGCTTACATTCCCGAAATGCTGCACCGCAACGTGGAGGAGCTGCGTACGAGGTATATTGAGATAATGTATGAGGAGGGTTTTCAGAAAGAATTTCAGCAACTGCTGAAAGACTATGTGGGAAGACCAACACCACTCTATTTTGCAGAAAGATTAAGCAACCGGTATAAAGCAAACATTTACCTGAAGCGGGAAGACCTTTGTCATACCGGTGCACATAAGATCAACAACACCATCGGCCAGATACTGCTGGCACAGCGGCTGGGTAAGAAACGGATCATCGCCGAAACGGGGGCCGGTCAGCATGGTGTGGCAACAGCCACAGTTTGTGCTTTGAAAGGATTGGAGTGCATTGTGTACATGGGAGAAAAGGACATAGAACGGCAGGCACCAAATGTGGCCAGGATGAAAATGCTGGGTGCCACGGTGATACCCGCCTCCAGCGGCAGTAAAACATTGAAGGATGCCACCAATGAAGCGATCCGCGACTGGATCAATAATCCTGTGGATACGCATTACATCATCGGCAGCGTGGTAGGGCCGCATCCGTATCCGGATATAGTGGCCCGTTTTCAAAGTGTGATCAGTGAGGAAATGCGGTGGCAATTGCTGGAGAAGACCGGAAGTGAATTGCCGCAGTATGTGATTGCCTGTGTGGGCGGCGGAAGCAACGCAGCCGGGGCTTTCTATCATTTTTTGGACGAACCTTCTGTAAAACTCGTGGCCGTGGAGGCTGCGGGTGAAGGTATCAACAGTGGTAAAAGCGCCGCAACGACACAACTCGGCACACCAGGTATACTACATGGCAGTAAAAGCCTGCTGATGCAAACGGAAGACGGACAAGTGGTGGAGCCGCATAGTATTTCTGCCGGGCTGGATTATCCCGGTATTGGTCCGCTGCATGCAAACCTTCATGAGAGCGGCCGGGCCACCTTTCTGAGTGCAACTGATAAGAAATCATTGAATGCGGCTTTTGAACTGGCTAAACTGGAAGGCATCATACCGGCGCTGGAATCGGCACATGCCCTTCATGCGCTGAAGATGATCAACTTCAACCCGAAAGATGTGGTGGTGATCTGCCTGAGCGGGCGGGGAGATAAAGACCTGGGTACTTACATGAAATCAATGCAATAATGAGCAGGATCAGCCAACTATTTGATAAAAAAAGAAAAGGTGTGCTTAATATCTATTGCACGGCTGGTTACCCTTCGCTGCATTCGACAATCGCAGTGATGAATGCACTCCAGGAGTATGGTGCAGATATCATTGAACTGGGAATGCCCTACAGCGACCCGTTGGCAGACGGGCCTGTTATCCAGCAAAGCAGCGCAATAGCCCTTGAAAACGGGATGACCATCAAAATACTTTTTGAGCAACTGAAAGACTTCCGTAAAGAGATCCAGGTACCGGTGGTACTGATGGGCTATATGAACCCGGTGCTGCAATACGGTTTTGAACAATTTTGTACCGATGCCACTGCAGTTGGCGTGGATGGCCTCATATTACCCGACCTGCCCGAACATGAATTTGAAAATGAATATGGCCCCGTAATACGCAAACATGGGCTGGATTTTATCTTTCTTGTTACTCCCGAAACAACCGAAGAGCGGGTGAAGAAACTGGACAGCCTCAGCAGCGGCTTTCTGTATGCTGTTTCCTCATCGTCCACTACGGGCAGCGGGAAAAACATGGAAGATGCCGCTGCTTATCTTGAAAAATTGCAGACGATGGAGCTTCAAAACCCGGTGCTGGTGGGCTTTGGTATAAAGGACAGGGCCACGTTTGCCACCGTTTGTCAGCATGCCGCCGGGGGCATCATCGGTTCGGCCTATATTAAAGCGCTGGAAAACAGTGCCGATGTTAATGCATCCACAAAGTCTTTCCTTTCATCTATCTTGCCTTAAACAGGCTTTTTCTTTCGGCTGCTTTGGCTAAATTTGTGGTTTCCAAGCCCGGAATGGCTCCTGAAAACATAGCAATATGAAAAAAACACTCTTTCTTCTTTTGATCTGTCCCCTTTTTGCCTTTACCCAAACAACGGGTTTTACAATTAATGGAAAGCTGGACGGTTATACCAACGGCACCAAGATCACCCTTTACAAAAACGGTGAGCCTACTGAATGGGCCAATACCACCCTGGCTGAAGGGAAGTTTTCATTTAAAAATAAAGTGACGGAACCAGTTCTTTGTTTTATTGTGATTGATGGTGTGCAGAAGCCGATAGAATTGTATGTGGAGAATGCCATCATTACCGTAAAAGGAAATAAGACCAGTGACAAATACGAAGTAAGCGGTTCCAAATCGCATAAAGACTTTGAAGAATTCATCAAAGCATTCCTGCCCGAAGCCCAGGAACTGAGCCGGGTAAGCAACCAGGTGAATATGACAATGCCGGGAAAAGAAAGAGACAGCCTGATGGTTATTCATGCTGCCACACAAGATCGTATGCAGAAAGTGATTGATAATTCCGTGAAATCAAAACCAAAATCTCCGGTAAACCCTTTTCTGCTGGAAGCTACTTACCAATTCAATGAAGATGTGGTGATGCTGGAGAACAGGTTCAATATGCTGGATGCCACCATCAGGAAAACGGAGACCGGTAAAAAACTGGAAGCTTTTATTGCTGAGAAAAAAATAGGGGCCATCGGCACACAGGCAATGGACTTTACCCAGGCCGATACCACAGGCACTCCAGTGTCACTTTCCTCTTTCCGTGGTAAATATGTGCTGGTTGATTTCTGGGCAAGCTGGTGCGGTCCCTGCCGCAGCGAAAACCCCAATGTGGTGGAGAACTACAATTCCTTTAATAAGAAAAATTTTACTGTACTCGGTGTTTCACTCGACAGACCTGGGCAGAAGGATAAATGGATAAATGCCATTAAAGAAGATGGTCTTACCTGGACACATGTAAGCGACCTCCAGTTTTGGAACAATGCCGCAGCACAACTGTATCGTATCAGCAGCATTCCGCAAAACCTGCTGGTAGACCCGAATGGTAAGATCATTGCCCGCAACCTGCGTGGGCCGGCATTGCGGGAAAAATTGTGTGAGGTGCTTGGCTGCAACTAAGCTCATTCAGGAATTCCCATCAGGTGGCTGATATCCTTCCAGTTGGTGTTTCGTTGCTTTTCATAAGCTTCCAATGCCTGTCTTTTTTTGGTGCGGGAATAGTCGATCATCAGCCTTGCCTGTTCTTTCAGGTTTTTCATAATGCTCACAGAAGAATTGATATAATTCACGGTGACTGAATCCGCCACTGAACCGGAAGTTTTCAGTTCTTCCATTACTTTCACCAGGTTGTCCATTAGCGACTTTTGCGCTTCCAACAGGTTCTTCACTGTTTCAGCATCGTACGCATCAGCGCCAAATCCATCCCCGATACTGCCGATGATCCCGTAAGTGTTGTATAAGGTGGCAGCCGAAAAACTGTTGAAGGCCTGAAGCAGCTTATTATCTTTCCCGGCACCTTCCTGTGCTGAAACTGTCAAGGCGAGCATGACCATTCCGAATGCCAGCATCCATTTTTTCATACGGTCTTTTTTTGCAAATTACAGATTGTAAATAAAACGAGGCTGGAGAAAGAAGAATTTCAACACGGGGTAACTGAGGATTTGAGTTGCACAGAGAAATCCGAAAAACAATACTCTGTGTTTCTCTGTAACCCGGTAACTCAGTGTTGAAAAATCTTTTCCAGCCAG
>JAEUVM010000444.1 GCA_016787125.1 Chitinophagaceae bacterium | reverse complement strand
TTTCACCGCTAATTACTTAGCAGCCGATATTTTCGCAGATTATACTTTTTACGGGTATTGCTTCCACCCTTCTTTTGTCGGGATTGAAGCGCCAGGCTTTTTTAAAAACCTTCACATACATATCCCCGGTATTCTTTCCCCAGGCGATGATATAACTGTCTGCCTGTCCGCCACGGGTGCAGTCGCCTGTCATGATCGTCCATCCTTTGGGCACACCGGTTAATTCGATAAGATCAAGTATCTCATGTTTTCCTGAAGCGGTATCCATTACGGTAAAGAGTGCCAGGTTGGTGGTGCCTTTTTTAAACACAAAGACAAAGAGGAATTCCGGGTCGGCGGTCTTGTTCATTAATGAACCCTGCAGTTGTGTCCAGCCAGCCAGGCCACGTATGCTGTCGCTGTTGGTAAAGGTTTTACCGATCATGCTTTTTTTGGTACCGGCGAATTTGCCGGGCTGGGCATTGATAACCGCAACAGAAAAAAAGAACAAGATGAATAAGGCTGGTTTCATACAAACTGTTTGTATTTAAAGATACGACAGGCGGCTGCAGTATTCTGCCGCCGCCTGAAGTTTACCTGTTCTTTAAATAATGTTATCAAAGACCTGTGAAAGTAAAGTGTGCCCTGAAATCGATAAAGGTGCCGCCTGAGGCTGTAATGGCAGAACCATCTCTTGTACCGGAGGCCCGGTAAGGTCCGAGTACCACACGGCTGTTGGCCGCATTGATGATCTGTCCGCTGCCATAGGTTTTATTAAGTGGTAAAGCGGCATTGACAGGAGCAGCCATGTGTACGTTGGATGAAAAATCATCGCAGAGGTCGCAGGTCTTGTGTGCAGATGCAATGTTTGAAGTGACAATAACGGTCACCCTTCCATCACGCAGGGCGCTGGCCCCCACCCTGAAACCACCGAGCGATTCACCCACGCCACCGCTTCCTGCCACCGTGGTGGTGATGGTGGGAACGGATGGGCTGGCATTATGAACATAATTGGAATAAGGAGGTGTGGTATTGGCATTGGCATTGCTGAAGGGCAGGAAGGTAAAGGCATCCCTGCGGAAACGGGTACCCGCACTTACAAGGCGCATATTGGCCTGTGAGCCCCCGTCTGGTGCGTTTTCGATCACCTTTACAGTAATGGTTCCGAAAACCCTTTTGCAGTCATTATTGTGAATGATGGTGGATATACCATTGAATAGAATGGTAAACCCTGATGCATCATCTGAACGGACACCACAGATATTCCGGAGGTCGAATTTAGCCTGCGAAGCATCATAGGCCAGCTCATAAGGAAATTCTGTATCGCATTTTTTGAAATAGACGATCTTACCGGCAGCTACTCTTATTGAACCGGTTGTCGTTTTGAACGGCGGCACTATCTTCCCATTTTGCCATTTATAATAGCCGCTGCGGCCCTGGTAATTGGCCTGCTCAAACACCTCCACATCATTAATAGTGTAGCTGAGTGTGCCAAACCGGGCGGTATCGGGAAGTTTTTTAATAATTTTTGCCGTGTCATATTTCTGGGCAAAACCTGTAAACGTGATAAATAATGCCAGCAGCATTAACAAAAACATCTTTTTCATAATGGTTGTATTTAAGGTTATCTGATTACTTGAATCAACACCGTAAAATTCCATTGAAAAAGAAAGGCAGACAATTACACATTAGGGTAGTTGCTAATCCGGGTTTACGATCCGGTGCTTGAGTGCCTTGGCCACGGCCTCGGTGCCGCAGTTTACATGCAGTTTGTGGTAGATATTCTGAAGATGTTTTTTTACTGTATCTATGGACACGTTCGTTTTATCTGCGATCATTTTATAAGAGTTGCCTTTAACCAGCAGGTCCAGTATTTCCGTTTCCCGGTTGGTAAGATTAAACTGTTCTGCATCAGATTTTCGCTGGCGGAAATGCTGAAATACTTTATGTGCCACAAAGGGGCTCATAGGAGCACCTCCGTTCATTACTTCCTGAAGGGCATTTACCAATTGTAAAGGCGAAGTATTCTTCAGCAAATAGCCATCTGCACCTGCACATATCGAGTCGAAAATCCGGTTATCATCATCAAACATGGTATGCATGACCACTTTCACTTCAGGGTTAGTGTTCTTTATCCTTTTCACCCCTTCCACCCCGCCGATACCGGGCATATCAATATCCATCACCACCAGGTCGGCATTGTGTTTTTCCACCTGGCGGTCAGCCTTATCACAATCAGGAAAAGCGCCTGCCACATGAAAGAGGTTTTCATCATTGAGCAGTATTTCCAGCGATTGCCTCAACCGGGCATTATCTTCAAATATCAGTACTTCATATGCCATTACGTCAAAATTAGAAAAAGTGAGAGGTGATTACTATTACACTTTCGGGTAATGCCGGCCGGGTTTATTCCAAGGGCATTTCGATCCTTACCATCGTACCCTGGCCGGGTACAGAGCTGATCCGGGTATTGCCGCCGCTGGTCCTGGCCCGCTGCTCCATGTTTTGCAGGCCATTTCCGGATGAAATGGTGTTCCTGTCGAAGCCTACACCATCATCGCTTACGGTGAGCACCATTTTATCATTTTCGGTTTGTACTTTAATTACTGCATTTGCCGCCTTTGAATACTTTACCAGGTTATTGACAGCCTCTTTAAACAAAAGATAAAGATCGCGGCGCTGCGTCATACCAAGACGGATAGCAGACACTTCCTCAGCGAAATCAAAATGCCCGTTGATATTCTTACCATCAAGCATATCAGCGGCATAGCGTTTCATTCGTATGAAAAGATTCTGAAGATCGTCGTACCGGGGATTGATGTTCCATACAATATCTGACAGCGACTCACTGATGCGCTGTATATCTTCCGAAGCTTTACCCAGGTATTCCTTTGCCTTATCCGGCTGCCGGATATTCCTTCGTACCAGTTCATTGAGGATATTGATATTGCTGAGTGAAGCGCCGATATCATCGTGCAGATCCTGGCTGATACTGTTGCGCATGGCCAACAGGCTTTTCTGCTGTTCCAGTTTTTTCTTCAGTCGAAACTGGTTGAGGTAAGTAATACCAAGCAGGAGGAAAAGCACTAAGGCAGCCAGCAGCAGGTTGCGTACGTTCCGCTGGTTCTTTAACTGTTTCTGCCGTAGCTGGCTTTCTTTTTCAGACAGCTTCAGTTGCTGTGCATTGGCCCTGGATTCAAGCGATTGTTTTTCCAGTTCCTGTGTCTGCTGCGCCAGTTGTGCATCCAGCAGCTCCTGTGTTTTGGAGAGCAGGTCAATTTCATTTTGTTTTTCACGGGCGGCCGCTTCATTACCGGCAATGATGGCTTTCTGCTTTTCGATTTCCAGTTGCCTTATCTTCCGTTCATTATTCAGCCGTTCTATTTCAATATCTTTCTTATTTGTTTCATACACCTTTTCGAGCTCAGCAATCTTCTGTTCTTTCTCGATGTTCAGAATACTGTCGCGGTACAGCACATGTTTCCGGTAATGATTATATGCTTCACTATAGCTTTCCTTCTTTTTATAATACTCTGAAATGTAAAGATGAACATCCTTCAGGTTGCTTTTGTCATCATTCAGACGGGCATACGTCAGGGCTTTGTTGTAATAGCCCATGGTAACTGTGGTATCATAGTTCAGCTGGTCGGTATAAAAGGCAGCAGCTATGTAGCGGCGGCAAAGCATCCGAAGGTCTGTCCGTGATTTTTCCAGCAACCCGATCACATGTTGCTCATATTCTAATGCGGTTTTGAAGTCCTTTTTCTTACTGGCCACCAGTGAAGAGGTAATAAAAGCATGAATGATACGTTCTTCCTCGCCCGTTTGCATTGCATATTTAATACAAAGTTCCTGGTAGCGGGTGGATTGCTCTTTGTCTGTATCAAGATAATACTGGCTGAGATTGCAGCAATTTATTGACATTCCCCTGATGTCGCCGGTCTTTTCACGGTACAGCAGTGAACGTCTGCCAAAGTCGATCGCTTTATCCTTCTGCCCCATTTTATAGTACACGGAAGAAAGATTACCAAGCGCCATGGCGATACCACCATCATCATTCAGTTTTTCAAATATACCCAGCGCCTTGAGGGTAAACTGCGACTGCCGCTCATACTCCGATTCGAGACCCCATGCGTAGCCAAGGTCATTAAAGGCAACTCCGAGATGGTAATTCGGTTTTTTGCCAAGGTATGCTGAAATACACTTATCAAATACAAGGATCGCCTCATTCACTTCATTCATGTACATTTTTGCCTGCGCAAGGTAAAGAAGAGAGATACCGGCCAGTGTGGAATCATTTGCCTGCAAAGCAAGTTTGTTTGTATACAATGCCAGTTCTTCTGCCTGCTTCAACTCATTCATCTCGATCAGCACTTCCGTTCTTTTAGCCTCGGCCCAGGCATGTGCCTTCAGGTTTTTTCTTTGCTTTGCGATAGCGGCTGCCTGAATTGTGAGTGAAATGGCGGAGTCGTATTTCATTTTGTGCAACCGTTCATTCGCCTCGTCGAGCATGCGGTAAATGTCGTAGGCATCTGAACGGTCGTCTGGCTGCGCAAATGCACGGTGACCGAAAACAGACAACAACAACAGGATGGAAAATGTTATGGCCTTAGGCATACTTCATAGAAAATTACAATTTATCTGTGAAACAATCCATCAGCATGTTACTGCATACCTTTGCCGGATGATGAATAACCACCCGGTGGTACTTTTTGATGGTGTTTGTAATTTTTGTAACCGTATGGTGAATTTTGCCATCCGCCGCGACAAGAAAGCCCGGCTCCGCTTTGCCGCTTTGCAATCTGCAGCAGGTATTGCCCTGCGAAATAAGTTCGCTCTTGATCCGGCTGTTGATACCGTGGTGCTGGTGGAGAATAATAAAGTTTACACTTATGCCAAAGCGGCCATCCGCATCAGCCGCTATCTGAGCTGGCCGGCCAAAATGCTATATGCCTTTATTATTGTGCCTTCGTTTATCAGCCAGCCATTGTATAAATGGTTTGCAAAGCACCGCTATAAATGGTTTGGGAAAAAAGACACCTGTATGATTCCAGATGCATCTGTACGCAGCCGGTTCCTCGATTAAGGCAGATCATTTTCCTGTTAAGGAACGCCATTTGTCGTCATTCGTATGCCAGAAGTACAGGCTGCCTGAAAAACTGATCAGCAGGGCAATAATCACCAGTGCCCATATTGGAAAAGAAACCAGTTTATAAAACTGCAGCATACCCATTATATAAAAGAGAGTTACCGGAATAAAGAAAACCAATACCCCACCGCCGATGGTATAGGTAAGTATGTATTTCCATTTGCCTCCCTCCCGCTGTTCTTCCCAGTAGCGGATGAACCGCTTATCTTTTGCAGATAACATTGCTTTTATTTTAAACACTGATCTCTCCTTTCATATAGAAAACACATTCGCCTGCTATGAGCACCCGGTCGTTTTCCAGTAATTCGCACCAAAGTTCGCCCTTTCGCTGCGACAACTGTTTTGCCATCATTACCTTTTTCCCAAGTTTCTCTGCCCAGAAAGGAATCAGGCTGGAATGAGATGATCCCGTTACCGGATCCTCCGGAATACCGCAATTGGGTGCAAAGAACCTCGATACAAAATCGCAATCTTTTCCCGGCGCTGTAATAATAATGCCGATGACATTGATCTTGTTCAATAATGAAAAATCAGGCTTCACCTGCTCCACCTGTTGCTGTGTTTCCAGTTCCACCACATAATCGCGGCTTTTATACACGGCTACCGGGTTATCAATCCCTAATCCTTTCAGGAGTTCATCGGGATAGGTGGTGACCAGTTCGGGCATACGGGAAGGGAAATTCAGTTGTAACTTATTTCCAACTTTGTTTACCAGCAGTTCACCGCTTTGGGAGAGAAAACGAATCTGTGGTTCCTTATAAGACAGAAACTGGTACAAAACAAAAGCGGCTGCCAGTGTGGCATGCCCGCAAAGGTCTATTTCCAGTTCCGGGGTAAACCAGCGGATACGGTATCCATCTTTTTCTTTTGCAAAGAAGACCGTTTCAGCCAGGTTATTCTCCATGGCGATCTGCTGCATCAGCGTAGCATCGGGCCAGCTTTCGAGCGGCACCACTGCCGCCGGGTTGCCACCGAACAGTGTGTTGGTGAATGCATCCACCTGGTAGATATCAAGTTTCATCTGTAGTATTTAATCGACTGTAAAATTGGGGCAAAGAAAGTTTGAACCGCACTGCCAATACACGAATGGCAAAAATGATGAGTATGCATATTACTTTGGCAATGTTGGCATCGAGCTGAATGTTTTTTAAACCAAAATAGATCAGTCCGCCGGCAATACAGGCCAGGGCATAAATTTCCTTGCGGAATAACAGCGGGATATTATTCAGCAGCACATCCCTCACCACTCCGCCAAAGCAGGCGGTGATGGTACCAATGGCAATACATACCCCGATACTGAATTGCTTTTCCACGGCCATATCAATACCGATGAGGGTGAAGAGACCGAGCCCCAGTGCATCAAAGAGAAAGAGGGTGATCCTCATTTTGCGCAGGTAGCGGCCAAAGAACATGGTGGCAACTGCCGAAAAGAATATCACCACGGTAGCCGTATCATTGCGAAGCCAGCTTACGGGCAGGTTGCCGATCATAATATCACGCAGGGTACCGCCACCGATGGCTGTAACGAAAGAAAGCACCAGCACACCAAAGGGGTCCAGCTTTTTTTCCATGGCCAGAAAAGCGCCGGATACAGCAAAGGAAACTGTTCCAAGGATATCAATGATGTATAGAAACTGTGTGGGCATGGGTAATGGGCATGAAAAATCCCGCCTGAAACGGGATCGGTTTACCTGGTGAAAGGCTGAATTATTTTTCTTCTTTGTCTTTTCCCTTACTCTTTTCTTTTTCCTTATCCAGCCGGAAAGACACTTTACAGATCACCCCGTAGGATTTTATTTTCCCGTCCTTTACATGCACTTTCATGTCTTTTACCCAAACAGAATCCACATTGCGGATCGTTCTGGATGCTTCTTTTACCGCCTGCTTAACGGCATCGTCAAAACTTTTTTCTGAAGAAGCGATCAGTTCAATGACTTTTACAATGGCCATGGTTAATCGTTTTTAGTGAGTGTTAGTGATTCACACAAAAAGGTACGGCTTTTATCCGGTATTTAATTGAAAAGCGCCCAAGCCGCCTTCTTTTGCCGGTAGCTATGATGCAAGCTCTTACTCACTCATCATTTCCCTGATTACGGTGATGATCTCTTCAGCATTAGGTTTGCTGAAATAATCTCCGTCACTGCCATAGGCCGGTCGGTGGGCTTTACCGGTAATGGTTCTTGGTGCCACATCGAGGAAGCGGTAGCCTCCTTGTTCTTCCATTACTTTATTGAACATATAAGCGGCCGCTCCGCCGGGCACATCTTCATCAACAAAAACAATGCGGTTGGTTTTCTTCAATGAAGCGAGAATGATATGTTTTAAGTCAAACGGCAACAATGTCTGCACATCCACTATTTCTGCGCTGATGCCCTGCGCTTCCAGCATGGTTGCTGCTTCCTGTATGATGCGCAGTGTGGAGCCGTATGATACAACGGTGATATCTGTTCCTTCTTTTATTACTTCCGGTACGCCCAGTGGTATGGTAAAATCAAGGAGGTTGGAAGGCAGTTTCTCTTTCAGGCGGTAGCCATTCAGGCATTCCACCACCAGGCCGGGGTCGTTGCTTTTCAGCAGTGTGTTGTACATGCCCACGGCCTGCGTCATATTTCTCGGCACACAAACGTATATACCACGAAGTGCATTGATCACCATGCCCATGGGCGAGCCGCTGTGCCAGATGCCTTCGAGGCGGTGGCCGCGGGTGCGTACGATAAGCGGACAGCTTTGTTTGCCGGCCGTGCGGTAATGCAGTGTGGCCACATCATCACTCAGCGGCTGCAATCCATACAGCAGGTAATCGAGGTATTGTATCTCGGCTATCGGGCGAAGGCCCCGCATGGCAAGACCGATACCCTGGCCCATAATGGTAAGTTCACGAATTCCGGTATCGAAGATGCGGTCGCTGCCATGCTTTTGCTGCAGGCCGCTGAAGCCCTGGTTTACATCACCGATATAGCCAAGATCTTCTCCAAATGCCACCACTTTAGGATTGGCAGCAAACAACTGATCGAAATAATGATTAAGCACTTCAAACCCGTTCAGCACCGCTGCATCGCCGGCATAAGCAGGTTTTACTTCGGGCACTGAAAGAGCACTTTTCGGTCCTTCATTATACAGGTGTGTATTGTAGCGCTTCTTATTGTCGGCGAGCAGGTCGTTGTAATAGTCTTTTGTCCAAAAGGCAGCATCTGCATCACCGGCCAGGGTGAGGGCAGCATGCAATGTTTTCAATACATCGCGGCGCAGCGGCTCCCGGTTGGCGGAAAGTTCCACTGCCATTTTTTGCAATGCGGCTGTATGTTGTGGCAGCGCATTGGCCAGGGCATGAATAAGGTCGGTGGTGCGGGCCACCTGGTTTTTGATCGGGGTGATAAATGCATTCCAGGCAGCGGCCTTACTGTCTCTTACATGTTCTTTTGCTTTCTCCGCTATTTCATCCATTTCAGCTTCTGTGGCAAGTCCATTGGCAGCGATCCACTCTTTCATCTTCTTCAAGCCATCCCACTCACGTTCCCAATCCAGCCGCTCCGGACTTTTATACCTTTCATGACTACCTGATGTGGAGTGACCTTGCGGCTGGGTGATCTCTTCTACATGAAACAACACGGGGGTATGTGTTTCCCTTGCCAGGCGGATGCCTTCTTCAAACACCTCGCACATGCCGGCATAATCCCAGCCCTTTACTTTATAGATATTAAACCCGTTGCTGCTGTCGTTTTTCTCCATACCACGAAGGGCGTCTGATACTGAAGCTTTAGTGGTCTGGAATTTCTTTGGCACAGAAATACCGTAGCCATCATCCCATACAAATACGGCCAGTGGCACCTGCAGCACCCCGGCGGCGTTGATGGTTTCCCAGAAATGGCCTTCACTGGTGGAGGCATCGCCGATGGTGGCGAAACATACTTCGTTGCCGTTTGCAGACAGGTGGCTGAAAGCCTTCAACTGGTGAATACGGCGAAAGGCCTTTGAAGCGAAGGCCAGTCCGAGGGCCCGCGGCATTTGCCCGGCAGTGGGGGCTATATCGGAAGAGATATTTTTGAGTTCGGCGAGGTGGAGCCAGTCACCCTGGTCGGTCACCATCGGTGTGGCAAAATGGCAGTTCATCTGGCGGCCGCCGGAGAAAATTTCCACATTGGCATCGGGATTAGCATAGAGCTGGGAAAAGATCTGCTCCACTGTGGCCAGGCCTGCCGCCAGCATAAAGGTCTGATCGCGGTAGTAGCCGCTGCGGAAATCGCCGGGTTGAAAGAATTTGGCCATTGCCACCTGGGCCACTTCTTTACCATCACCGAAGATGCCGAATTTGGCTTTGCCACCCAGTACTTCTTTACGGCCTAACAAACTGGTTTCCCGGCTTATACAGGCGGTCCGGAAATCATTCAGCACTTCTTCTCTGAAGTGATCGAACGATAGTTTGGCATCACCGGTTAAAGTGGCCGGGTGTGTATTTTCCATGTAACAAAAATAGGAAGTTTACCTGCACAAGTACCGGCTGAATGAGCAGGCGGCCCAACTGTGAAAAAATGACCCGGCCGGGCTGCAACCTGTATTGTTAATGTTCCATCTTTGAGCTAAATTTGACCTCTCCAAACGGCCTTTTATGAAAAAACTCCTGCTGCTTTCAATTGGTTTTGTCACAGCCCTTTCGCTGTCGGCCCAGCAAACTGATAAACATGATCACGACCATGATCATGGCGCCAAGCCAGCCCTCGCCATGCAGAAACCCGGCGAAGATGTGCTGCAACTGAAACAGGCGGAGCATGATTTTGCACAAATACCCCAGGGCAAACCCGTTTATTACACTTTTGAAATCATCAATACCGGGAAAACCCCGCTGAAACTGGACAATGTACAGGCCAGCTGCGGATGCACCACTCCTGAATGGAGCCGCGATGAGATCGCTCCCGGTGCCACTGCCAAAATCAAAGTTGGTTATAATGCTGCCGCTGAAGGCCCTTTCAATAAAACAATCACAATTACTTATAATACAAATCAATCAAAAGTGCTGCAGATCAAAGGCACCGTGTGGAAAGCCCCTGAAGGTTCGGCCCCGGCCAATGCATCTGTTGACTTTCTCAAAAAACAATCCTTTTAAAATTATCTAATCATGAAGAAGATTTTCTTACTCGCTGCTGCATTTGCCCTTACCACTGCTGCTTTTGCACAACCTGCGCCTGTTAAAGTAGATGAAGTAATCAAGATGAATGTGGAAACACATGATTTCGGCAAGATCAAGCAGGGCATTCCTGTAACGTATGTGTTCGAGATCAAAAACATCACCAAGGCTCCGGTGGTGATCACCAATGCCAGCGCTTCCTGCGGTTGCACGGTACCTGAAAAGCCTGAGCAGCCAATTGAGTCTGGCAAAACAGCCCCACTCAAAGTACAATTCAGTGCTGCTGCTGTTGGCCCTATCAATAAAGATGTATATATCACCGTAGCTGGTGCCGATGCCCCGAAAGTGGTTCACATCACCGGTGAAGTGCTGACCCCGGAAGCATACGAAGAGTACATGAAGACTCAGCCGAAGAGCAAAGATGATAAACCCAAGAACTGATTCGATTCGCTTTAACCGATAAAGGATCCCTCCCATTTGCGGAGGGATTTTTTTTGGAAAGGAGTTATGAGATATGAGTTACGAGTTTCGAGTTACGAGCGGGGAATAATCAATAATTAATAATCAGTAATCCCGGCTGTATTTCTCGCAGAGGCGCAGCGGCGCAAGAGAGAAGACACATTGATCTTTCAGCAATAATTAATAATCAGTAATCCCGGCTGCATTAGTCTACTGTAAAATGAAACAGCTTCCTCAATGCCGGCAACTGCCGCCAGTTGAGCCCTTTGCCGGTAAGCTGCACCGGTACACTGTCTTTCATGAACTGCAGGGTGATCACACTATCGGCAGCATCGTACTGCACCCGGAGCGGTATTTCCCGCAATTGATAATCGGTGATGATAAATGCATTTGTCTGCTTGTTATACGTAAAATGAAAGTCCTGCATTTTATCCTGCTGGTCCTGGAAAATGAGGTAGCCGCGGCGATGTACAAAGAACCGCTTTACCGGAAACGCAGCGGGCTGTAATGTATCGCCGCCAGCGATCATTCCAGTGACCTGGTAAGCGCCGTGCAGGTAGGGCCGGGCTGCCGTATCATCATTGTAGTTGCCCCTGCGCATATAGGGATAAAATGATTCGAGAAGGATAATACCGGCTACCAGGCATTTCAGAAAAACATATACAAATGGTTGCCGGATGAACGAGAGTTCAACTGTTGGCCGTGTTTCATTTTTACCCAAAAACAAAAAATGATACAGCCGCCGGTAATACGGATGCAGCAGGTAAAGACCAATAAATAAAAGAAACAGCGAGTACACTTTTACTGAAATATCAAAGCCGAAGTTGATCATCACCACCTGTGCCATGATGGCGATGGAAAGCAGTATGCCTGCCATGCGGGTGCGGCGAAACAGCAGCAGCAAGGCCGCCAGCACTTCGGCACCGCCCATGCAGATATTATAGAAACGGGAGGTGCCCATTGAGCTCCAGTACAACAGGTCTTTATCCACCATGCCCAGCGGTGTATATAAGGTGTTGGGTTCGGGCAGGTAAAATTGTGCTTTGAATACTTTATCCAGCCCGTATTTCATCAGCATTAATGCCAGGTAATAACAGGCCACTACCCGGATGATTGACAGCACCTTTGATTCCCATCGCTTCACACCCTGCACATACCGCATCAACAGCGCCAGCAGTATGGCCAGCAGGAAGAGAAGTAATACAAGCACATACATGGCCACCGCATCTGAATGCACCAGTGTGCTTTTCGGTGGTATGTCAAACACCTGCCGGGCGGTAAACCCGATGAGCGGACCAAATATCTTTTCTGTTATTTGCTGCTGGTAAGGAAACAGGTAAAAGGGGAAAGCGATAAACAGTATTCCCAGCAGTATAAATAAAGAAGTAACGCTGTACGCCAGTGAATACTTCTTTTGCATAGAGGTTATTGATTTAACTGTATCAGGCGGCCTGCATTACCATTGCCGGTTTTAGTTTCCACGCAAGCAGACCTGCCAGTAATGAAAGCAGCAGTATCCCTGTTGCTATCTTGATCACCTGGCCGCCGAAGGGAGCCTGGTCGTTGCCGGAAAAACCACCGGCAGGAACAAGGTTATTCTTTCTTTTTCCCTTTTTCTTCTTTTGGTCAAACCCTTCGAAGTTAACCGATTCAACAGGGTTGTTAAACCAGGTCAGTTGCCGGAGGCTTTTCTTAAGGCTGTCTTTTGATACAGACTTTGCCAGCAACGGATGCCCCTTGATGGTATCCCTTTCGCTATAGGCGCTTCGTTTGCTTTCTTTTTTTACTAACACCGCCACAGAATCTTTCAGCAGGATCACACTGTCGAGATAGGAGTTTGGCGGCAGGCCAAAATTCCCGTCTTCCATATCGAACAGGTTTTGTTCCAATGCCACGGAAAAATTTTCGTCGCTCCCGCTATGGCTTTTGAAGGCGATCATCTTTGTCTGACTGAAGCCCTGCTGGAATGCCGCACAGGCAAAGAATAAAAACAGGTAGCGCATTGTTGGCGATGGATTATTGATTATTAATTATTGATTATTCCCTGCTCGTAACTCATAACTCGTAACTCGAAACTCATAACTCACAACTCGTAACTCACAACTCGTAACTCACAACTCATAACCCACAACTCGCAACTCAAAACTCATAACTTGTCCTCCTCCACGCAATCCATCCTCCTGCGGCAGATAACAGTAACACGAACGTAACGATCAGCCAAAACTGACCTCCAAACGGCGTATCATTATCCCCACTGCTGCCGGGTACTATGCTGAAAGCTTTATACTGTTTGTCTTTGTTATTATCATACCCCACAAACACCACACTATCCATCAGGTTCTTAAAATGATATTGCTGTTTCAATACGGTTTTGATACTGTCAAGCGAATGGCAACGGCTGAACAGCGGATGATTGGGAGCCTTCTCTCTTCCTGCCCGCCAGAGAGTGCCGGAAGGTTTGGAGCCGTTGACAGGCCTCATGGACCTTGTGCAATACTCACTTGTAACCAGGATAGCCATCGTATCACTTACAAAGATCACACTGTCGAGAATGGCATTTTTTACCATCGGGTTCGGTGCATGACCGAAGTTGGATTCTCCAATATCAAATAATTCTTCAGACAGGGCTATGGAAAAATTCTCGTTGCTGCCACTGTGGCTTTTATGAGCGATCTTTTTAGTTTGCGCTGCAACACTAAATCCCGTGACCAGCCAGAGGAGTACAAGAAGGGAATATTTCATGGTCATACTTTTGGGGAAGTTACAAAATACATTTCGCTCTGTTATATTCCGTCTACCTTTCTCTGCAGTTCATCCACATATCTGGAGGAAAGCGCCTTCAGTTCGTTCACTTGCTTTTGCGCAGCCGCCTTATTCTTTTGTTTTACATACACCAGCACCGCATAGTAGCGGGCATTTTCATTCTTCGGGTTCAGCGACAGCGCTTTTTCCAGCATGGGTATGGCTTTATCGTACTGGCCGGTGCTGTAGAAAGAGTAACCTAATTCCACGTAGGCGGCCGTGTAGGTATTTTCCATTTCGATCGCTTTCTCCAGTTTCGGGATGGCCTCGTTGTATTTGCGTTGTGCATTCAGGCAATAGCCGATACCGAAAAGCGCTTTACGTTCATTGGGTTTTACCCCAAGCGCTTTGTAGTACCATATCATTGACTGTTCATAGTCCTTTTTAAGGTCGCGGTATACTTCGCCGATACCATTGTATCCCACATGACTTTTGGGATCCACGGCGATAGCTTTTTCATAATAATAAATTGCATCTGCATCTTTCTTTAAGCGGGTGCAGGCAAAACCCAGTTCGAGCCATGTGTTCAGGTAGTCTGCTTTCAGTCCTGCAGATTTGTTGAGCGCCGTCATGGCGCCGGTATAATCTTTAGTGGCGTTCATACAAAAGCCTTTCCTGTACCAATATAGATAATCCTTTATTTCAGTTTTTACATTGGCTTCATATTTGGCAAACTGCGCCAGGGCGCCGGTATAATCCTCCTCGTCGTAATCCATATATCCCATTTGCTTGAATACACCGGAATAATCGGGTTTCAGTTCGAGGCAACGCCTGTACATAGCCAGTGCCGAATCTTTCCTGTCTGTTTTCTGAAAGGCATAACCCAGCTCAAAGTATACTTTTGGTATATGCGCCCAGCCGATCCTTGCTTTGCGCAGGCTGATGATGGCACTGACATAATCGCCGCCATCATTCAGACACCAGCCCATTTCATAATGCGCCGCTGAATAACCGGGATTCAGTTCTATCGCCTTCCTGAATTTTTCCAATGCCGGTTTTATTTGCTTCTCTTCTTTCAGTTTCACACCTTCGTTGTAATAGGATTCTGCTGTCTGGGCTTTGCCTGCAAGCGTAAGGAACAACAGCGCTGCTGACAGAAAAGGGAGTTTTATTTTCATACCACTAAAATACAATATACCGCAACCGAACTGATACCGTTCTGCGGGTATTTTGCCCCTGGCACCTGCAAAAAAATACTGATATGACCGGCACCCAAAAAAGATCCCCGGGCAAATGACCGGGGAGTGCCAAACAAACCAATCCACTGTAGTGGAAAAAGGCCGGATAAGGTAAGACCCGTAGTGCTTAAAACCTGCTGTAAAGATGGAGCAGCCGCCCAAGGATATGTGGCAAGATTTGTAACTGACCGGTATTGATTGACAACCGGCCTGACGCATGCAGGCAATAA
>JAEUVM010000429.1 GCA_016787125.1 Chitinophagaceae bacterium | reverse complement strand
GATCATCGGCACGATAGTGCGGGTGTCGAAGGTGGTATATATAGCACTCGCAGTGATTTGTGCAGCAGCATGGCTTATCAATGGATTGAAGCCATTCTCGTACCATGCCGGCAGCCTGTATGAAGCCGATCATTTTGTATTTGCCATCTATTTTTATTACGATGAAATAACAATGGTGTTCAGCCTGGCCGGATCGCTGTTGTTTTTCCTGGTTGCCACGTTCAGCAAGTATTATATGCACAGGGATGAGGGATACAAGCGTTTCTTCAGTATCATCCTCTTGTTTGCCACAGGTTATAACCTTATCATTTTCTCCGGCAATTTTGAAACACTGTTTATCGGCTGGGAAGTAAAGGGACTTTGTTCCTTCCTCCTCATTGCTTTTTACCGTAACCGCTACCTGCCGGTGAAGAATGCATTCAAGACGGTATCAAATTACCGCATCAGCGACCTGGCATTGATCCTCGCCATGTGGATGATGCACCACCTTACTCACCAGAATGTGGCTTTCACACAGATGGCAGAAGCAAGGGCTTTGGCCGGGCTTACACATCATACCGACATGGCGGTGTTTATCGTAAGCATGTTCATACTGGCGGCTGTGGTAAAGTCGGCACAGTTTCCCTTCACCACCTGGCTGCCGAGGGCGATGGAAGGACCTACTTCATCCTCCGCAATATTCTACGGATCGCTGAGTGTGCACATCGGCGTGTTTTTATTGCTGCGCACCCATGCTTTCTGGATGGATATGCTATGGGCAAAGGTGGTGATCATCGTATTCGGTGCCATCACTGCCATCTTTGCCACGCTGATGGCGAGGGTGCAGCCCAGTGTGAAAACGCAGATCGCTTATTCATCAGCCGCACAGATCGGCATCATGTTTATTGAAATAGCATTGGGCTTTCATTGGCTGGTGCTGGCACATTTTGCAGGTAATGCATTCTTACGTACGTACCAGTTGCTGGTATCGCCATCGGTGCTGAATTACCTGGTGCATCACCAGTACTTCCATTATCATCCGCCGGAGCAAAAGCCGGTGAGCAAATGGAAGGCCACCCTCTATATGCTGAGTGTGAAGGAGTGGAACCTCGATACATTTATGTACAAATATGTGTGGCGTCCCTTCAAATGGATCGGAAGGCAGGCACAACTGGCTGATACCCTTACCGGCAAGCTCGTGCTGGGTGTGGTGGCGGTTGGCGCCATAGTGATGGCCTTTACAAGAAAAGAAAAGATAATGCAGGATGCAGACTGGCTGCCTGAGGTATTGCTGGTGGTGGCCTTGCTCACGGTGTTGTCGGCCTTTGCCTCGCGGCGAAAAGCTTTCAGTGGCTGGCATAGTTTATTGATCACCCATTTACTGATCGTGGCGGCGGTGGTGCTGCAGGCCACACATATACCATTGGTGGAGGTGATATTATATGGCAGCGGTGTGCTGGTGGCCTGGCTGCTGGGATTGTATTGTTTGTATAAAACATTCACCACCGACCGCGACATACTGCTGAACCGCTATCATGGTTATGTATATGAGCAGCCGCTCACGGCTTTCTTGTTTTTATTATCAGCAGTGGGTATGCTGGGCTTCCCGGTTACGGCATCTTTTATCGGTATAGATGTTTTCTTCACGCATGTGGGCAGTGGCGAGGCGGTGAGCATCACGCTGCTGGCGCTGTGTTTCATCTTCATCGAACTGGCCGCCATCCGCATCTTCCTGCGCATCTATCTCGGTCCGCATAAGAAGTTGAATCACCCGGTGGCGTTTAGGAGTTCATAATGTGGAAATCCCGGATGGCCGGGACAGGTGTGGAAATATGCAAATATGGAAATCCCGGATGGCCGGGACAGGTGTGGAAATGTGCTGATGTGCTAATGTGCTGATGTGCTGTTCGTGGTTGCTTGTTTGTTATTCACTTTTCCTAAATCCCAACCTGTCCCGGCCATCCGGGATTCACAAAAAAGGCCCGCAACTTTCATTAGTGGCTTTGATGTTTGTCAGAATGCCCTTTGGCTTATTAAAATACCCTGAGCAGTTCTTTAATGGTTTTGCCGGGCGATCTTCTTTTGCTGATGCAATGCGGGGAGAGGGGGCTGACTGATCGGGGGATTCTGTCAATACGGCAAAAGCATCGATCATTGCGGCAGTGATATTATAATTCATCAACTGTGCTTTCTTCTTCTTTGCTACTTCGGGTATATGGTTACATATGGGGACCAGGTGGTTGACGAGAGTGTATTTGAATTTACTGATGTTGAAGTTCAAGTTCTTTTTCTGGCTGGTGACCAGGAAATGAGAATGCCGGAGATGATCAGGACCAATTCGGACAGTTCAACAAGGAACTGATCCATGACGGAGAGCACATTTGATATGCTGCAGAAGCGGTAAAGGAACAGTAAGTGCAGCGCAATGGAGAAACAGTAAAGGGGTGTGGTGGCAAAGAACCGGCGAGAGGAAGCAAGGAATGAATGCGATGTGGCCCGGAGGAAGTAAGTATTGTGAAAGAGCGCAACTGATATGGTCC
>JAEUVM010000397.1 GCA_016787125.1 Chitinophagaceae bacterium | reverse complement strand
CACGATAAATTCTTTGCAGATGGCCAATCCCAATCCTGTGCCTTCAGTGGTGCCCGGTACTTTAAAATAACGATCGAAGAGTTTGTCTTTATACCGCGGATCAATTCCCCTGCCATTGTCTTTCACCGTAAACACCACTGTATGATTCTCGTGCCTCACCGTAACGATGACCTGCGTTTGTGGCAATGAATACCGGATGGCATTAGTGAGAAAATTATTCAGCACCCAGGTGGTCTTATCAGCATCGGCTTTTACCGGCGGTATGCCATCAGCTATCTCAGTTTTCAATTGTATCTCTTTTTGCTTTGCCGCATTTTGCACAGCCTCGAGCGCCTTCTCTACCAGTTGCGCCGGGTCTGCCGCCTGGATGCTGAGCTGTATCTTGCCACTTTCCACCTGCGAGAGGTCAAGCAATTCACTTAATATCCGCAGCAGCCTCCGGTTGTCTTCCTTCAGACTTTGCACCAGTTCCTTCTGCTCCGGCGAGAGTGTCCCCACCCGTTCATCTTCCAGCAGCTTCAGACTGAAATCGGAAGAAGCCAGCGGTGTTTTCAGTTCATGTGATACGGTGGCAATGAAATTTGTTTTTGCCACATCCATCTCTTTGAAAGGTGTGATATTTTTCAGCACGATCACCACACCGGCCGGGTTGCCCTCCTGCCACATTTCAATAAGTTCCTTTGAAAAATAATTCTCCTTTCCATCCACCACTATTTTGAATGGACTGCTCCCCTGTTCTTTTACCAAAAACCTGAACAGGTCATTTCGTTTCATCACTTCATCGCTGTGCAGCCCGATGATAGCTGCTTCTGCCAGGTTGAGCAACTGCAGTGCCTGCTGGTTGGCAAACAACACCACACCCGTACTGTCCAATCCGATACTGGCATCCTTCAGTGAGTTGATCACCGCTTCCGCCCTTCTTTTTTCAAACAGTATTTTAGCCAGGTTACTATGTTCATATTCATCCAGTTTTTCCGCCATGCTGTTAAAGGCATCAGCCAGTTCGCCAAATTCATCCTTGCGATCCAGGTGAATACGCTGACTGTAATTTTTATTGGCAATGGCCCGGATGGCCTCCGTAAGCGATGCCACCGGTGAAGCGATCAGCGAAGGGAAATTGAACAGGAACGTAAACCCAAGCAGGAAGCAAATGGTGAGAGAAACGATCATGATCGTTTTGGCATTCTGCGCTGAAGCCTGCACCGACTGGTTCTTCTTATCAATAGCTTTCAGGTTCACCTCCATGATACCGCTGATGTCTTTCCGTATCAATGCCGGCAAGGAGTCAGCCCTTTCTTCTTTGGTAAACCGGTCAAATTGCTGCCGGAGTGAAGTGGTCAGGTCTTTCTCGCCAGGTTCGGTGATATTATTTTCCTGCAAAACAAGGCTCTGTTCAAACCGCTTTACTGCTGCAGGGCCGGCCTCTCCCTTGAGTGCATCCAGTTCAATCAGCATCTCACGGCAGTAACTCAGTGTTTCATAATTATCCTTTACGATCTCCCTGGAGTCTTCTGTAAGCCGGTGAAAATAAAAGAAGCTCACAGCGCCCACCACTATCAGCAGGATAAAGAGAAACAATCCGCCCAGCGCCACTTTTGTTTTCAGTTTAACGGCCATCAGGATAGTATTATAAGGTCCACATCATTGGCAGAAAGTGTTTTCAGCAACTGGTTAAATACATTGGTGCGTAAAATAACCTGGAACAAATTTAGGTGAGGTTTCCCGATACAGACGGTGGTGATCTCCTTTTCTGCCACTGTATCCATAATGGCCCTCGCAATATTCGTATGTTTTACCTGTAATACTTCGGCGCCCAGTTCAGTGGCAGTCTTCAGGTTGTTGATCAGGTGCCGTTGTGCTGCCAGTGCTATTTTATCCGGCGCTTCCTTTGGCGTTTGCACATACAGTACATACCACTGGCTGTTGTAATAAGAAGCCAGCCGGCCTGTTTTCCGGATGATGCGCTGTGCCATTTCATGGTTGGTGGAAATACAGGCCAGGAAATGCTCATGTTTAAACGGTCTTTCCTTTGCGGTTACCTCATAATCCACTTTCCGCTCCACCTGCCCCGCCACTTCTTTCAGCGCCAGTTCCCGCAGTTGTAATATTTTTTCCGGCCGGAAGAAGTTTTGCAGTGCCTGTTGCACTTTGCTGTGGTCGTATATCTTTCCTTCTTTTAATCTTGTGATCAGTTCGTTAGCTGTAAGGTCAATGTTCACCACTTCATCTGCCATCTGAAGCAGTTTGTCCGGCACCCGCTCTGTCACTTCCACCCCGGTAATATCTTTTACATCTTCATTGATGCTTTCAATATGCTGAATATTTACCGCGGTGATCACATCAATGCCGGCATCAAGTATATCCAGCACATCCTGCCATCGCTTTTCGTTCTTACTTCCGGGAATGTTGGTATGGGCCAGCTCATCCACTATCACGGCTTCAGGCTGTAGTAAAAGGATGGCCTGCACATCCAGTTCATCCAGTTCTTTGCCTTTATAAAAAACCTTTCTTCTCGGCACCACGGGCAATCCTTCCACCAGCGCTTGGGTTTCTTTCCGGCCATGCGTTTCAATGTAGCCGATCTTTACATTCACCCCGTTGCGCAGCAGGTTGTGTGCTTCCTGCAGCATACGATAGCTCTTTCCCACACCGGCACTCATGCCAATATAGATCTTCAGCTTACCCTTTTGGGATTCCTGAATTTTGGCCAACCATTTATTTGCTTCGCTGTCCATATTACTATTACCAGCTTTTGTACGCACGGGCTGGTGCATCATTTACTTTCTATGCCGCCTTCCACCTGGCAAACTGAAAAGAAAGAAACTATTATTGTCAGAAACCGACCGCAATGGAACTGGTGAAAAATGTATTGCTCTTTGTTCTGTTCAATTGCTTAATAAAAATTTCATCCTTGCTGCTCAGGGTCCGCCATTCTATTCTTACCCATACATTTTTAAATGGGCTATGATCAACATTCAGGGAGTAGCCGGTCGTTTGAAAACCGTTGGGTGTTCCGGTGGCAATGATCACACCGTTCTTATCATTATAATGTTCCACCCTTCCGGCAAATGCCCATTTATTGTTTACGGCATACTTCAGGATTAGCACCGGCGAATACCAGGTATTCATATCGCTGCTGCCTGGTGCCTTCTCTTCGGTGCCAATATCAAACCCGGCAGTAATACCCAGCTTATCGGTTACGTTGAATATGCTGTACACATTATGAAAGAAACGGTTCAGCCTGCTGGTGTCGTGCTTATCTGTTCCGATAAAAGTGCTGTAGTTGAGCAATACTTTTGAGGAAGGCTTGTACTGTATTTGTGTACCCAGGCTTACCAGTGAATTGCCCTCCACTCTTTGTATCCGCTGCCAGCCGTTCAGCGCCAGGGCGCTCAGCAGCCATTTACCATCATCAGTGGTATAGGTAAGTTTGGCGCCCGCTTCAAAGTAAGGCGAGTTGTCTGCCAGCATACTGCGGGTAAGGTTCCAGCAATCTTTACTGATGGCACTTTCAAAACCGATATGTGATGGCATTATGCCCGCATCGATCCACAGGTTTTTTTTCTTGCTGATCTTTATACCGGCATTCGCCTCGAATATATTTTTCAGCACACCAGGCTCTGCCGCATAGTTAGCATTCATATAGGTGCCGGCTGCCAGGGCTATATTGGCCCTTACCCGTTCTGCGGTATAATTCGCCTTGATATACCCAAGGTTCAGGTTAAACTCATTGTGCCGGTTATGACTGTAAATAAATGCCGGCCTGTTATTGTCAGCCGGTTTATTAGCATCATACTGGTAATATACTTCTGTATAGCCGCTGACGGTGAGTGTGCCGGTTGAATCCTGTGCCATCAATCCTGTTCCCAGCAATACGGCAGCACCCAACAGCATTTTCTTTTTCATCGCATTCTTTTTATTCTGTTATTTAATATTGTCCAGGGCAATATTCAGTTTCAGCACATTCACTACTGATGGCCCAAAGATCGTTTTCTCAATGTGTTCTTTTATCAAATGACTGATTTTGTCTTCCGGCAGCTTCCGGATGGCAGCCACTCTTTTCACCTGTACAAATGCTGCGGCAGGGGTAATATGGGGATCGAGTCCGCTGCCACTGGCGGTAACCAGGTCGGCCGGTATCTCTTCTTTCCTCACTCCGGGGTTGTGTGCAAGGAATGTATCAATTCTTTCCTGCACCAGTTTGAGATAGTCGGGGTTAGAAGGGCCTTTGTTGCTGCCACCGGAGCCGGCTGCATTATACCCCACAGCCGAAGGCCGTCCATGAAAATATTTATCATCGGTAAACGATTGTCCTATGTTTTCATATCCCACCACTCTTCCATTTACCGAAACGGTTTTGCCCTTTCCGCCACCGGGTGCCGCTTTACCGATACCGGCAATAAGAAGGGGGAACAACACGGCACAAAGGATGATCATTACCAGTGTCAGCTTCAGGGAAATAATTAAGTTCTTCTTCATTATTAAAAATTAAATTTGTAAAAAGGAAATGCGATGGAGGCAGTAATTAAAATTTCAGCCAAAGAGTTTGACAAGAACCTGTTTGAAAAGATCAGATCATTACTGCAAACAACCCATGCGGCTGAGCTCACCATCAGCATCAGAACCGGTACTCCCCAACTGCTGGAAGAATCGCAGGCGGAGTACTGGAAGGGAGTGGAAAAAGCAGCAGCAGATATTAACGAAGGAAAAGGCATTGTCTTTACAATGGATGAATTTGAGGAGTATGTAAGAAGAAATTTCCCCGGATGAGAAAAGTGGTCTTCTCTCCAAAAGCCCTTGAAGAACTGTCCCGGTTTAAAACCGGAAACCAAAAGCTTGTTTTCAAGCTGCTTGAATTGCTTGCCGATATACAAAAGAATCCCTTTACCGGTCTTGGTAAACCAGAGCCGCTTACCGCTAATTTCAGCGGGTATTGGTCCAGAAGAATAAATGATGAACATCGTCTTATCTACAGAATTACAAATGAATCTATTGAGATACTATCCTGTTACGGACATTATGAACAGTAGCTTACATAAACAATCCAAGCAACATATCAATCAGCTTAATACCTATAAAGGGTACAACAAGTCCGCCTAAACCATAGATCAGCAGGTTCCTCCGCAACAGTGCCGAGGCACCCAACGGTTTGTACTGCACTCCCTTCAACGCCAGCGGTATCAATGCAGGAATGATCAGTGCATTGAAAATAATGGCCGACAGTATGGCTGATTCCGGACTTTTCAATCCCATAATGTTCAGTGATTGCAGCGCCGGAATAGATGCAATGAATAAGGCCGGTACAATTGCAAAGTATTTAGCCACATCATTGGCAATAGAAAAAGTGGTCAGTGTACCCCTGGTGATCAGCAATTGTTTGCCTATCTCCACCACTTCTATCAGTTTGGTGGGATCATTGTCCAGGTCAACCATGTTGCCGGCTTCTTTCGCAGCCTGTGTGCCACTGTTCATGCTCACTCCCACATCGGCTTGTGCCAGTGCCGGTGCATCATTGGTGCCATCGCCCATCATTGCCACCAGTTTACCACCCTGCTGCTCCTTGCGGATATAATTCATTTTATCTTCCGGCTTGGCCTCCGCTATAAAATCATCCACACCGGCTTTTTCAGCAATGTATTTTGCAGTAAGCGGATTATCGCCGGTCACCATCACGGTTTTCACACCCATCTTTCTCAGCCGTTCAAACCGTTCCCGTATACCGGGTTTGATGATATCCTGCAATTCGATCACACCCAGTATTTTTTCATTCCTGCTCACCACCAGCGGTGTGCCTCCGTTTGATGAGATGATCTTTACCTGCTGTGTCGTTTCTTCCGGGAATGTGTGGCCCGCATTTACAGTAATATTTTTTACCGCATCATAAGCGCCTTTCCTGATCCTTCTTCCATCGGGCAGGTCCACACCACTGCATCTTGTTTCTGCGGTAAATTCTATAAAGACGGCTCCATCCGTATGAAACGCTTTTGTACCCATCCCCGCCAGTTCAATAATTGATTTTCCCTCCGGTGTCTGGTCAGCCAGTGAAGACAATACACAGGCTTCGATAAACTCATTTCTTTCAACACCATTGGCGGGATGAAAACCCGTGGCCTTCCGGTTTCCAATGGTGATGGTGCCTGTTTTATCCAGCAACAATACATCCACATCGCCGGCTGTTTCCACGGCTTTACCGCTTTTGGCAATCACGTTGGCCCGCAAGGCCCTGTCCATACCGGCGATGCCGATAGCAGATAATAATCCGCCAATCGTAGTTGGTATCAGGCAAACAAATAAGGAAATGAAGGCTGCAATGGTAATTGGTGTATTGGCATAATCAGCAAAAGGCTTCAGCGTAACACACACTATCACAAAGATGAGTGTGAAGGCGGCCAGTAAAATGGTCAGTGCAATTTCATTCGGTGTCTTTTGGCGGGAGGCACCTTCCACTAATGCGATCATCTTATCAAGGAAAGATTCACCAGGCTCGGTGGTCACTTTTACTTTAATGCTGTCGCTGAGCACTTTGGTGCCACCGGTTACAGAACTTTTATCGCCGCCTGCCTCCCGTATCACCGGGGCCGATTCGCCGGTAATGGCCGATTCATCAATGGTGGCGATGCCCTCCACTATTTCGCCATCCATCGGTATAATATCGCCTGCTTCGCAAATAAAGAGATCTCCTTTCCGCAGTTGTGAAGAGGATACCACTTTTACTTCATTAACATACATATCACCAACGGTAAACACTTTCTTTGCCGGGGTGTCTTCACGGGTCTTGCGCAGACTTTCCGCCTGTGCTTTTCCCCTGGCTTCGGCAATGGCTTCAGCGAAATTGGCAAACAATACCGTGAGCAGCAGAATAGCGAATATGGTGATATTGTACCATAAGGCGCCTTCTGACTTATTACCCGTAACCACTTGCCAGATACAAACGGCCAGCATTACGGCTGTACCGATCTCTACAGTAAACATCACAGGGTTCTTCACCATCAGCTTCGGATGCAGCTTTACAAACGACTGCCTGGCAGCAGCACCCACCAGGCCGGGTGCGAATAACTTTATGGAACTTTTCTGTTTGGACATTTTCTCAACTATTAATGGTGTACAGGTTTCTTTAGTAACTATTGCAAAATGCTGAGCAGCGGACCGAACCCTGCAGAATGCGATCCCGGATCGCTTCGCTCTCGGGACAGGCGCAATCCCGTACGTACGGGAATAGTAGTAATACAGTCCGGCTCATGCTCTTTTTATCACATTGAAAAATATTCTGCCAGCGGTCCCAATGCGAGGGCTGGTAAATACGACAGGGCTGTTACAATAATGATCACGGCGAGTGTCATTGCACCAAAGGTGTACGAATCTGTTCTCAGCGTACCCGGTGATTCGGGTATGTATTTCTTTTTTGCCAGCAGCCCGATAATGGCAATAGGCGCAATGATGGGTAAAAACCTTCCGATCAGCAATACAATGCCGGTGGTTACATTCCAGAATATATTGTTATCTCCCAATCCTTCAAAACCGCTGCCGTTATTGGCATTGGCAGAAGTGTATTCATACAGCATTTCTGAAAAACCATGGTAAGAAGGATTGTTCAGCCACGTACCCGGCTTCACCGCCAGGTTCATTTCCGGATGATGCGCCACCAGGTATGCGGCAAGGGCTGTAAAGCCTTTGATAAGAAATGCGGAAAGCAGGGTAACCAGTGCGGCGATCTTTACTTCCCTTGCTTCCACTTTATGGCCAATGAACTCCGGAGTTCTTCCCACCATCAGCCCGGAAATAAATACGGCAATGATGATAAAGATGAAGTAGTTCAGAAGGCCCACCCCCACACCGCCATACAATGCGTTTATCATCATATCCAGTATCACCACGCCGCCGCTTACCGGGGTAAGACTGTCATGCATGCCATTCACCGAGCCGTTGGAGGTGGAAGTGGTAGCCACACTCCACAAGGCTGTGGCGGCAGCGCCGAAGCGTACTTCCTTTCCTTCCATACTGCCGGTGGTTTGCGCAATACCCAATTTATCAATGGCCGGGTTGCCTTTTGTTTCAAAATAAATATTGATGGCACAGAAGATCACGAAGAGAAACGTCATCACGGCAAATATCACTTTCGACAATTTTCTCCTGTTGATATAAAAACCCAGCGAGAATACCAGTGCAATGGGAATAAGTAAAATGGATATTGTCTGTATGGCATTGGTAATATAGTTGGGATTCTCCAGCGGGTGAGCTGAGTTCACGCCAAACCATCCGCCTCCGTTGGTGCCCAGTTGTTTGATGGCGATCATCCCGGCAGCGGGCCCGCGGGATACCTGCACGGTATCACCCTGCAGGGTGGTGATGGTATCCTTGCCATCAAAGCTGGCAGGAGTGCCATTGAATACAAGCAGGACAGCCACAATGATTGAAAGCGGCAACAGAATTCTTGTAATACTTTTTATAAAATAATTCCAGAAGTTGCCCAGGTGTTCGGTTGTTTTTTCTTTTATACCATTGAACAATGCCACCAGCATAGCCATACCCGTAGCAGCACTTACAAACTGTAAGAAGGTAACAACAAACAACTGGGTAAAATAGGTAAGGCCCGACTCACCGGAATAATGCTGCAGGTTGCAGTTGACCAAAAAGCTGATAGCAGTATTGAAGGCCAGGTCAGGAGCCTGGCCGGTATTGCCATCAGGATTCAACGGTAGTTTGTCCTGGAAGATAAGGAGCAGCATCGCATACACCACCCAAAGCATATTGATGGTGAGCATGGCTTTGAGAAACTGTTTCCAGTTCATCTGCTCAGCCGGGTTAATACCGCAGAGGCGGAACAGGAAACGTTCCACCGGGTTCAGAAATCCGGTGATGGTTTTTTTACCAGCATATACATTGGCGATGTATTTGCCCAGCGGCCATGCCAGCAGCAGTGTAAGTGCGAAGAGGAGAATGGTGCCTGTTATTTCGCTGTTCATGGTGTCAGAATTTTTCCGGTTTTATCAGTACATACAGCAGGTATATAAACACTGCTATGGATAGAATAAAAAGTGCTGTTATCATAATAGTTGTTTACAGGCTGTTGTCAGAATTTTTCAAACCAATCGGCCGTTTTAAAGAAGAACCAGAAACAAAGCAGTGCGGCTGCCAGCAGTATAATGATCAGCATGGTTATAGATATTTAAGTAATAAAGCAGTGATCAGCGAGCCGAAATAGATCGCCGGCAGCAGGAGGTGCAGTTTCAGTCGGTACCCGATGCCTTTGGGGTGCTCTTCCATTTTTCGTGTTTGGATACAGCCATCCCAAAAGGAGTGCCTGCCGGGCGTTCATGTTGAAATAGGCGGGCAATTGGTATGAGATACAATGGATTGAAACGATTTACCAACAGAACCCTTCCCGCTGCGAAACAAAAAACCCTTCCATTTTGGAAGGGTGTATTATCAAAATGAAAAGGGATCAGGCAAGCCGATATTCTTCTATCTTTCTGTAGAGTGTGGTCAGCCCGATATTCAGCAGTTTGGCCGCTTCGGTTTTGTTGCCACCTGTATGCTTCAGCACTTTTTGGATGTGGGCCTTTTCCACTCCGGCCAGGTCGAAAGCAGAATAGGAACTGCCGGAAGCCCGGAGTTCAGCCGGCAGGTCTTTATCAGACAATTGTCCGTCGTCATTTAATATCACCGACCGCTCGATGATATTTTTCAGTTCACGGATATTACCCGGCCAGTGGTATCGCTGCAGTGTTTGCAGGTATTCCTTTTGCAGCACGGGTACCGGCTTATTGGTTTTGGCGGCAAACAGTCCGGCAAAATGAACAGCCAGTGCCGGAATATCAGTAGTTCTTTCCCGCAGGGCAGGCAGAGCAAGCTGAAATACTGACAAACGATAGAACAGGTCTGACCGGAAACGGCCCGCTTCAATTTCCGTTGGCAGGCTGCGGTTGGTGGCAGCAATAATGCGTACGTTTACTTTGTAGGTTTTTGTATCTCCCACTTTAATGAATTCGCCCGATTCCAGCACCCGAAGCAGTTTGGCCTGCAGTTCAGCCGGCATTTCGCCGATCTCGTCGAGAAAGATGGTGCCGTTGTTGGCTTCTTCAAACAAACCTTTTTTATCCTTCACGGCGCCGGTAAAAGCGCCGGCTTTGTGACCGAACAATTCACTTTCCAGCAGTTCTTTGGTAAAGGCGCTGCAATTCACGGCCACAAAAGATTTGTTGCCGCGGCTGCCGGCATGATGGATGGCCTGTGCAAACACTTCTTTGCCGGTGCCCGTTTCGCCGGTGAGTAAAACGGTAGAGTCGGTGGCAGCCACTTTTCGGGCAAGGTTGATAGCTTCTTTTATTTCTGCGGAGAGGCCAAGTATGCTGTCGAAGGAAAACTGGTGGCCAACCTGTTTTTGCAGGTGCGCCAGTTTTTGCGCCAGGTGTACTTTCTCCAATGCCCTGTGCAGCAGGGGGATGATCTTATCATTGTCATCGCCTTTGGTAATATAATCGAAGGCGCCGGAGCGCATGGCTTTTACACCATCGGCAATATT
>JAEUVM010000365.1 GCA_016787125.1 Chitinophagaceae bacterium | reverse complement strand
ACCTCTTTCAAGATCGCTTTTCATTGTTCATAGCAACTCTTACAGTACTTAGAACAAGTTTTACATCTCTTAGCAAAGAATATACATTACTTAGAAAAAGTTTTACATCACTTACGATTGCCCTTACAGTACTTAACACAGGTTTTACATCCTTTAGTAAAGAATATACATTGCTTAGAAAAAGTTTTACATCGTTTAGGAATACTCTTACAGTACTTAGTGCTGGTGTGCACATCAATTACTGCTGCCATTACAGTACTTAGCACAAATCTTACACGGTTTAAGGCTGATGGTACAGCACTCAGAGATAGTCGTACACCTTTCAGAGAAAATCCGACAGTACTTAGCAATTATTGAACACGGCTTAGTACTGCCGTTACAGTACCCAGAGAAAGTCGTACACCTTTTAGAGAAAATCGGACAGTACTTAGCACTTATTAAACACCGCTTAGCGCTGTCGTTACAGTGCTTAGAGAAAGTCGTACACCTTGAAGAGAAAATCCAACAGCATTTAACACTTGCTGCACACCGTTTTGCACTGCTGTTACATTGCTTAAAGAAAGTCGTACACCCCCTCAGAGAATATCCAACAGTGCTTAGCACTTATTGTACAGCACTTAGGGCGACCGTTACAATACCCTGAACGGGTTTTACATTATTTAAAATGTCTTTCATAGCCATTTGCGCTCTTTTTCAGTGTCAACCTGCCAGCGTATACTATACATTCCCATGTTTAATAAAAAAGGCAGCCTTCGCAGACTGCCCTTTACTTATATACCTATATACTTATATACTCAAAACTCGTAACTCACAACTCACAACTCCGAAACTTATCTCATCAGGTACATCTTACCATACCCTTTGTTGAAATATTTATCCGTCTTATCATCAGTAGCAGTGTACTTATCAAGCGATTTACCATTCAGGTTCGTTACCACACGATACAAGTAGATACCATTGGCAAGTTTACTTCCAAATTGATCCGTACCATCCCACTTGAACTCGGTGATGTTGCGGCCAATATGCAGCGGACCCAGCTCATCCTTGGTGATCTCTCTTACGATCCTTCCCGTTATCGTCATGATCTCTATCTTGATATTCTGCGGCACCTCGCTACCCGTGATAGTAAATACAAAGGCAGTTGATGTAGTGAACGGATTCGGATAGTTCAGCATGTTCGAGATCATCGGTTTATTGATCACTTCAAACACCACCCTGTATTCTATCGCTCCGGCGGCATTGTTGCTTCTGTCCTTTCCGGTTACGATCATTTCATATTCACCATCCTGGGCAAACCAGGGCTTGAAGTTGATCGCTGCCGTATTGTCGTTGTTCGGGGCCTGCCCTGCCGGGGTAAACCGTACCGTGTCATTATTAAAATAGAAACGGCGCAGTGATCCATCCGGGTAGCGCACCTGCAGCGTCAGCAGCGACGTATCATCCAATGCCATCCAGCGTGATTCATCTTTC
>JAEUVM010000315.1 GCA_016787125.1 Chitinophagaceae bacterium | reverse complement strand
ACTGTTTTCCGAAAATGCCGGACAGGCACATGCCTATGCATTCAAGGAAGGCAACAACGAGCTGATGAAGAACATGGACTTCAGCGAAAAAAAACTGCTGCGGATGCCGGATGGTGAAATGACAAAGGTCTGTCACAATATACTCTCACTGATCAAAGAATATATGGACAACCTCGCCGATTATGGAATCAGCAACGATACGGCCGACACAATGGGAAAAATGCTTCTCACCTTTGAAGAAGACAAACCCTCCCCCCGGAATGCCATCTCCGACCGCAGCTCCTTCACCAAATCAAGAAACCAGGAGATACCGGCCATCAATAAGCTGCTGCGCAACTCCATTGATAAATTGATGCTGAAACTGCGCAAGGATGACCCCCGCCTGTATAATGCCTATCTCTCCAACCGTATCGTGGTGGATATAGCCTCCCGCGAAACGAAGATGACGGGCATTATATCAGATGAAGTGAGCAATAAGGGGATGCAGAAGGTGGAGATAAAAGCCATATCGGATGAGAATACGTTTACCACCCTCAGTACAGCAAAGGGAAAATATAAACTGAAGATCACCGAGCCCGGCACGTACCGCATCGTGGTGGTACATCCGGGCTACCAGCCCGGCGGAGAACAATTGCTTGATGTAAAATTAGGCACCCAATACCGCCAGGATATACTGTTAAAGCCAGTAGCCTAAAAGAATAAATAAACAAGAAGAAACAGAATGCAGTCCCTTGCATTTTGTTTCTTCTTTTGTATTCTTTTATTTGTTTCTTGCTTTTTTGCCTTTTATTTATTTGGTCTCTTGTTTCTTATTTCTTACTTCTTATTTCTTATTTCTTACTTCTTACTTCATGTTTCTTGTTTCTTTACCCCCTTCATTTCCATCCGAGGTTCTATTTTGCCGTCGCAACCAGGAGTAAAAGAAAAAAGGAAATAAATTCTGGCAAAGAATAATTAATTTTATTACATGACATACATCGTAAATCCCAAAAACAAGAAAGAAGAAAAAGTATTGGAAACAATACTCAAAGGGCTTTCAATTGGTTTTTATACAGAAAAGCAGGAAGACGCTGCAATCGCAAAAGCAATGGAAAAAGGCAGAAAGACAAAACTCCTTACGCCAGCCGAAAAGACTGCCTTTCTTCATAAATTAAAATCCGCAAAATGAATATTGAGATCCGCAAGTCTTTTGTCAAAGATGCGGACAAATTACCTGCTGCCTTTCAACTTCAATTGGCTGCGATTATTCAAGAAATAGAAAATACCAGCCACCCTTCCCGCCTGGATAATTGCAAAAAACTAACGGGCCATAAAACTGCCTGGCGTATCAGGATGGGACAATACCGTATTGGCTTCTAACTGGAAAACAAAACAGCAGAATTGGTAAGGATACTTCATCGAAAAGAAATCTACCGCTATTTCCCGAAATAAGTTTGTCCGCCCGGAGAGAAAAGAATTTCAACACAGGGTAACAGAGCACAGGAGTTGCACAGAGAAACGCAGCGACCATCTCATTACCCTGTGTTTCTCTGTCACTCTGTATCTCAGTGTTGAAAAAAAACACTCAACCGGAGCCCTGCTTTTGTATTTTATATTTTTGCCTTTTATTTATTTGGTTCTTGTCTCTTGTTTCTTATTTCTTGAGTGGAAAAATCTATGTGCCCCCTATCTGCCTATCCTCCTATGTGGTTCAATTTGCCACATAGCCACAGAAGAAACATAGAAAATCACATAGCAAAGAGCAGAGAGAAAAGAATTTCAACACAGGGAAAAAGAGCACAGGAGTTGCACAGAGAAACGCAGCGACCATCTCATTACCCTGTGTTTCTCTGTCACTCTGTATCTCAGTGTTGAAAAAAAACACTCAACCGGAGTCCTGCTTTTTGCATTTTTTGTTTTTGCCTTTTATTTATTTGCTTCTTATCTCTTGTTTCTTATTTCTTACTTCTTGATTCTTGAGTGAAGTAAACTACGTGGTTCAATTTGCCACATAGCCACAGAAGAAACATAGAAAATCACATAGCCAGAGCATATAGAAAAGAATTTCAACACAGGGTAACAGAGATAAGGAGTTGCACAGAGAAAAGCAGCGACCATCTCATTACCCTGTGTTTCTCTGTCACTCTGTATCTCAGTGTTGAAAAAAAACACCGAACCGGAGTCCTGCTTTTTGCATTTTTTGTTTTTGCCTTTTATTTATTTGCTTCTTGTCTCTTGTTTCTTATTTCTTACTTCTTGCTTCTTGAGTGAAGAAAACTATGTGGTTCAATTTGTCACATAGGCATAATAGAAACATAGAAAATCACATAGCCCGGGCAATAAAAAAACCATCCGTGGTGGCGGATGGTTTGAGGATCTGTGTTCTTGTATTTTTTATACCCTGAAATGCGCAAAAGCCTTGTTCGCTTCCGCCATACGATGGGTATCTTCTTTCTTTTTAAATGCAGCACCTTCACCCTTGCTCGCAGCAACGATCTCACCAGCCAGTTTATCAGCCATGCTGCGGCCATTTCTTTCGCGGCTATAGCGGATCAGCCATTTGATGCTGAGAGATACCTTCCTGTCAGGACGAACCTCCGTCGGGATCTGGAAAGTGGCGCCACCGATACGGCGGCTGCGAACTTCTACAGAAGGAGTAACATTGGATAAAGCCCTTCTCCATACTTCATATCCATCTTCGCTGGTTTGCTTGGCTACCTTGGCCAGGGCATCATAGAAAATAGTGAAGGCTCCGCTCTTCTTACCTTCCCACATCAGGTTGTTTACAAAACGGGTAACCAGTTTGTC
>JAEUVM010000257.1 GCA_016787125.1 Chitinophagaceae bacterium | reverse complement strand
TATCCGACAATGGCGCCGGCTTCGATATTACTGAGAAAAAGCAAAATGCAGCGCCGGGCAGCGGGGTGGGTTTACGAAGCCTTTACAACCGGTCTGGCATTATAGGAGCACAAATTTTTATAGATAGCAAGCCCGGAATTGGTACTTCTGTGCTGATAAAGTTACCTTTGGAACTAGGTTGATTATGAGCAAGACGAGAAAAAAAACCACCGTAGCCATCGCCGATGATCATGGCCTTTTGCGAACCGCCCTTGCAAGACTGGTTAACAGCTTTGAGGACTATACCGTAATAATTGAAGCAAGTAACGGAAAAGAGCTCAAGGCAAAACTGCAGGAAAGTATCATTCCCGATATTGCCATGCTGGATGTGAATATGCCTGAAATGGATGGGTTTGCCACCGCTCAATGGCTGAATAAAAACTTTCCGCAGGTTAAGATACTCGGCCTTTCGATGCTGAGTGATGAAAAAACAATCATCAAGATGTTCCGGCTTGGGGCAAAAGGATACCTGCTGAAAAATACAAGCCCCGAAGAATTGCAACTTGCCCTGACAGCACTGATCAACAAGAACTTTTACCTTTCCGATTACGTTTCGGAGAAACTGGTAAGCGGGCTCAGTGTTGATATCGATAAAGAAGAGAAAGCCGTAACGATAAATGAACGGGAGAGAGAATTCCTGCGGCTAACCTGCTCCGAACTTTCTTATAAAGACATAGCTGCGCAAATGTTCTTAAGCACCCGTACAGTTGATGATTACCGGGCATCCCTATTTGCCAAGCTGAAAGTACACAGCCGGGTGGGCCTGGTGATGTATGCTATTAAGAATGGGATAGTCGATCTGTGATTTGAGGCAATTTATTTTCGATCCCCAAAATCATCATACATCGTAATACCTTGTTTACTTGCTCAAGTACATACTTCTGTCTTTATACAATTGACGGAAGTATGGATCACGCAGGTCCTTGATAAATCGTATGGCTTCACCGGTTGATTTCATCTCCGGCCCCAGCTCTTTGTTCACGCCGGGAAATTTGTTGAAGCTGAACACGGGTTCTTTTATGGCAAAGCCATTCAGTTTCTTTTCAAAAGTGAAGTCGCTCAGTTTATGTGTACCCATCATCACCTTGGTGGCAATGTTCAGGTAGGGAATCTGGTAGGCCTTGGCAATGAAAGGTGTGGTGCGGCTGGCCCTTGGATTAGCTTCTATCACATATACCTTACCATCTTTTATGGCAAACTGGATATTGATCAGTCCGCGGATGTTCAAAGCTCTTGCAATCTTTTCGGCATATTCTTCCATTGTTCCCACCACCAGCGGCGTGAGGTTGAAAGCTGGTAAAACCGCATTACTGTCGCCGCTGTGAATGCCGGCCGGCTCGATATGCTCCATCACACCCATTACATGAAACTGCTCTCCGTCGAAAATACCATCTATCTCTGCTTCCTGGCAGCGGTCGAGGAAGTGGTCAATCAGTATTTTATTCCCAGGTATATGCTTCAGCAGGCTTATCACCGCTTTTTCCACTTCTTCATCATTGATCACAATACGCATCCGCTGGCCGCCGAGTACATACGAGGGGCGTACGAGTACCGGGTAACCTACTTTGTTGGCCACTTCAATGGCATCATCCACATTCCAGGCCGTACCATAATCGGGATAAGGAATGCCAAGTTCTTTCAGCAGGTCGGAAAAGCGGCCGCGGTCTTCGGCAATATCAAGACTGTCGTATGAAGTGCCGATAATTTTAATACCTCTTTCATGAAGTCGTTGGGCCAGTTTCAATGCTGTTTGTCCACCAAGCTGTACGATAATGCCCTCAGGCTTTTCATGCTCAATGATCTCCCATAAATGCTCCCAGTACACCGGCTCGAAGTAAAGTTTGTCTGCCATGTCAAAATCGGTACTCACCGTTTCGGGGTTGCAGTTCACCATAATGGCTTCATAGCCGCATTCTTTTATCGCCAGCAGTCCATGTACGCAGCAATAGTCAAATTCTATTCCCTGCCCGATGCGGTTGGGTCCGCTGCCAAGTACGATTATCTTTTTATTGTCAGACACGCGGCTTTCATTGGTTCCGCCTTCTTCAAAGGATGAATAGAAGTAAGGTGTTTTTGCTTCAAACTCGGCCGAGCAGGTATCCACCATTTTATACACTCTTGAAATGCCGGCTTCTTTCCGCTTTTTATATACATCATCCTCATCGCCATGTTCGGTAATGCGGCTGATCTGTTCATCGCTGAAACCGTTTACTTTGGCTTCACGAAGCAATTCAACCGGCAATGTGTCGAGGTCGTATTTTGCGATCTCTTTTTCCAGGTTGCAGATCTTTTGTATCTCATACAGAAACCAGCGGTCAATGCCGTTGGTGGCTTTTGAAATGGTACCTACCGATATACCGGCCATGATAGCATCTTTGATCCGGAAGAGGCGATCCCATTTTGGTGTTTTGATATACTCCAGCAGCTCTTCGGCATGCATCAGGCTTTTGCCGTAGTAGCCAAGTCCCACGGCATTATTTTCCAGGCTCTGGCAGGCTTTCTGGATGGCTTCTGTAAAGCTGCGGCCGATGGCCATTACCTCACCTACACTTTTCATTTGCAGGCCGAGTGTATCATTGGCTCCTTTGAACTTGTCGAAATTCCAGCGGGGAATTTTTACGATCACATAATCGAGTGCCGGTTCAAAGTAGGCCGAGGTGGTCCTGGTGATCTGGTTCTCCAGTTCATCAAGGTTATAACCAATTGCCAGCTTGGCAGCAATTTTTGCAATCGGGTAGCCGGTGGCCTTGGAGGCAAGTGCTGATGAGCGGCTCACACGGGGATTTATTTCAATGGCAATGATCTCTTCGGTATCAGGATTGAGGGCAAACTGCACATTACAGCCGCCGGCAAAGTTGCCAAGGTCACGCATCATCATGATAGCGGTATTGCGCATCAGTTGCATACCGGTATCGCTGAGCGTCATGGCCGGTGCCACGGTGATGGAATCGCCGGTATGCACACCCATCGGGTCAAAGTTTTCTACGGTGCAAATGATACATACGTTGTCGGCGCTGTCACGCAGCAGTTCCAGTTCAAATTCTTTCCAGCCGAGTACTGCTTTTTCCACCAGCACTTCATGTATGGGTGATGCCTGCAGGCCACGGTTCAGCGCTTCATCCAGGTCATTTTTATCATGTACAAAACCACCGCCGGTTCCTCCCAAAGTGAACGAAGGTCTTATCACCAGCGGGAAGCCGATCTCCTGTGCAAATTCTTTTCCCTCGAGGAAGGAGTTGGCCGTTTTGGCTTTTGCCACGGGTACACCGAGTGCAATCATCCATTGGCGGAATTTTTCCCGGTCTTCTGCTTTGTCAATGGCTTTTATATCCACACCGATGAGGCGAATATTGTATTGCTTCCAGATGCCAAGGTCTTCTGCTTCTTTCGCAAGGTTAAGGGCTGTTTGTCCGCCCATGGTGGGTAACACAGCATCTATTTCATTTTCCTGCAATATCTGTTCAATGCTTTCCACCGTCAGCGGCAAAAGATAAACCCTGTCGGCCATCATGGGGTCTGTCATAATGGTGGCAGGGTTGCTGTTGATCAGGATCACTTTGATTCCTTCTTCCCGCAAACTCCGGGCGGCCTGTGTGCCGGAGTAGTCGAATTCGCAGGCCTGGCCGATAATGATAGGGCCTGAACCGATGATCAGGACCGACTTGATGGAATTGTCTTTTGGCATGTTTAGTTTTAATTGATCGGGGCAGCAACCATTAAAAAACTCCAACCTGCAGGCGTTGGACAAATTGCGCAAAAGTAAAGGAAAACGAGAGGTTTGAAGGGTGCTGAGAGGTCTTTTTTTTCCGCAGGGCTTAAAAAGATTTTACCGGCTGCGGTTTCACAATTTTCCGGTAAGAAAGAGAGTATTGTTCATCATAAAGTTCTTTGGGGCTGCCGCTGAAATTGCGGATCATTTGTTTGAATTCATCTGCCGAGCCAAAAGTTTTCTTTTTGGAAAAAGATTCGGTGATGGTCATTACAGTCAGTGTATCATGACTTACATCCATCCGGGCAATATAGTACACCCGTTGTTTTTTCATTTCCCTGATCTTGCTGTTTCTCCTCGGCTCTTCGATCAGTATGTCGGCCACCACATTCATATACCGGTGTTCGCCGATATAAGACGTATAGCCGGTAAAATAAGCCGTATCAGGAAGGATGATATCGCCTTTGATGGCTTTGCCGTAGCGGGTGATGGCATATACAGAATCTGATTGCAGGGTAATGTCCAGGGCTTCTATGCCAAAAAAATCGCTTCCATCCCTGATGATACCATACCAGTATCCGCAGAGACTGGAATCGGCCTTTTCAACAGGTCCGTTTTCCAGCGCCACGTTCGATTCAAACGGGCAGGCCCAGCAAACAGTACAAAGCGGCAACAGCCACAGCCATTTTTTCATGCTCAAATAAGGCGGACAAGATACAATTTTCCCCGGCCTGTCAAATACCACAAACAGGGGGCAACCCTCAGGGCATCTTCCGGGCTTTGTAAACAACTAATGCCGTAAGCAGCACTGCCACTCCCAGCCCCCCAAATAAAAAAAGCTGGTTGCGTCGGCGCCTTTCTTTGCTGTATTTATCATCTTCCAGTTTGTCGGTGAGGCTGCCCTGGTTGGAGGCGCTTTTTTTCTTATCAGGGCCAAGAACGGTTTCTATCAATTCCATGGCAATATCTGATTGTAATTGACTGCGCACCCTGTTGTAATAATGGCCTTGCCACGACGGAATGGGGATTTTATTTTTGCGCAGCACCGGCACCAGTTGTTCCATTTTGCTTTTTACACCGTACAGATCAGCCGGGTCGTATTGCAGTGAAAAATCATAGGCGATATAGGCCAGCTCCACCGATTGCTGTGTGGCATACAGGTCGCCCAGTTCATCAAATACATTGGCCAGTATTTTATCAGGAAAAGGAGTGAAAGGCACCCGCTCCTGCAACTGGTATTCCACATCGTCTGCTTTTTCATCCAGTGTTTCTGAAACCGCTGACTGAAAAGTAACACCTGTTTGCAACACCCGGTGTGTGTTTAGCCAGGAAGGGTCTTTGGCCAGTTGCAGTTTGGCCTCCAGTATCTTCACATGCACCCATTCGCTGCCATCATGTGAATCGGGATTGAGTTCGATTCCTTTGCGGATAAAACGGAGCGCCAGTTCATTCTTCCCCACCAGTTCATAGGTGGTGCCAAGGTTGGCTGCTATATTATAATCATCCGGAAATTTCTTTTGCAACGGTTCCAGTATGGCAAGGGCTTCCTCATACCTGCCGAGATAGGCGAGGTTTACCGCTATGTCTGATTGTACATCTTTATCGTATTGCTGCGGTTTACTGAGATCATATTTATTCAGAAATTCAGTGGCAGACCGTTTATCCGGTTCATTATAAAATGTGTGCATCGGGTCGCTCCGGCTGCTGGTCTTTCCATCTTTTGTAATATGCGTTTCATTGTAACAGGCGAATACCGTGGTGATCGCTGATTGAATAATGAGGAGGAGCACTATTCTCTTCATATTAACAAGTTTGGCTGACTATACTGCTGTGTGTATGACTTTAGCAGGTAAATTTGTGGTTTATCCCATTAAAGATAGTATTGTTGATGAGAAGAATTTCACTGCTGTTGTTAATATTACTGACCGGCCGCTTCCTTTTTTCCCAGTCATTCACTGTCCCTTCTTACCCGAAAGATTATTTCCGCAACCCGATGGGCATACCCATGCAGTTGTCGGCCAATTTCGGCGAGCTGCGTCCCAACCACTGGCACATGGGCCTTGATATACGTACCGAAGCAAAGGAAAACTATCCGGTATATGCTGCTGCTGAAGGATATATTGCCAAAGTGGGCATCAGGCCGCAGAGCTTCGGGCGGTTCATTATCATTAATCATCCCAACGGACTTTCCACTTTATATGCGCACCTGAATGATTTTTATCCCGAACTGGAAGCGTACGTTACTGCTCAGCAATACGAACAGGAAAGCTGGGCGGTGGAACTGTTGTTTAACAGCAAACAATTTCCTGTTTCCAAAGGAGCTTTCATTGCCTACAGCGGTAATACGGGTGGTTCAAGAGGGCCGCACCTTCACTTTGAGATCATTGATACCAAAACGGATAAACGGCTGAACCCGCTGCTCTTCAATTTTCCGCTGCAGGATAATATTCCACCGGCACTGGAACGGCTGGCTATGTATGACCGCAGCCGGAGTGTGTTTGCCCAAAGCCCCGTTTTTTATTCCTTGAAAAATACTGACAGCGGTTACATCATACCTAAAGTACCTGTGATCAATACCGGGTTGAACAAAGTAAGCTTCGCCCTGCAGATGCATGATAAAACAACAAAAGGCGGCAGTCCCAACGGAGTTTTTTCTGCCAAACTGTATCTTGATGATGAACCACTGGTGGGTTTTATGCTCGACAGCATCAGCTATGATGAAACTGTTTACATGAACGCCCATATTGATTATAAACATGATTATAAAGGCGGCGCTTACTTACAGCATTTATCCAAACTGCCGGGTGATAACGGGGTGGCCTATAAAATAATAAAGAATGATGGGGTGATACACCTGCAGGATACCCTGCTTCATTACCTGGCCGTGGAAGTAAAAGATGCTAGCGGCAATACTACCTGGTTAAATTTTGCCATCCGCTATAGTGACAGTCTTGCAGCCCTGCTGCCGGCAAGATCGTATGTACAGCAACTGCCGGCGCAACAGGAGAACCGCCTGGAGAAACCTGATTTCAAAATGTTTTTACCGGCCGGCTGTGTGTATGATTCGGTGCCAGCCTATTATTATCGGGAAGAAGCGGGGGCCTACAATGCCGTTACCGCCAAACACCAGGTGAATGATCCTTCTTACCCGGTGCATGATGATTTTACGGTGCAGCTTAAACCAACCAAAACCATCCCTGCAGAATGGAAGGATAAACTGCTGATGGTAAAAAGTGGTAAAGGAAATACTATCCGCAAAACAACACTCACCAATGGCTGGCTCAGTGCTGTGTTTGGTGATTTCGGCAGCTTCCAGGCTTTTGCAGATATTACGCCGCCTGGTGTCAATGGGTTAGGAAAAGGAGATACGGTAAACCTGAGTGCATCGAGCCGCATTGTATTTACACCCACAGATAATTTTGGTATAAAAAAATTCAGGGCAGAGCTGGCTACGCTTAATGACGACTCAACGGTTTCTGACTATAAGTGGCTGAGGTTTACCAACGATAAAAGCCGTAACTGGATCTATAAGTTTGATGAACGATGCCCCTATGGCGTCCACCACCTGAAAGTAACCGTGGAAGACCTTGCCGGTAATACAACAGTTAAAGAATGGTGGTTCAGGCGGGCACCCTATACACCACCACCGCCAAAGAAGAAATCAGTAAAATCAAAAAGCACCTCTTCAAAGAAAACAGACAGCAAGAAAACAACTTCGAAGAAGACGGATACCAAAAAGAAAACCACGACCACTAAGAAACCTGTCAAGAAAAAATAGGCTGCACAGCAAACCAGATTAGTATGGTAACACTGAAGGAAGGAGATAAAGCCCCGGTTTTCACCGGCACCGACCAGGACGGAAAGAAAGTTTCACTGACCGGACTGAAGGGTAAGAAAGTGGTATTGTACTTTTACCCGGAAGACGATACGCCTACCTGTACCATACAGGCCTGCAACCTGCGGGATAATTACGGGCTGCTCAAACAGCATGGCTTTGAAGTGATCGGCATCAGTCCTGATGAAGTAAAGAAGCATAAAAAGTTTGAAGAAAAATTCAGCCTGCCCTTTACACTGCTTGCCGACCCCACCCATGCTATACTGAAAAAGTACGGCGTGTGGGATAAGAAGCAAATGTTTGGTCACCATTATATGGGGGTTCTCCGCACCACGTTTGTGCTGGATGAAAAAGGCATTATCCGGAAAATATTCCTTCGCCCCCGCAACAAAGCCCATGCAGAAGAGATACTGGCTGCTGTAAAGTAGCTTTCGGCCTGCCAGTCAAGCCCGTATGCAGGTATTATCCTTCCAAAAAGCAACCTGCAACCGGCTCCTGCCGATTTGTAGCTGTTACCAAATCAACAGTTATGAAATCAGCTTTACTTACCCCGGCTTTGCTCCTTTGTATTTCAACCTTTGCGCAGGAAAAAAAACCTGTCGAGATCTTTGTTTCCCAGAAAGTAATTAATGCAAACACCACCCAAACGGTACCGAAAGGAAAAACAGAGTTCAAGGTGACTCACAATTTCGGCGACATTGCAGGTGATTTTGGCGGACTGAAAAATTTCTTCGGGCTGGATAATAATGTGGATGTACGCATCGCATTCCAAACAGGTATCGGCAATAAGATGGATCTCACTTTTGCCCGCTCAAAAGGTGCCAGCAAACAGCAACGGCTTTGGGAACTTGGCCTGAAGTATCAATTGCTCCAGCAACTGGAAAATGATCCTTCCCATCCGCTCTCACTGGCCATATATGCCAACGCTGTCGTGGCTTCCAATACCGCTACTGCCCTGCCCAACCAGGATCATAGTTATAAAGGCATAAACCAGCGTACCAGTAATGTGATTCAGCTTATACTGGCAAAGAAAATGGGCAAGGTAAGTGTGCAACTGAACCCCACCTATATGGCAAGAGGGTATAAGATATCTTACGATCAGCGCAACTTCTTTGCTCTCGGGGGCGCTATCCGTATTCCCATTTCACAAAAGTTCAATATTGTGGCCGATTATTTTCATCCGTTCCGTTCACAGGCCAGCAAAGATTCTTTCAGGATCAAAGAGAATGTGCGGTTTTATGATCCGCTGGGTATCGGGCTGGAAGTGGTGACAGGCCGCCACGTATTTCACCTGAATTTTACCAATGCCACTGAAATACTGGAAAACAGGTTCATTCCCCGCACCGTTACTTCCTGGGGCAAGGGCCAGTTTCGCTGGGGCTTTACCATCTCCCGCCAGTTTACCGTGTGGAAACCTAAAAAATAGTTGGCTGTTTGTGATCAGTGTCCGGGGTTGCTGCGGCAGCCCCTTTTTTTTGCAACGAATAATAACCCTGACCGGTCAATAGGAACATGAAAGTGCAGCTAAAAGAAAATTCATGGCTGGCAAAACTGGCAGCAGCCCGGTTGAAAGCAGATAAAGTGGCCATTGTTTTCGGCAAAACCATTCATTTGCATAATACACCTGCCGCCGAATTCCTGGCAGATAAACAATGGGTGTGTCACGAATTGAAACATGTAGAACAATACCGTCAAAACGGATTTGTGTTATTCCTGGCAAAATACCTGTATGAATGGATGCGGCACGGGTATTTTAATAATAAATATGAAAAGGAAGCCCGTGCCAGCGAAAACGACCAAAGTCTGCTGAAGAAAACCTCTTTCATTTTATAAGCCATTCCACTTCACCAAAGTCCACCTCCTCTTCCACCGCATGTGCGATGACCAGTTTGCCGTTTGGCAGCACGGTTTTGATGGTGGCTTCAAAAACCCGGTTATCCTTTTTCAGTTTTACCATCTGATCGCGGCAATACAGGTGCAGCAGGTATTGCTGGTAAATTTTTTCAAACCCTTCTGTAAGCAGGAGGGTAAATTTTTGCTGCAATGCGTCACACAATTCTTTGGCAAGGTCCACGGGGTCAAAATCTTTACCGGTAATTTGCTTGAGCGAAACAGGATTTGGCAAAGCCGGGTCAAAAACAGTTTGATTGATATTGATACCGATGCCGGCAATGGCCCAGGCCCACCTGGCACTGTCCGGGATGCCATCCTGTCCGCTGGTTACGATCGTTTCTATCAATATGCCTCCGGCTTTTCGGTCCCGCCAGTACAGGTCGTTGGGCCATTTGATGCTGGTTTCATCTCCGGCATAGCGTGAAAAGAGATCATACGTGGCTGTTGCCACACAGGCACTCAGTTGAAACTGCCGGGAAAGTAACAGACCGGATGTATTCAATATGATACTCAGTGCGATATTGGACCCGGTATCCGAAAGCCAGGCTTTACCTCGCTGGCCTTTACCATGGGTTTGTTCATGGGCAAATACAGCCGTGCCATGCCCGGTGAAAACCGGCTCTCCTGTCCGGCCGCCAGCCCGGTTTGTCAGCCCGTTTCCCTGCAATAATTGCCGGGCATAGTTGTTGGTACTGTCAACCGATTGCAACTCAATAAAAGGAGTCCCTATGGTACCGTGCGGAAAGGTGTGTGGCAATTAATCGCTATTTTTGGCAAAATAAACGGGTTTAGGTAAAATGGCTGCCGGAAAAAACAGGCAGCAGCTTTTTCCCGGCAAATATCTAACTAAAATACACTGACTATTTGGAACAACTGGCATCACTGACCAACCGGAAAAAAAGCCTGTCTGCCGGACGGGCGGGAGCAGCAAGGTTAACGAGGAACTCAAAAATCATCAAAACCATTATCGCAGCGATCAGGGAGAAAAAAGGCGGGCACGTCATTTCCCTTGATATGAGAAAGATAAACGAGGCGGTGGCAGATTTTTTTATCATTTGCGAAGCCGACAACCAGCCGCAGATAAGGGCCATAGCTGAAAATGTACAGCGACAGGTAAAAGAGAAATGTGGCGAAAGTCCCTATCATCACGAAGGGTACAACAACCTGCATTGGGTGCTGATCGATTATGTCAATGTGGTGGTGCATGTAATGCATCCCGAGAGCCGGAAATTTTACCGCCTCGAAGAAATGTGGAGTGATGCGCAGGGAAAGGAACATACGGACTAATGTTAAAAACGAACCCGGTATAAACTTTTTTACCGGCCATACATTAAATAGCAGGAACAGATAAACTTAATTATGTCAGATCCCAATAAAAACGAAAACAGGCCACCGCGGTTTCCCAACCGTCCACCGGGTGGCGACCCTAACCAGGAACCCCGCAAAGGTCCCCGCTTCAGTATGTACTGGATCTATGCGGTGATATTTGCCGTGCTGATAGGCTTCCAGGTTTACAGCTCTATGTCGGGCAACACTGCCGACAGCAATATCCAGGAATTCAAAGGCATGGTATTGAAAGGTGAGGTGGAAAAATATGACCTTATTGAAAACAGGAAAATAATCCGGGTATATCTCAATGCACAGGCAAGGGAAGCGTATAAAGTTCGCCTGAAAGATGCCCATGCCACCAGTGCAAAGGGCCCGCACATGTCCTTCAAGATTGGAAGCGTAGATGCATTCAAGAAGGATATGAGCGACTTTTACCAAAAATACCCCAACGCAAAAGAAACACTCGAAATCACCAAAAGTGAGAGAGACTGGCTTGGCAGTATTCTGCAATTTTTATTGCCCGTGCTGCTGCTGATCGGCCTCTGGATCCTCCTGATGCGTAAGATGGGCGGTGGCGCAGGAGGTGGTGCAGGCCCCGGAGGTATTTTCAATATTGGTAAATCAAAAGCCACGCTGTTTGATAAAGGCACAAAGGTTACGATCACATTCGCCGACGTGGCCGGACTGGATGAGGCAAAAGTGGAAGTGATGGAGATCGTTGATTTCCTGAAAAATCCAAAGAAGTATACCAACCTTGGCGGTAAAATACCTAAAGGTGCACTGCTGATCGGCCCTCCCGGTACCGGTAAAACCCTGCTGGCAAAAGCTGTGGCAGGTGAAGCACAGGTGCCTTTCTTCAGCCTGAGCGGTTCTGATTTCGTGGAAATGTTTGTGGGTGTAGGCGCCAGCCGTGTTCGTGACCTGTTCAAGCAGGCCCGTGAAAAAGCACCCTGTATCATATTTATAGATGAAATAGATGCCATTGGCCGTGCCCGTGGTAAAAATGCCATGATGAGCAATGATGAAAGGGAAAGCACCCTGAACCAGTTGCTCGTGGAAATGGATGGCTTTGGCACCGATGTGGGCATTATTGTACTGGCAGCCACCAACCGTCCGGATGTATTGGATTCAGCCCTGCTGCGTCCTGGCCGTTTCGACAGGCAGATCACGATTGATAAACCGGACCTTGCCGGAAGGGAAGCCATCTTTAAAGTACACCTGAAGCCGATCAAAATATCAAAGTCGCTGGATATACATAAGCTGGCAGAACAAACACCCGGTTTTGCCGGTGCAGATATTGCCAACGTATGTAATGAAGCAGCCCTGATCGCAGCCCGCAAAAACAAAGAGGCGGTGGATATGCAGGACTTCCAGGATGCGGTGGACAGGGTGATCGGGGGGCTTGAAAAGAAGAACAAGATCATTTCGCCAGAAGAGAAAAAGATCATTGCCTACCACGAAGCCGGTCATGCCGTATGCGGATGGTTTCTCGAACATGCCTACCCGCTGCTGAAAGTGACCATCGTACCAAGAGGAACGGCTGCATTGGGATATGCACAGTACACACCGAAAGAGCAGTATCTCTATAACATTGATCAGCTTACCGACCAGATCTGTATGACGCTCGGCGGACGTGCCAGTGAAGAGATATTCTTTAATAAAATATCCACCGGGGCACAAAACGACCTGCAGCAGATCACCCGTATCGCCTATTCAATGGTAACGGTGTATGGTATGAACGATAAAGTGGGCAACATCAGCTACTACGATCCCCAGCAGGAAAATGTATTTACCAAACCTTACTCAGATGAAACGGCCCGGATGATTGATGATGAAGTGCGCAAACTGATTGATGAGGCCTATGACCGCACCCGGAAACTGCTCATCGAAAAGAAAGCCGACGTGGAAAAACTTGCCAATGCATTGCTGGAAAAAGAAGTACTCTTCCAAAGTGATGTGGAGGCGTTGATAGGAAAGCGGCCTTTTGAAGAAAAGAAACCGCTGGCAGCGGAGGAAGAAATAACAGCACCTGTGCTTGGTGAATCAGCTATTGCCCAGCATGGTGAAGAAAAAAAATCAACAGACGAGCAGGCGGGTAACTTTGGTTTTGCCCCATCTGTTTAAACAAAATATCAATCAGGCAATATGAACGTTTCTCCTTCCAAGGAAAACATTCTTAAGAAAATAAGGAAGGCGTTGAGTAATCCAACGCCTTTACCTTTTCCCCAAAGTGAGGGAAATCAACCTGTGTTTTCATCAGCCGGGCAGGAACCCGAACTGGAGTTTGCAGAACAGTTCAATAAGCTGCAGGGTAAGTTTATCTATTGTATCAACCGCCAGGAACTGGCCTTCCAACTGGTAAGCCTGGTAAAGAAGATGGATTGGCAAAAAGTGTATTGCCTGGAAGAAAAACTGCTTGAACCCGCTGCAGCCCAATTGGCCGACAGGCTTACCACCACCGACCTGGCCGGTTGCGATGTATCCATCACCGGCTGCGAATACCTGGTGGCCCGTACCGGAAGCATCATGCTTTCTTCGGCACAAACCGGTGGACGTACCGCCAGTGTATATGCACCCATACATATTTGCATAGCCTATACCAGCCAGTTGGTATACGATATAAAAGATGCATTGCAGGCGGCCCGTGAAAAATACGGTGCCCGGTTTCCATCAATGCTAACCCTTGCCACCGGCCCCAGCCGCACTGCCGATATTGAGAAAACCCTGGTGGTGGGTGTACACGGACCGAAAGAAGTGTATGTGTTTTTGGTGGAGGGCTGAGTGTACGAATCAGGGTTATTTAGTAATTTTAATATTGGTAAGAGAAGCTAACCAGTTGCATACGAGTTTTCCCGGTCAAAACAAATCAGGTCATGACAGAAGTAATTTTTATTGTTGAGGAAGCTGCCGAAGGAGGCTATACCGCCCGGGCACTGGGGGAAAGCATTTTTACAGAAGCAGAAACAATGGAAGAACTGCGTACCAATGTTAAAGAGGCGGTTGAATGTCATTTTGAACCTGGAAAAATGCCGCTGATGATAAGGCTTCACATGGTGAAAGATGAAGTGATCGCTTTATGAGGATCCCCCGTGATATTTCAGCCACTGAATTAATTGCCTCTCTGAAAAAACTGGGATATGAAGTAACCCGGCAAAAAGGAAGTCATATCAGGCTTACCACCCAGGTAAACGGGCAACATCATATTACAGTACCTGGTCATAATCCGGTTAAAATAGGGACCCTGTCAGCTATTCTCTCAGATATATCCCGGCATTTTGGAAAGCCGAAAGACGAAATATTCAGGGCGATATTTGGTTAGAACGAATTATTCACTTGTCTTATCTTTAGTCTATGACAAATCCCGGCATCTATCACCTTTTTGTATATGGCTCATTACGCAGCGGCTTCCGCAGCCCTGTATATGAATATATCAGCCGCTTTTTCAAGTTTATCGGCGAAGCAAAGGTGAAGGGAAAACTGTTTGATATGGGCAGCTACCCGGCAGGCGTGCCTGCGGTGGAAGGCGAACACTACATTGTTGGTGAACTATACCAGGCTAAAAATGAACATGAATTTGGCTGGGCCATTGGTCAGCTCGATGATTATGAAGGCGTGGCGGTGGAAGCAGATGAAATTCAGCTTTACCGGCGGGAGGTGACAGACGTGCATATCAATGGCGAAACGGTAAAAGCCTGGATATACTGGTATAATGGCGATATCGGTGGCCGTCCATTTATACCATCAGGCGATATGATGGAGTATTTACATAAAAAATAAGCAGCCATTTATGCTCCCGCAAAGAATCTCCCTTATTTATATTGTATTGCTTTCTATCTTTTTGTCTTCCTGCGAAGTGAGCTGCACCGTGGGCGATAAAAACACACCGGAGGATACGAAAACCAAACCGGTAAAAAAAGACGGCGCCCTCCTTTACAACGGGATACAACTTCAAACCACCCAAGTACAGGTGGAAAAAGCTTACCTGGTAACCAATGATGATAAAGCTGAAAGAATTGGTGATGATAATTTTCTTGATGTAAACAAGGGCATAAAAATGGTATTACTGATCGGCGACGGATGGAAAGCATTGGATGAAAAAGTATACCTCAGCGGAAGTATGAAGGTAGCCACAACAGATGGTAAGGTGATACTGGATCAGCCGGACCTGTTTGACAGGGTAAGAGAAGAAGGTATATCAATTACAGATTCTAAAATACTTTCCTTAACTGTCAATTTCACTTCCTGGAACACCAATGAACCGCTGACCCTGAACGTGGATTTCAATATACAGGACAAAAACAGTGAGGCCCGGATTGAAGGCAGCTACCAGGTTTACACAAAATAATACCCATCAGCCCTGCTAAGAAAATATACTTCCTGTCCGATTTTCACCTCGGCGCACCCGATCATACCAGCAGCCTGGTCAGGGAAAGGATCATTGTTGACTTTCTCGAACAGATAAAAAGTGATGCAGCAGAAGTATTTCTCGTGGGCGATATGTTTGATTTCTGGTACGAATACCGCCGCGTGGTGCCCAAGGGCTTTGTAAGATTATTGGGCAAACTCGCCGAACTGGCCGATGCCGGCATTCCCCTTCATTTCTTTGTTGGCAATCATGATATGTGGGTGCGGGATTATTTTCAGCAGGAGCTGAACATGAAAGTTTATTTTCAACCGGAAGAATTTGAACGAAACGGAAAAACATTCCTTGTAGGGCATGGCGATGGCCTGGGGCCCGGCGATCACGGATATAAGCAGCTGAAAAAAGTATTCCGCAACCCTGTAAGCAAATGGCTGTTCGGCATCTTTCCGCCAAGACTGGGTATGGGACTGGCGAACTACATGAGCCGGAGAAGCCGTGCACAAACCGGGATGTCGGAAGAAACCTTCCTGGGAGAAGATAAAGAATGGCTGATCATTTACAGCAAAGAGCAATTACAGAAAAAAAAGATCGACTTTTTTGTATTCGGACATAGACACCTGGCCATAGATTATCGTCTGAATGAAAACAGCCGGTATATAAACCTGGGCGACTGGATACGTTATTACACGTATGCCGTGTTTGACGGAACTGACCTCCGGTTGTTATCCCATAAAGGCATGGACGAAAAGATCATCCGGAAATAAATGAAGAAATTATCAGTCATACTACTCCTTAGCCTGCTGCTTCCATTCCTGGCAACGGCACAGGAGGACACAGCCTTTACCTACGTAAAAACCATTTCCGGAGATATTACCAGCTTCACCGTAGATAACCTGGATAATATCTACCTCTTGAACAGTAAGAACCAGGTTCGCAAACTCGATATCAACGGCGACTCTGCCGCCATCTTTAATGATGTGAGAAAGTATGGAAAAGTGAGTATGATCGATGTATCAAACCCGCTGAAAGTATTGCTGTATTACAAGGATTTTGCCACGCTGGTCATGCTCGACCGGTTCCTGAACATCCGCAACAGTATTGACCTTCGCAAACAGAATATTTACCAGGCCAAAGCCATCAGCCAGTCGTTCGACAACAAAGTATGGGTGTTCGATGAACTGGAAAGCAAACTCAAAAAACTGGATGAAGATGGCAAACTGCTGCAGGAAACACCCGACTTCCGGTTGCTGCTGGGCAAATCAATTTCACCGGTCAGGATATTTGATGAAAATATGTTTGTGTACCTGTATGATCCGGTAAATGGCATCTATGTGTTTGATTATTTTGGGGCCTTAAAAAATAATATCCTGATACAGCAATGGCAAAACCTGAAAGTAACAGGTAAATACATTTATGGCTCAAAGGAAGACACACTGTACCGCTACGAGATAAGCACCTTTCGCTACGATGAATGGAAAATGCCTGCCGAAATAGCGGGCAGCAAGGCCTTCAACTTTACCGCCACCCGCCTGTATGCACTGAAGGATGACTCCATACGGATATACAGCATCCGCTGATCCGGCCGCATCCGTTTAATTCAATAATTTTGAGGCATGAATGATTTCCTGCAACAGGTATGGTTTGGAAACCCTGTAAAAAATTACCTCATCATCGCCGGTGTTGTCCTTTTCGTATGGCTGATGAAGCGCTTCATCTCCCGCTACCTCGCCGGATTGCTGTACAGCCTGGTACACAACATCTGGAGAGAGGTGGACAGAAAGTCATTTGTAAGTCTCGTGGTAAAACCACTGGGCCGGTTCCTCGCCATACTTGTATCTATAGTGGCATTGTACAAACTGAAATTTCCAGAAGAACTGAATGCAGATGTATACAAGTATACAGTAAAGGAAATAATCCAGTGTACCGGTAATATAATCCTCATCGTATCTTTTGTGGCACTGCTCATCCGCCTGATTGATTTTATTGCATTGATACTGGAAAAAAAGGCCAACCTAACCGAAGACCAGTCAGACAATCAGCTGATCGTATTCTTCAAAGATTTTTTTAAAGTAATACTCGTTATTGTCGGGGTGATGATGGTGCTACGATATGCATTCGGGCTGAATGTAGGAGGCTTACTCACCGGGCTCAGCATTGTAGGTGCAGCCATTGCCCTTGCCCTTCGGGAAAGCCTGGAAAACCTGATCGCTTCCTTTATTATCTTTTTTGATAAACCCTTTGTAACCGGCGACCTTGTAAAAGTGCTCACCATCACCGGTACAGTGGAAAAGATCGGGCTGCGCAGCACCCGCATCCGCACAGATCAGAAAACGTTTGTGACCGTTCCCAATAAGCAGATGGTGGATAGCGTGCTGGACAATTTATCCCTCCGCACCCAGCGGAAAGGAGAAATCCGCCTGCACGTAGAACAATCCGCCGGTGCCGCACAACTGGAGAAACTGGTGGAAAGCATCGAAAAACTGTTTTACATAGATGAAGTGGAAAGCAGCCAGGTATTCCTGAATGATATTACAGCAGGCTCCTTCGATATACATGCCGATTATTTTACCCGGCCGATAGCGGCAGAGCAGTTCAATGTGCTGAAACAGCAATTGAACCTGGCCATTATCCGGATGCTGGAAGAACAACAACTAAGCCTGGCCACCGACCCCAAAGCGATAAAGCCCTGACCAAACGAAGAAGTACTTTCTTCCTGCCTTTTCTTAATTTTAAGCACACCTCCTCGGGCATGAAGAAATACCTGCTGCTTATCAGTCTTATCACAGCACCTGTCTGGCTATACAGCCAGCTTTCTTCCCTGTACTTTGAAAAATTCACCACACAGAACAAGCTATCCAACAACAAGGTAAACTGTATCCTGCAGGACAAACGCGGCTTTATGTGGATCGGTACCAACGACGGATTGAACCGGTTTGATGGAAACAATTTTCTTGTATTTCGAAATCAAGCCGGAGTTAAAACCGGTATTTCCGGCAATATCATCACCGGGCTGCTCGAAGATGATGAAGGTGTACTGTGGATCGCCACTGAAGACGGAGGCCTTACCCGTTATGATTACCGCCGGCCCACAAAAGAACAATTTACACAGTATAAACATCTGCCCGGTGATTCCACATCAGTACCCGCCAATACCATACTGGCCATGAAACAAGATAAGGCCGGTTACCTGTGGCTGGCTGTAAGCGCCAACTCCGTGATCCGCTTCAACAAAAAGAACGGTCAGTTTGATAAACCTTTGCCCGCTAATTCAAGAAAAACGGCGCTTTGCCTCGAAACAGATAACAACGGATGGCTATGGGTGGGCCGCCAGGGCGGTGGTATGTTGAAAGTAAACACCACCACGTTTGAAACAAACTGGGATAAGCGATATGATGACCTCTATGCCAAATTACCGCATGTGGTGATAACCTCCCTTTTCCGCGACAGCGATAATACACTCTGGTTTGGGTCATGGGATAAGGCAGTATACCGGGTAAACCTGGCAACCGGTGCGGAAACAGTATTACCTGGCGGAAGCGACACAGAGAATGGAGTGAACGACGTTATTCAGAGTTTTGCAGAAGATAAACACAAGCGGCTGTGGATGGGTGGCGCCCGGAATGGACTGCATATTTATGATAAAACATCCCGCACTTTCCTTCACCTGGTACACGATCCCTTGCAGGAAGGCAGCATTGCCGATAATACGATCAATTGTGTTTATGTTGACCGGTCCGGCAGGGTGTGGCTGGGCACTAATAAAGGAATCAGTGTAAGCAATCCCGCACGGGAGCAGTTCGTTCAGCATTTTCTTCCGCATACACCGGAGGCTGCCATTACCATCTATGATTTTTACAAAACAGACAATGGCAGCTTGTGGATCGGTACCAGCGAAGGACTTTTTATTCAAGATAAAGCACAAACAACCCCCACACATATACCCCTTACTTATAATAATACCAGGCTGGCCATAACAAAAATTTTCCGCGATAAAGCAGGTGATTATTATCTCGGCACCAATTATTCCCTGTTCCGTTTCAACCCGCTTACAAAACAGGTAAGCCTGCTGCCCAATACAGAGAGCGATAAGGTGATGAATAAGATCATTGAAAGCAGGGTGGTGTCGGTGGTGGAGCATGAATTGGCCGGCGGACCTGTGTTACTGGTATCGCCATACGGCCATTACCTCGCTTACTATGACCTGCAAAAACAGAAATGGGTATCAAGACTGGACGCTGATGAAAAGATCATCGAAAAATACGGGCTAAAGGATAACCTGGTGCGTAAACTTTACCTCAGCAACAAAAAGCAACTCTGGCTGGCAACAGTAAAAGAAGGAATCGGTAAGTGGGAGCAGGCACCCGCATCCCAGGTACAGTATTATAAGAATGATCCGAGAAAAGAAAACAGTCTCAGCAATAACCATGTGTATGATATCGCCGAAGATAAGCGGGGCAACCTGTGGGTAAGTACCTACGGTGGAGGTTTGAACTATCTGAAAACGGAAAACGGTGAAGTAAAGCATATTGACAATACTTCCAACCTGCTCGAAGGAATACAGACCGACAACCGGGATAATGTATGGATGATCAGCAATGGCAATATATTCCGTTACGATCCTTCTTCTTCCTCACACAGTTCTTACAGCCTGCCCGATCTTGAAAAATCGGGGGGCGTAAGCGGCTATATGTATAAAGATGCACAAGGCTGGCTGTATGCGGCAGGAAAAAATTATTATTTCAGGTTTCATCCGGATTCTGTATTAGATGAGCAGGCCCAACCGGAAGTGTTTCTCACTGACTTCAAAGTGTTCAATGAATCTTTCAGCCATTTGTTGCTCAACAAAAACATACGGCTGAATTTCAGGCAAAATTATTTTACCATAGAGTTTGCGGCACCTGATTACCTGTCGGCCCAGCCGGTGCAATATGCCTATATGCTGGAAGGAAGTGATAAAGACTGGGTGGAATGCGGCACCCGCAACTTTGCACCCTATTCTAATCTGAAAGAAGGTGAATATGTGTTTCGTGTAAGAGCAACCAATAACCCGGGAGCCTGGGGCAAACAGGAATACAGTATCCGCATTGTAATAACGCCACCCTTCTGGAAGCGCTGGTGGTTTTACCTGCTTTGTGCGGCTGCGATCGGAAGCACCATCTATGCCTTATACCGCTACCGGATTAATGAACTGCTGAAGCGGCAGGCCATGCGGAATAAAATAGCGCAGGATCTGCACGATAGTGTAGGCTCCACCCTGAGCAGCATTTCTGTATACAGCCAGGTGGCACAGATACAAAGCAGTACCGGCAACAAAGAAGAACTGAATGAAGTGCTGGGCAAGATCAGCAATACATCCAACGATATGATCTCGGAGATGAACGATATCGTATGGGCCATCAACCCGCGGAATGATAATATGGAAAAGATCATCCAGCGGATGGAATCCTTTGCCCGCCCGTTAACGGCAGCCCGTAATATCGTGTTTGACATGCAGTATGATAAGGAGGTGCTTGCACTGCAGCTCGATATGGATAAACGAAAGAACTTTTACCTGGTATTTAAGGAAGCGGTGAATAATGCCATTAAATACTCGGGTGCAGAACGGCTGGAGGTGCATCTCCGGCACCAGGATAATGACCTGCTGCTGGAAGTGAATGATAACGGCGTGGGATTTAACCCGGAAAAGGAAATGGCAGGCAGCAAGCTGTCATTGTCAGGCAACGGACTCCTCAATATGCAGAAAAGAGCAGCGGAATTGGGCGGTGTTCTGAAAATTGACAGCGAAACGGGCAAAGGAAGCACCATAAGACTCCGTTTCCCTATATAACGTTAAGTGTTTTTGCAGACCGTAAATATCCCCACCTTAGGGGATACAGCGGCTGCCGGATTTTGCAGACATTTGAGCAAACTAACTATCTCACATAATGCCCCTGAAGATCGCCATATTTGATGATAACAGTAATATCCGCGACAGTATCTCCATGCTGCTGAAAACTGATAAGGAATTTGAAGTGGTGGGCTCCTTTTCACATGTATTGGATTGTGTAAAAGAAATAAAGCAATGTAATCCTGATGTGATACTGATGGATATTGAAATGCCGGGGATGACAGGTATAGAAGCGGTAAAAACCATCCGTAAAGAATTTCCACATATCCAGGTGCTTATGCAAACGGTGTTTGAAGATGATGACAGGGTGTTTGAATCGATCTGTTCCGGCGCATCCGGTTATATCCTGAAAAATTCGCTGAACACACGCCTGCTGGATTATATCCGGGAACTGCAGTACGGCGGCTCGCCCATGTCCCCATCCATTGCCCGGAAAGTATTAACCAAAATGCAGCAGATACCGGAGCATGTAAGGCCCGAGGCTGCACCAGATTATCACCTTACACCAAGAGAAAAAGAAGTGCTGGCCTGTGTGGTAAACGGGTTATCCTATAAAATGGTGGCCGACCAGTTATTTATCAGCTACGAAACAGTGCGTTCGCATGTAAAGAAGATATACGAAAAACTGCATGTGGCATCCCTTACCGAAGTGGTGCACAAAGCCATGAAGGAAAAGATCGTTTGAGAATAGCTTCTGCTTAAAGGGAATTGAGGATCGTGGCAAGATCTTTATCAAACATCCCTGTTTTTCCATATTCCACCACACGACCTGCTTCTTTCCCTTTTTTCATTACAATGATAGTAGGCACATTCGTTACATTAAGTGCATCGGTAAGGTGGCTGAAGGTTTTCTTATTCCTGTCAACACCGATCATGGTGATGCGGTCGTAGGAAAAACCGGTGGCATCTGCCAGCGCAAATAACCTGGGAATAATAAACTGCGAATCCTCGCACCAGGTACCCATGAATATAAGCAACTGAACAGAGTCTTTATTTTTTGACAGCGCTTCTTTAGCGGCAGGGTCAGGCGAATAGGCTTTGTAGTTGGCGCCATACCATTTCATACAAAAGGAATCGGCTGCAATGATGTCCTTTGTGATAAAACCTTTGAATGTTTTTTCATTTGGCCGCTCCGTAAGCACTTCATAGGTGGTATGTTGTGCAAAGGCGATAAAACTGATGCATAAGGCGATGGCGGCTGCAAATAATTTTTTCTTCATGGTGTAAAAATAGGGGCAAATGTAAAAGGGTGCGGCCGTATGATGAAGCAGGTGTTGTTAAAGTTGCAGTGGCAGGGTTTCTTCTTACAGGTTTGCTTTCAGTTCCAGCAGGAAGCTCCTGAGGTTATTCAGCGATTGTATCAGGGCAAATTTCTCTTCCGCTTTCTTATTCCCCTTCAGGTAATCTTTCGCTCCTTCAATGGTGAATTTGCGCCGGCGCAGCAGGTCGTGTATCATCACCAGGTTTTTTATATCCACCGGGCGGAAGAAACGGTCACCTTTTCGGTTCTTGCGGGGCTGCAGTATGTCAAACTCCGTTTCCCAGTACCGTATCAGCGATTGATTTTCTCCAAACATACCGGCCACTTCACCTATTGAGTAGTATTGTTTTTTAAACAATTCTTCATCTTCCGGCACCCGTACATTATCGGCACTTGCTTCAAGGTCCTTCAGCGATTTGCGGCCACGCCTTCCGGCAGCCTTGGTTTTGACTGCCTTTTTTGTTTCCGGAACCGGTAAGGCTTTTTCCTTTGGCTCTTCCTTTTTGGCCCTCAGACCGGCAGCCTGTTGCTGCACAGGCTCATCTGTGCCACTAAAATCGAAAGTAATCTGTGCAAGTTGTTTAGCCATAACTGGTAACGCCGTATAAGCCGTAAAGGTAAGGCCACTGCCTGTACATGGAACCGTGTTGTAACTACTGTGGAAAAGTAAACAAGTACCTTGAATTTACCTGCTTAGTCAAAGCTCTGGTTGCTTGCAGCAGCTTTCTTCAGCAGCATATCGAACTGTTCGGGAGTAAGGTCATTATAGAAAAAGTAGATCGGGTCTATCTTTTCGCCATACTTGTGTACTTCATAATGGCAGTGCGGGCCGGTGCTTTTGCCGGTGCTCCCCACCCACCCTATCACCTCGCCTCTTTTTACGGCCTGGCCATTATTAGCTTTTACCCTTACCATGTGGCCATAAAGTGTTTCATAACCATACCCATGGTTGATGATCACATGGTTGCCATACCCGTTGCCGGTGCTGCCCGCCGTGGTTACCGTTCCATCCGCTGTGGCATAAATGGGCGTACCCTGTGGAGCAGAAAAATCAAGGCCAGCATGAAACTTGGTGGTTTTATACACCGGGTCAATACGGTAACCAAAACCGGAAGCGATACGGTTCAGGTCTTTATTACTTACAGGTTGAATGGCCGGGGTATGGGCGAGCAGTTTTTCTTTGTTGTTTACCAGTTCTTCCACCTCATCATACGATTTCTTCTGTGCTGCAATGCGGCTTTTCAGTTCCGTTAATGTATTGGTGATGGATGATACCAGCTGGTAATCTTTGATACGTTCCACCTTGGCGATCTCCTGCTTAACTTCCAGTTCTTTGGCCCGGGCGCTGTCGGGAATGGGATTCGCTTCAAAAATGGCCCGGTACACATTATTGTCCCGGTTTTCGAGTTCCTTCATCTGCTGCTGCACCGACTTCAGCTCATCTTCCAGCAGGTCGTAATTATCCCGCAGGGCCTTGTTTTGCTGCGCCAGCACTTTTTCCTTTGGCGAGCCGATAAACTGGAAGGCGAAATAGGAAATAAGTCCTGCCGTAACGAGGGCCGCTGCCACAAAACCAAATACCCGTAGCAGCCTTACCCGCAGCGGGGTCTCCAGCTTTTCATACCGGAGCGTGTTGGCATTATAGTAGTATTTGATCTTTTTCATGCAAGCACCCCTTAACCTTGTCGCGGGTAAAATGCGGTCTGAATATTTTACCTTTGCCGCCCGCCTGGTAACAGGCCGAGGAAGGCAAATATAGCTTCTGAATCAGCAAAAATCAACCCGGAACAACCGGTAATTTGAGACGGGGAGCTAAAACAGGTCACCAGCGGGTAAAATACTATCGTATGACTTCTAACGAGATACGCCAGGCATTTTTGGATTACTTCAGCAGCAAGGGGCACACCATCGTTCCCTCGGCACCTATAGTGGTGAAAAACGATCCCACCCTGATGTTTACCAATGCCGGGATGAACCAGTTCAAAGATTATTTCCTTGGCAACAAACTGCCCCCCTATGGCCGGGTGGCTGACACACAGAAATGCCTCCGCGTAAGCGGCAAACACAACGACCTGGAAGAAGTGGGCGTGGATACCTATCACCACACCATGTTTGAAATGCTGGGCAACTGGAGCTTTGGCGATTATTTTAAAAAAGAAGCCATCACCTGGAGCTGGGAACTGCTCACCGAAATATATAAAATACCCAAAGACCGCCTCTACGCCACCGTGTTTGAAGGCGATGAAAAAGAAGGATTACCCGCCTCCACCATTGCCCTTGCAAAATGGAAAGAGTTTTTACCAGAACAACAGATCGTTTACGGTAATAAGAAAGACAATTTCTGGGAAATGGGCGATACCGGCCCCTGCGGACCCTGCAGTGAAATACATGTAGACTGCCGGCCGGATGAAGAAAGACAAAAAGTACCGGGACACCTGCTGGTGAATAAGGATAATCCGCAGGTAATAGAGATATGGAACAACGTGTTCATCCAGTTTAACCGGGTATGGGCCGACAAAAAAGCATTTGATGAATGGGTGAAGACCAACCCAACAGCAGAAAAAGAACAAAGAGCCGAAAAGGTTAGTCAGTATACTAAACTGGAAAACCTTCCTGCCACTCACGTAGATACAGGTATGGGACTCGAAAGGCTTGTACGGGTATTGCAGGGCAAAACATCCAACTACGATACAGATATTTTTACAGGAACCATAGAAGAAACAAGCAAGAGAGTAAATAAAGTATATAAAGCAGGCGACGACAAAGAGAGTGTGGCCTTCCGGGTGATAGCCGATCATATCCGGGCCATCAGCTTTACCATTGCCGACGGACAACTGCCTTCCAATACCGGTGCAGGCTATGTGATACGCCGTATTTTAAGAAGGGCTGTACGTTATTATTTCTCTTACCTGGATTACAAACAGCCTTTGCTGACGCAACTGGTACCCGTACTGGCCAAACAATTTGAAAACGTTTTTCCCGAACTGCAGCAACAGGTGGATTTTGTAAGTAAAGTGGTGAAGGAAGAAGAGGAAGCCTTCCTGCGTACACTGGATAAAGGATTGAAAAGGGTGGACGACCTGGTTGCCAAAGGCGAAATATCAGGCAAAGATTCATTCGAACTGTATGATACATACGGTTTCCCATTCGACCTTACACAACTGATTGCTGCCGAAAATAAACTGAACGTTGATGAAGCCGGTTTCAAAGCCGAGATGGAACAACAGAAATCCCGCTCCCGTGCAGCCACTTCCATTGATGCCGGCGACTGGATTGAACTGAAACCTGGCACCAACCAGTTTACAGGCTACGATTCATTAGAAACAAAAACCGAAGTGCTGAAATACCGGCAGGTAAAAGCAAAAGGAAAAGAATTGTACCAGATCGTGCTGGAAAAAACTCCTTTCTATGCCGAAAGCGGCGGACAGGTGGGCGACAGGGGACTATTGATAATTAATAATGAAGAATTAAAAATTGTTGACACTAAAAAGGATAATGATCTGATTATTCATTTTGCAGAATCAATACCAACCTCACTTACCGGCGAGGTGACGGCCAGGGTAAATGCTTCCATAAGAAAAGAAACTGCCCTTCATCATTCTGCCACACACCTGCTGCATGCCGCCCTCCGCAATGTGCTGGGTACGCATGTGGCACAAAAAGGATCACTGGTGAATGAAGAACACCTGCGATTCGATTTCTCGCATTTTGCCAAAGTAACAGATGAAGAGATCGCCAGCATTGAAGCACAGGTAAATGAAAAGATCAGGGAGAATATTCCCGTTGTTATCAAAACCTTACCCAAAGAAGAAGCGCTGAAGCTCGGTGCCATGGCCCTCTTTGGCGAAAAATACGGCGATATGGTACGGGTGGTGATCATCGACCCTGCCTATTCAGTAGAACTTTGCGGCGGTACCCATGTGGGCGCCACCGGTGAACTGGGCTTGTTCAAACTTACCAGCGAATCGGCCGTGGCTGCCGGTGTGAGAAGAGTGGAAGCTGTTTGCGGCAAACAGGCCGAGCAGCATATTAATGAACAGACCGCACTCATCAGCCAGTTAAAAGAAACATTGAAGAATCCGAAAGATATTCAGAAGGCGATAGAGAATCTTCAGGCTGAGAATGCTGAACTGAAAAAACACCTTGAAGTAATGGAAGCCCGCCAGTTGGTAGGTATCCGCAATGAACTGCTGCAAAAAGATGAGATCATCAACGGCATCAACTTCGTGGGCGATATCGTGGAAGTAAGCAACGCCGATGCCTTGAAAAAATTATGCTTCGACCTGAAGAACCATCTTCGTGATCATGTGGCCGTACTGGCCGTTAACCTGGGCGGTAAGCCTTTTGTGGCAATCGGCATTTCAGAAACAGTGGCCACGGCCAGAAAACTGGATGCAGGCAAACTGATCAAGGAACTGGTGGCTCCACTGATAAAAGGCGGAGGTGGCGGCCAGAAAACACTGGCTACAGCCGGTGGACAGGAAGCCGGCAACCTGAAAGAAGTAATTGAAAAAATAAGGCAGGCTGTACAGGCCTCCTGATCAGAAACGAAGGTCACCATCGTCGTTCTGCCTTTCCTTCAGTTCCTTTTTGATTTGCCGGTTTTCCTTAAAAACCCGCAAACCAAAGATGATAATTACCACGCACAGTACTATAATAGAGCCCGAAATAATATATACCATAAAGAAACACAGCTGTTTACAGCCCTTCAAAAATCAGTAATTTGTTTTACTCTGCAATACCACTTTGTGGTTAGTAAAAATACGGCGCACCATGATGAACGTTATACTCGAAACCGAGCGGCTGTTGCTCCGAACCTTTACCCCGGATGATACAGCGCTTATTTATGAACTGAACCTTGACCCCGAAGTAACCCGCTATACCGGCGACCCCATAAAAGACCTGGCCCATGCACAAGAAGTGCTCGAAAAGGTCATCCTTCCGCAATACGCCTTATATAATCATGGCCGGTGGGCCGTACTGGTAAAGCCCGGACTGGAATTCATCGGCTGGTGTGGTTTGAAAAACCGGCCGGAACGTGATGGGGAAATTGACCTGGGCTATCGCTTTATGCAAAAAGCATGGGGCAAAGGCTATGCTACCGAAGCTTCCTTTGCCTGCCTGAAATATGGCTTCGAAAAACTGGGACTCAGGCGGATCGTGGGCCGGGCCATGCCTGGTAATATTGCCTCGCTGAAAGTGCTGGAGAAATGCGGCATGCACTACATCGGCGAGGAAATAGTGGACGACCACCCTGCCAAAACCTATGAAGCCTTCAACCCGCTTATCAGCTAAAAAAACCGGCCCGATATTTCAATCCTTTAACATTTCCGAAACACTTCGTATTTCCGGGAATACCTTTATATTTGATCTACGAAAACAAACGTAGATAATCTTAAAATCAAAACTCATGCAAAAGATGTGGAATAAGATCACCTCCCTGGTGCTTGTGGCAGCCATCCTTTCGCCCTTTGCCCTGCTGGCGCAAAACGATGAGAAAGGTGAAAAGGAAAAGAAAGATGTTCAGCAGATCATCATCACCCGCAAAGGCGGCCAGTCTGACAAAGTAGTGATTGAAATAAATGGCGACAAAGTGACGGTAAACGGTAAGTCGCTGGATGAACTGAAGGGTAAGGAAGGTGATATTTCTGTGAAAATGAACAAAGTGAAAGACATGGAATCCCTGACGATGCTGAGAGGCTTGCCCCGTGGCGGCGCCTGGAATTTCAATGGTGATGGAGCAAACGTTTTTAAACTATCCGGTGAAGGAATAAACAGGCCCATGCTTGGCGTAAACACCGAAAAAGTGGAAGAAGGTGCTGAAGTGGTTGGTGTAACCAAAGAAAGCGCCGCAGAAAAGATCGGTCTCAAAGAAGGTGATATCATCGTAAAAGTGGATGACACAAAGATTGAAGGTCCTGATGATCTTTCCGAAGCCATCAAGGCGCATAAACCCGGTGATAAAGTAACCGTAAAGTGGATGCGTGATAAAAAAGAAATGAAAGCCACTGCCGAACTTACCAAGTGGAAAGGAATGGATATTTTCAATGGTAATGGCGAGGGTTTTAAGTTTGATATGGGCGACCTGAACCTGCAGGAAATGATGCCTAAGATCGAAGGCTTCAGAAATATGGCCCCCTACGGCGGACAAAACTGGAGCTGGTCTGGTGGCGGCGCTCCCAAACTCGGACTTTCCGTTCAGGACACGGATGATGGTAAAGGCGTGAAAGTGGTGGAAGTGGATGACGAAAGCAACGCTGCCAAAGCAGGCATCAAAGAAGAAGACATCATCACCCACCTGGATGATAAAGAAATAAAAGGAGTGGATGAAATAGCAAGGATGCTGAAAGAGAAAAAAGAAAATCCCACTGTCCGCTTCCAGGTAATACGCAATGGCAAATCACAGAACATTGAAGTAAAAATGCCAAGAAGAATAAAAACAGCCGACCTCTAAGATTTTAGTTTTGGTGTGTGGTAATTTAAAAGCCCTGTCCCGTCTCTTGGGATGGGGCTTTGTTCGAGATGCGAGTTGTGAGTTATGAGTTATGAGTTA
>JAEUVM010000230.1 GCA_016787125.1 Chitinophagaceae bacterium | reverse complement strand
TACCAGGAAGCTCCACTGCTTATTAAAATCATACAGGTAGATAAAGCGCTGGTTCGGGTCCCGAATCTCTGAGCCGATGGTGGTATCGGCCATGAGCAATGGCGGGGCCTTGTATTCCTTTTCATATACTTCAAGCGAGATCTCTCGGCCTTTGAGCCAGTGATCATTACTGCGGAAGAAAGTAGCCTTATGCTTATTATCAAATTCGTACGACTTCAATATCACATCATGCAGGTCTTTGAAGCTCTGCGAATGACGGATCACCACGTCGCGGTACACACTTTCGTCCTCTTCGAAATATATCCTGAATTTTAGAATTGCCATGGAGCAAAAGTAGGAGATTTACGGTGAATGGGGCAATTGGGAATAGGCAATGGGGAATGGGCAAAGCCTTAACTGTTATCCACCAGTATACTTTATTCTTCCTTTCGGTCTCCGGGTGATTTTCTGGCCGTATTAGGGTCTTTTCACCGGATTGCCGGCAATGCCTCACCGTTATCTTTGGAAAAACCAACTACATGCCATTCTTCGACAAATCCTTCCGCAAAGAAGATATGCTGCTTTACCTTGTTGCACTTGGCCTGCTGCTTTTCCTGGGGTTTTAATTTGTTCAAAGCAGGAACTCATTGCTTCAAACCATCCAATATAATAACGAAAAGATTCAGCCGGAATACAAGGTCCTTTTTGAATCATCAAGAATGAAATATGAGTTCGCTTCAAAAGTGCTGGCTGCAAACTCCATGCGTAACAATATGTCGTTCCTTATCGGCGCCTTTCTCTGTGTACTGGGCACCATGATCGTTGTAAGAAGGCTGCGTGACAGCATTGAAGTTGGCGCCGGTCAAGGAGATGCGGGTTTCAGTGTCAAAACCTCTTCGCCCGGCATACTACTCAGCCTTATCGGTGGTGTGCTGATCATCCTTTCTGTGATAATGAAAGATAAATATAATGTACAGGAAGGTGCATTGGAAGCCACTATATATCCAGACAAGTCAACAGAGAGTTCAGGAATTCACAGCCAGCCTGTTGACACTACAAAAGGACAACCGATCGAAATAAAATAAACAACCAGCTATGAACAACCGGTTATTGCTTATACCTGCCGCACTTCTGTTTATCATGGGTTTTCACAAACCTGTAATCACTGATGAAGAGAAAGCCATCATTGCAGAGGAATTCCTGCTGGCCAAAACAATTTCACTGAGCCAGGCTAAAAACTGTGATGCGTATAAACAAAGTATGCAACTGATGGAGGCCCGCTCTGTGATAAGGGGATTGTTTAACAAGACGATCAAAACACCTGCACGGATGGAGATCATAGGCAGCCTTCAATACAACTTACAGTTATTACGCTGCAAGCTCAATCCGCCGATTACCGGATCAAATCTTTCCGACCCTCCCAAGCCTGAGATCATTAAGGTGGGACCCGGTGGCGTCGTTACCGGCAATGTTCCATTAGACGCCTACCTGTTCAGCATCCTCAATAAAGAGCAACGGAAGTCCCTTGAAGAATCGCTCAGTCCGGAAGGTATCCAGGGGCTTAAGGAATTTGAGAAAGAATATAAAAGCGCTATTAAAAAATTTGAAGAAGCCAACGCCGGTAACGGTAAATGGGGTTTGCAGGGAAATGACAAATTCTCCTATGAACCCAAAGAAAAAAATTTCGCCGGACTCCCGATCGACATTGACCGGCTTTCGGAAAAAACCTACGGCGACTCACTCAGGAAAGCTAATAAAGTAATTGAATATTAAAAAGAAATCACATTCCTTTTGCGAACACCCGTGTTGGGGGGAATAAGGGGTTGAGTTGGGAGCTACGAGCTACGAGTTATGAGTTATGAGTTACGAGCCCTTCACTATCGACTACTCACTACTGACTACTGACTATTGACTATTCCCTATTCACTGCTGTCCGGTAAAAGTCTTTTAGGTCTATTTTTTGTTAGTTTTTCCTCTGAAGAGCCATGGTTACTGGTACTTAAGCCCCCCTGATTGATAGGGGGAAGAGTTTTGTTTGTTGCTCAGACTGTTGTGGCTG
>JAEUVM010000199.1 GCA_016787125.1 Chitinophagaceae bacterium | reverse complement strand
ACTGGTGGCAATACCAAGGGCGGGGTGGATTGCTCCGGCTTTACCGTGGCCATCTATGCTGCAGTATACGGACTGGCGCTGCCCCGTGTGTCAAGAGATCAATACCGCATCAGCCGGAAGATTTCCACTACAGAACTGCAGGAAGGCGACCTCGTTTTCTTCAATACCAATGGCAGCGGTGTATCTCACGTAGGCGTCTACCTCGGCAATAATAAATTCATTCATGCTTCCGTCTCAAGGGGTGTAATGGTAAACGGCCTGTTTGAACCCTACTACAGCAAACGCTTTATCGGCGCCGGACGGATCGATGATAAGCAGATGTTGGTTAGTGAATAGTCTGTAGTCGATAGTCAATAGTCAATAGTCAATAGTCTGTAGTCGATAGTCTGTAGTCGATAGTCTGTAGTCGATAGTGGTTTTCGATTATTTGCTATTAATTAGTTGAGATAGAATATCCGTATAAAGCACGCCATTCCCAATTCCCAATAGCCGAATAGCCCAATAACCCAATAACCGAATTGCCAATTCCCCAACTCACCCTCTGATTCTGCGTTTCACTGATTGCAGCACCGGCTGTATATCTGGTGAAAGTTTCAGGTAGATGGCTGCCGTGGCATAGCAGATAATGAAAGCGATACTCCGGATAAACAAGCCTGCCAATCCATGTATTTCCCGCAAACCGAAATAACAGGCGGCATAGCAGGCGCCCGCCACCAGGATGGCCTGGATAGTGTGTATGGTAAAGGGGAAGAGGCGGAATTTTTTCCAGAGAAAAACAATCCGCACCACGTTGTATACTGAGATGGATACTAATTGTGCAGCCCCGGTGCCGATAATGCCCCACTGTTTGGTGAATATATAGCTGAGCGGCAGCATCAGCACCAGCAATATCACCCCGCTTACCATCTCAAAGCGCCACCAGGTGGAGGTGCCGATGATCTGCGAGTTGACCCCGGTGCCCATATCCACCACTTTGCAGAGGCCGAGAAACAGCACCACATAATAGGCATCGAGGTAAGCGCCTTTTAGTTTGAATGTCTCCACCGCATCGGTGAAGTTGAGGATGAGCAGGCAATACAATCCCCCGGCAAATAATAACTGGTTGATAGACGACCGCTGGTAGATAGCCTGTATCCGCTGCATATTCTTCTCCCGCCAGGCTTCGGCGAGATGCGGAATGGATGCTGCCACAATGCCCCGCTGTGGCGCCTGGATTACGGCCGCCATATTCTGCGCCACCGAATACACACCGAGGTTGCCCATACCATCTCTTACCACCGAGGCAATAAGCAGCGAGTCGAATACCTGTGATACGGTAAAGATCACCGAGCCGCCATATACAAAGGTGAGCAGCCTGACTATACTTTTGGAAAAACGCCGGGTAACCTTGCTGATGCGGAAATGGAAATGAAGCTTCCCGGTGGTAATAAGGTACACCAGCAACACCACCGCTATAAAAATAAAGCTGAAAGAGAACAGGCGGATAAAGAGATTGAAATCCTTTATCACCCCATACATATATAATATGATAAGACCGGTGGTAAACAACCGCCACAGCACTTCTTTGAGGAAATTGGTGAGCACCGATCTGCGCAACTGCCAGGTGTATGCCTCCAGGATGGTGTACATCACCAGGCCGAAGGCCAGCGGGTAAATGAGATTGTAATTGTCTATCAGTTCCTGCGAGTTTTCGCTGTATTTGCGTATCACCAATCCCCGCATGAGGTAAGCAGCCAATGATACCAGGAGGAAACCCACCAGGCCTGCCACCAATGATATGGTTAGCATATCACTTTTTTTGGCGGGCAGATGCGCCTTATAATAAGGATAGAATTTATAGATATAGGCGGGCATGGCCAGGCTGGCAAACGACATCATCATGGTGGCGATGGCGATCAGTCCATTGTAAAGCCCGTATTC
>JAEUVM010000189.1 GCA_016787125.1 Chitinophagaceae bacterium | reverse complement strand
CCTGTTTTCCAGGAACCAATTCCAGAATACTTGTTCTTTTGACAAACCTTCTTTCTTTTTGAATAATCCAGACATATTATTTCCAGTATGCTGCTGATAGTATTAGTTGGATGCCCTGCATATATTTTATGAATAGAGGGTAATGCTGGCAAAAATACCGTGAATAAACGGTACAATTCAACCAGGGTTTATCCGTTACTTTATAGCCGCATCGCAGGGATGAATGACTGCGGTACCACCATTTTAACCATTAAAACAATAACCATGGCAATCACAGGCACCGGATGGGAATTTCACATCGTCAGAAAATCAGAACAAAAAAGGGCCAGCGACGGTAAACGCCGCACCGTAGGCACTTACCAGGTATTTCATAATGGTGTAAAACAAACCGGTGCGGGCATGTCGGGTACCGTGGCAGAGACCCGTGGCCCCAGCGCCAACAAGCCCGCCGGCAATAACCGCCGCATCGAACCCGGCCGCTATCCGCTGTTTACCCAGGATGGTACCAACTACGTCACCATCGGATTTAAAGATTCAGAAAGCGCTTCTGCCAAACCCAAACCGGGAATTGAATTAAAGAACACCGGTCAGCGCTCCGAAATACTCATTCACCCCGGCATCGGCTTTCTTTCCAGCGTGGGCTGTATCAACCCCTGCACTTCATTACCCAATGCAAAGGAGATGATCGACTATGTACCCAGCCGCAAACGGGTGATCGCCATCATCAACGACCTGAAAGCTTTCGCAGGTGCCGCCTTTCCGACAAAGAACGGCAGAAAGATACCTGATGCCTTTGTGGTGGTGGATGGAGATCCGGTGTTTGAGGAATGAGAGGGTATTTTAGATTTTGAGTTTTAGATTTTTGATTGGCGCTTCTGTCGACTGTATTAGTAAGATTAATTTCAACACAGGGTAAAGGAGGATTTGAGTTACACAGGGTATTGCATACTGGGTACTCTGTGTAACTCTGAAACTCATTATCTCAGTGTTGAAAGGGTCTGCGTTATACAGATCTTTCCGAATAACATCACTCAATCATCCTGCCTGCCTTAAAAATATTGTAACTTTCCTTTGATAATTTCCATTCGGGCTTTTATGCACCAATAACCATCGTATGACCACATTAGTAGCCGGTGCCAGCGGCGCCACCGGTAAGTTGCTGGTGGAGCAGTTGCTCGCTGAAGGACATAAAGTGAAGATCATTGTTCGCCCCAGCAGCCAATTGCCCAATGAATGGAATACAACTGCCAATCTTACTATTATCCGCAAAGCCATTAGTGATATTGGGGTAGAGGAAATGGCTGGCTATGTGGCGGATTGTGATGCGGTAGCTTCCTGTCTCGGTCATACACTTTCTTTCAAAGGTATTTATGGTAAACCACGACGGCTGGTGACCAATGCCGTTAAAACAATTTGCGAAGCGATAACCAGGAACCGTCCGCAACAGCC
>JAEUVM010000170.1 GCA_016787125.1 Chitinophagaceae bacterium | reverse complement strand
GGGACTGGATGAACTGGCCCCCTTCAAACCGGAAGAACGCATCATCGAATACCTGCTGCGCAATAAGGCTGACAGCAAACTGGTTGGTATGACCTTGTCCGACTTTGCCGATGAAACCGCCAGTGAAAGTCCGGCCCCGGGCGGTGGTTCCATCTCTGCTTATGTTGGCGCACTGGGTGTATCACTGGCTACGATGGTGGCCAACCTAAGTTCACACAAAAAAGGATGGGATGACCGCTGGGAAGAATTCAGCCGGTGGGCCGGGAAAGGGGAGCAACTGAAGAATGAACTGGTGCAACTGGTGGATGCCGATACCAAAGCTTTCAACCAGATCATGCAGGCATTTGGTTTACCCAAAACAACAGATGACGAAAAGGCTGCCCGCAAGCAAGCCATCCAGGAAGCTACGAAGTTTGCCATCGAAATTCCTTTTAAAGTAATGCAGGCCGCTTACAATAGTATGGAAGTGATTAAAGCCATGGCCGAAACCGGCAATCCCAATTCCGTATCGGATGCGGGTGTGGGCGCCCTTTGTGCCCGTGCTGCCGTGATGGGTGCTTATATGAATGTGCGCATCAATGCAGGAGGGTACGACGATAAAGTCTATGTGACAGATATACTGGCAAAAGGAAAAGAAATTGAGAACAATACCATAGCTTTAGAAACGGAGATCATCCGGATCGTGAATGAAAAGATCGGGCTCTGATCGCCAACGTAAAATACTTACACGATTCTCCACTTGTAAACCTTTCGATTATGGACATCCAGGCATCCATCCAGGCTCTCGTTGACAAATGGTTTGGCCCGCTGGTGTATACAACCGGCACCACACCCAGCAGCAGTAAAGCTCCCGGTGGCATCTGTGGTGTATACTATGGTGATCAGAACTATTATTTTCCGTACGGCAGTATTGACGAGAGCGGAACACCGCCCGATGAGAATACCATATTCGGTGTCGGCTCCGTCACCAAAACATTTACTACATCCATTTTGGGGCAGCATCCTATACTTTTCAGCGGCAGCTACAATGATAACTGGAAAGTGGCCAATAATCTCCCCGCAGGTTATGCCCTGCAAGGCACAGAAGAAGATGTGACTTTTGCGCAACTTGCCACGTTTACAGCCGGTATTCCTACGGTGCCGCCGGAAGGACAGCAAACCGATCAGCAACAGTTCATCAATTTTATCAATAGTATCAATCCGCCTTCGCTGCCGGCAAACAATGTTTATTCCGACAGCAGCATCGGCTTCCTGGGGCAGGTACTTATGCATCTGGACGGTTATACGGTGTTCGATGGCATTCACGCCAATGAATGGGCCGGCAAGAGGCTCTTTGCGGCATTGTCGATGGCAAACACCGGTTTTCCGGCAAAGGAAGACGCCAGCCATCCTTTATCAATGGCCTTCAAGTTCCTTGACGAAAAGAACGCTTATGGTAAAATAGATTATTCTCCGTGGACACCGTGGGGAACTGCCGGCCGCATGTTCTCTACATGCAGCGACATGCTGAATTTCGTGCAGGCAAATTGTGGTGTAACCGAGATCAACGGTCACGGCGTACCACAGGGCATTACTGCCGGTATGCTGCATGCCCAGACTGACTGGGTTCCAAAGGGCCCCAATACCTCTCCGGTTGACCAGGGTTTTGCATGGATACTGATCAATGCAGGCACCACCGATGAATTTTGCGGTAAAGCCGGCGGTGTACCGGGCGTAAGCTCCTTTGTTACTGCCTGCCGTTCTATGAAACTCGGCGTGGTATTCCTTACCAATATGATGGGCTTAAAACCCGAGGGTGCCGCTATCGGCCTTACAAAAGAATTACAATCGCTCACTAAAAGCACTGCCTGACGGATACTTCAGTGTTTTTGTTTAGCTTTAAAAAAATCAAAGCCCGAAACAGATGAAGAATACTGCTGTCAGCGAAGTTGAAAAGCCTGTTATCACCCATATTCCGCCGCATTTCAAAGTTTACCAGAAGCAGGACGTATTGTCGTTAACAAAACTGCGCCGCTTTGAAACGAAACTGGGCGAAAGGATCCAGACCTTGCCTGCGCAACCAACGATAGAAGCAGCGATCGCCAGTTCATCTGCGCAGTACGTATTATTCGGGATTCCGGAAGACCTTGGCGCAAAAGGTAATTTCGGACTGGGTGGAGCCGATACATTATGGGTACCATTTCTGCAAAGCCTGCTGAATATACAGAGCAACGATTTTTTCGATGGTGCAGAGCTATTGCTCGCCGGTCATTTTGATTTTGGCGATATTCAATACCTGATCGACAGAACAGCAAAGAGTGAGGAAGAAAAGATAGAAGCTTACCGGCATGCCGTGATAACGGTGGATGATGAAGTGGAGCACCTGGTAAAACTTATTTGCGAAGCAAAAAAGATCCCTATCGTTGTGGGTGGCGGACACAACAACACCTACCCGCTGATAAAAGGCGCTGCGAAGGGATGGCATAAAGCGGGTGTGATCGACCTGGCACAGATCAACTGCATTAACCTGGATGCCCATGCCGACTACCGCCCGATGGAAGGACGGCACAGCGGCAACGCCTTCCGCTATGCAGAAGAAGATGGCTACCTGCAGAAGTACTGTATCGTGGGACTGCACGAAAACTACCTGCCGCAAAATGTATGGATAGATATTGTAAATAACCCATTTATCGACTGCATCACCTTTGAAGATATTTTTGTACACGAAAAAAGAACTTTTCTGCAATCCGTAGCCCATGCCACGGGTTTTACTGAAGATACCCTCACCGGTATTGATATTGACCTGGACTGCATTCAGAATACCCTCAGCAGCGCCATGACGCCGGTAGGTTTTTCTCCCATCCATGCCCGCCAGTATGTGTCTTTTGCGGCTGCCGATACAAAAGCCGCTTACCTGCATATTTGCGAAGGGGCCACCCGGCTGTCTGACGGCCGCACAGATGCCACCAGCGGAAAGCTGATCAGCTACCTGGTGAGTGATTTTGTAAAGGGCAGGGCGGCGACTTCCTAATTTCTTTTAACAAAAAGAAAAATCCTTTAACATTTGTTCTAACAGCCTCATTACTATATTAGAATGAGGTTTATGTAAATTGAATTTGCGCAATACATCGCTGGAACGACCATCGACATCGCTGGAACGATCATCGACATCAGCGGAACTGTTTCAGACAATGACAGAACGACCGCTTACATCACCGGAACGGTTACGAACCGGGCTGGAACGGACACGTACCTAAGCAGAACAGCCTGGTGCAGGACTGGAACGATGTCAGGCGCACCTGGAACGGTCTCTTACCAGCGTGGAATTAACAAATGCAGGAGCGAAACGGCCATTTACATAACCGGGATACGCGGTAGCTCCGGCGGTATTGGCATGAACTTGACCAGAATTGGCAAAGACACCAGCGGAATGAGTACTAACAACGATGGAAAGAGTTGAAGTTTTGGCCAAATGAGTATAAGTTTTGGTGAAATGAGTACAAGCTTTTGCAATACGAGCATCAAAAGTGGAGAAACAGGCAATAGCTGTAGCGGAATGAGGGTAGGCGGTGGTGGGATGGGGTGAAACGGTGGGGGATTGGGCTATTGGGTTATTGGGTAATTGGGCTATTGGGCTATTGGGAATCCCGGATGGCCGGGACAGGTTGGGGAATCCCGGATGGCCGGGACAGGTTGGGGAATGGGCAATTGGGCTATTGGGCTATGGGGCAATTGGGAATGCCGGATGGATGGCACGTTGCACCTGGCACCTCACACCTGACACCCGAAAAACTCATCCTTCCAGTTCCATGATCTTCTCAAACAGCCGCTCGTATTCGGTGTTGAGCTGCGACAGTTCTGTTTCTGCCTGCTTGTAATTCTTCTCCGCCTCCATGAATTTTTGTTTGTCGGAGTACACGGCTGGGTCGGAGAGGGCGGCTTCCAGTTGGGCTTTCTTTGCAGTCAACGCTGCGATCTTTTCTTCTACCTGCTGAAACTGCCTTTGCACTTTCTGCAATTCTTTCTTAGCTTCTTTATTGATCGGCGTGGCCGGCTGTGGTTTTACTTCGGCGGGTTTTACTTCTTTTACCGGTGCTGCTTTTTCCTGCTTCTGGTTTGCTCCTTCACTTTTCTTTCGGTCGGCTTCCTGTTTGGCCATGCGTTCTTTCCAGGCCACCCATTCTTCATAACCGCCTTTGAATTCTTTGATCTGATGGTCGACGATCTCCCAGATCTTGTTGGCTGTTTTTGCCACAAAGTATCGGTCGTGACTTACCAGGATGATGCTGCCTTCATATTTATTCAGCGATTCGATCAGCAGGTCGCAACTGTGCATATCCAGGTGGTTGGTAGGTTCATCCAGCATGAGGAAGTTGGCCTTGCTTACGATCACTTTGGCCAATGCCACCCTTGCTTTTTCTCCTCCACTTAATATCCTGATCTTCTTATCGGCATCATCACCGCTGAAAAGGAAGCAGCCGAGCAAGCCGCGGAGTTCGAGCTCCGTCATCTGGCTGCCGCATTCTTTCATTTCATCAATGATGCTGTTGTTTACATTCAATGCTTCGAGCTGGTGCTGTGCGTAGAAACTTTCTTCTACATTGTGGCCCCATTTCCGTTCGCCCTGG
>JAEUVM010000140.1 GCA_016787125.1 Chitinophagaceae bacterium | reverse complement strand
CGGTCGATATATATTACCACAACTGCGAATACTGTAACGATAGATGCCCGGAATAATATCCTGCAAAATACCCGCAGCGGTGGCACCGGGCAGCATTTTGCCATCAGCAACGGCTTTAATGCCACAACGGTTAGCGGCACCGGCTGGCCAGCCAATGCATCTAACTATAACTTACTCAACGCTGCTGCAGGCACCATCGGGCATTGGACAACAGCCCATACGTTTGCCAGCTGGCAAACCACTTCTTCCGGTGATGCAAATTCTATCAGCGCCTATCCGGTTACTTTTGTAAATACGGCTACAGGCGACCTGCATCTGAACATGGGTGTTACGGCTACTCCCATCGAATCGGGCGGCACACCCATCACCGGTTTAACGATCGACTACGACAACGATACCCGTCCCGGCCCCGCCGGTTCGGTAAACGGAGGTGGCGCAGCTCCGGATATTGGCGCCGATGAATTCGACGGCGTGTACCTGGATGTTGTAGCACCTGTTATCTCTTATACTCCGCTGGCATTTACCTGTGGCACTGGTGCCAGAACATTAACCGCCACCATAACCGACTTCAGCGGTGTACCCACTAGCGGTATCGGGTTGCCGGTATTGTACTGGCGTATTAATGCCGGTGCATGGAATGCCGCCACCGCAACTTCTCTTGGAGGCAACCAATACCAGTTCAGCCTGGGTGCAGGGGTGGTTACCGGCGACGTGGTGCAATATTATATCGTGGCACAAGATGCTGCAGGTACACCCAATATTGCCGTGTTCCCTGTCGTTGGCGCTTCAGGCCTTACCGCCAATCCGCCAGCCGCAGCCACTCCGCCCACCACACCCAGCAGTTATGCTATTACCACCGTGTTAGCTCCGGGTACTTACACCGTTGGCAGCGCCGGCACTTACACCACGCTTACAGCGGCAATAAACGATTACAACACCCGCTGCCTGGGAGGTCCTGTGGTGTTTGAACTGCTTGATGCCACCTATACAGAAGCGGCACAAATGACCATTCTGAAACACCCTGAAAGCAGTGCCACAAATACACTTACCATCAGGCCGGCCAGCGGCGTAACGGCTAATGTAAGCGCAACGGTGGCCAGCGGCGCCATACTTAAGATATTGAACAACTATGTAACCATCGATGGCAGCAACAACGGCACTACCAGCCGAAATCTTACGCTGGCCAATGCCAGTGCCACTTCTCCTTCAGTAGTACATATAGGTTCTACCGGTACAAGCCCGATTACCAACGTCACGCTGAAGAACAGCGTGGTGATTAACGGGGCCACCACGGCCACAGCCATCGTAACATCAGACGGAGCGACATTGGGAACTGAAGGATATTTCAATAACATCACCATCCAGAACAATGATGTGCAGCGGGCCTTTATCGGCAGCTACTCAATTGCAGCACTTACTGCCGGCAATGGAAATAACCTGCAGGTGACCAACAACCTGCTGAACACGGCAGGCGCCAATGCTATCCGCCGTATTGGTATCTATATACAAGGGGTAGACGGGGCCACGGTTTCGGGCAATGCCATCGGTAATTTTGAATCCACTTCTGCGGAAAACAAAGTAGGGATATGGTTCGCAACGGGTACGGCTAATTCTGTCATCAGGGCAAATACCATCAGTAATATCGGTTATGGTGGCGCCACTACCGGATTTGGTCCCACCGGTATTAATATTACCTCCAACATTGCCAATGCCAATCTTACCATCGACAGCAACAGTGTAAGCAATGTATTCAGCACACAGGGCGGTGCAGGCGTAAGCACCAATGGTATCTTCCTCGGTTTTGCCACCAGTAATGTAACCATCACCCGCAATAAGATCAACATTGTTAAAAACACCAGCGCTACCGGTTGGGGCTCAAACGGTATTCTCCTGGGCTCCACTTCCGCTACTGCCAACGTAACCGTTGCCAACAACTTTGTCTCCAATGTATGGAGCATAGGCTTTGCCGGCGCTTCGGTGGATGATAACGGGTATGGTATATCGGTCAACGCCGGAGCTGGTTATAACATTTATAACAATACAGTAACCCTTGACAGTAACCAGACAACGGCCGGTGGCTTACCATCTGCCATGCTGGTCAGCACCGGTGTAACAGCATCAGGAGCAATAAATGTCAGGAACAATATCTTCTCCAACAGGCAAACAGCAGGCAGCACCGAACGGTATGCTATCTATAGTGCAGCCGCCAACACGGTGTTTGCAGCCATAGATTATAATGATTATTATTCCACCGGTGCCAACCTGGGCTTCATCGGCAGCAACCGATCTAACCTGGCAGCTATACAAACCGGCTTTGGCGGCAATACCAGCTCGCTGAACGTTCAACCGGTATTCGCCGGCCCCGGTGATCTGCACCTGAGCACCAATGCCAACAGCAGCCTCGACAGTGCAGCCACTATCATCGCCGGCATTACAATTGACATCGACAACCAGGCCCGCAATGCGATCAAACCAGATATCGGCGCCGACGAATTCACCTACGTGGGTGGCTGTCCGGGTTCAGGTGCCGTGTACGTATCAAACCTTTCTGGTACCACCTACCAGTGGCAGGTGGATAACGGAAGCGGTTATACAGACATCAGCGATGGGGCCGTGTACAGCGGAACCGGTACCAATACACTTACGCTTACTTCACCACCCACTTCATACAACCGTTATAAATACCGGTGTGTGGTGGATGGAACCAACTTCAGCAATGAATTTACTTACAAAGTAGGCGTGACATGGACCGGCGCCATCAGCACCGACTGGTCAGTGGCCGGCAACTGGAGCTGCGGCGTGGTGCCCGACCAGTTTACGGATGTGTACATATTCTCCAATGTACCCAACTTCCCGCTGGTTGGCCTCAACGTGGACATCAAAAGCCTCACTGTATCGCCGGGTGCAACCGTAACTGTTGCCACCGGGTTCGAACTGAAGGTGAATGGTAACTGAGAATAACCTATGATTAAATAAAACGGCTGCCGTGAAATACCGGCAGCCGCTTTTTTAAAAAGATAATTTGAGTACAATGGTTTTTGCAATTACACCAGAATCGGGTCTTAAAATCCATACCTGCAAAGGCATGATGATGGTAGACCCGGGTGTGGTTGTACGGGTGGAAGCGATCAGCAACTACAGCAGGATTTATTTCAGCAATGGCAAAACACTGGTGGTGGCAAAAGTGCTCCGCTGGTTTGAAGAGGCAGTAGGGGATAAGCGATTCTTCAGGGTGCACCGGACGCACCTGGTTAACAGCTCGTTTATTAAAGAATATATCCAAAACCCGGTACGCCCGGAAGGAGGAGGAACCCTCTTTCTCACCAATGGTGATCGTATAGAAGTCTCCAAAAGAAGAAGATCCTTATTTCTGAAAAGCTGGTATGAACCAATGCCGCATTCAGGTACACCCGTACAATATGGCCCATCGGTAATGCCATAAAGTGGCCGCTCACACCGGGAGCATAGAATTTATAAACACACACCGAAAGCGTGAAGCGGCACTGCCAGCAGCACTGCTCACGAGACACTCACCTGATATTCACCTGATGCTCACCTGACCTTCACCTGAACTTCATCCGTACCGCACCCGCATTTACAGGCATCCAAAACCTGACCAGCCTGCCACACAAGGCGTAGCCGATGAACTGGCAACTTCGGCTGAAGCAGATTGCCCTTTAATAGGACCAGCCAGAAAAATATTTTTTGAATTACAAAAACTCCTTAGCTTTACATTTCTATAAAATACTTCCCCCATAACCATTTATGATGTTTTGATCCTGGCAGTATGACCAATTTCTGCTGTCATTATTTTTTTATAACACTTCCCCTGGCAGCAATTAACCATTGCTGATATTTTACAACACTTCCATTCCTGCTGTTATGCAACAGGATACAGTATGTTATTTAATAAGTAAAATATAATAGTATGAGGAAGATCTGTACGCTGTTTTTTTTATCGTTTCTTGTAATGGCTGGCAGGGCACAAACTGTTTCATCTTATACCTTCTCAGAGGATCTGGTTCCCTATACGCCTGTTACAGGCGGTACTAACTGGCAATCTGTGATCCCTGGTATTTTAGATAACCAGGTTTCCGGCCTTGTGCCAATCGGTTTCACCTTCAGACATGCAGGCACCGACTTTACTCAATTCAGTTTTAATGCAAACGGTTATATAGCATTGGGCGAACCGGCAGATAACCTTTTTGATAATTTCGCCGTATTAAGTGCTGATGGAACACCCAATCATGTTATTGCTGCATTGAATAATGATTTGCAGGGAAGGGGACAGTTGGTCGTGGAAGTGGTAACCGGAAGCCCCATCGTCACACTCGTTGATGGTGATATTAACCAGATCAGTATCGGCGATGCAGTACAGGTACACGGATTTACAACTGGTACCACCGTACTCAGCAAGACAGCCACAACTATTACACTATCTGAAGCAGCTACTGATGACGGGCTGAGCCGTCCGCTGCGTTTTGTCAATGCCAACACAGGTATACGTTTCGAAACGATCGGGGCAGCACCTAACAGAAGGCTGGTGGTTCAGTGGACAGGTTTTGGAAGACAGTCAAATACCGAAGCATTTGGAGAGTTATATAATTTCCAGATCATTCTGTATGAAACGACCAATGTAGTAGAATTTGTTTATGATATACAAGGCCCGGATTCAAATGAAATGGCTTTCTTTCAGGTTGGCATGAGGGGAGCTTCACAGGCAGATTTTACTAATCGCACCTCACCGGCATTTGACTGGTTCTTTTCTCAGCCCGGTGTTGTCAATAGTGAGACAATGCCGCTTGACCTTATTCAAAAGCCTGCACAGGGGCTGGTATTCAGGTGGATACCCCCTAACTGCACTTCTCCCGATATCTCAGCTCCTGTTATTATTCCTGACTGCGTTAATAATGAATGGAGCTATAGTGTAGATGTCACTTCTCTTGGAAACGCCACTTCATTATCCTTCGGTGCGGCACCAGCATCGCCTGCTGTACTGAATGCTCCGGGTACCGTAACATTCGGTCCTTTCACATCCAATAGCTCTTCACCGGTCATTACCGTGGAGCATAATCTGAACAATGCCTGCAATCGTGTCCTGTCTCCGGTAACATACATCTGCCCTCCTGCAAATGATGAATGTATAACTGCATTGCCGTTTCCGGCCATACCTGCCGATGGCACTTGTATGGAGCTGATTAATCAAACCGCAGACGGTGCTACAGAATCAATGCCTCCCTGTGCAGGCGAAGAAGCAAATGATGTATGGTACAGTTTCGAAGCACCCGGCCCTGTTACTCTTATCGAATTGTCGAGTCCGTTTGGCCCCGGGCCACCGTTCAGTATGGTGACACAGGTCTTCAGTGGCAACTGCGGAAGCCTTGTCAGTATTTCCTGCACGGATGCTTCTACGCCAGTCATAACCTTGACAGGCCTGGTCACCGGTACAAGATATTATGTACGGGTGCATAGGTTCAATTCAAACTTTATCAATGCCTTTAATATTTGCATAAGGACACCTGTGCCGCCACCGGTGAATGATGAAGCATCAGGTGCTGTATCCATTCCCGTAAATGCCGGTTGTGCTGTTGTGCCTTATACGAATGTGTCAGCCACAGCAAGTGCCAATGAGCCTTACCCATCCTGTTCCGGCAATAAGATTGCACCGGTATGGTTCAGCTTTATAGCTCCTGCTGCAGGGGCGGTGAGAATATCCACAGATTACCTTGGAGGCAGCTTGACAGATATGAAAGTGGCTCTTTTCTCGGGTACAGATCTGGCGAATTACTCAGACTTCCAGATCATTTCCTGTGATGATAACGGTGGCGCCGGCGGACCAGCTAACCTGTTCTCAGTATTATATGCCACAGGACTTACAGGAGGCACCACATATTATATAGCGGTAGATAAGAATGATGCCACTGTTGCAGGTGGTACTTTCTGCCTGACTGTGGAAGAACTGTCCGGCAGCCATCTGGCACTGAATGCCAACTGCCTGGATTTTTATCAGACAGCTACATCATACGGCAATAATACATATACCGGATGGGTACCGTTGATGGATAATAACAGTAACCTGATAGCTCTTGTAAAAAGAAGTGCAGGTGCGGATGCCGGTGAATACTCCGTAGCCCAGCATATCATTTCCGGGCCGGTGCGTTCTTACAGAGGGGTGTATTATATGGACAGGAATTTTCGCATCAATAATCCTGCGGCAGCCAATACAAAAATCCAGTTCTTTTATATGGATTTTGAATTAGCCCAGCTGGCAGCCGCTGCACCCGGCACTACTGCTGACAATATCGGCGTTGTAAAGCAGGCTGGTACTGCCTGCGAACCCGACTTTTCAACTGCCAACGGTACAGCCACTGTATTATGGCCGGAGGGGAAAGGTGTCTCGGCTGATGGCCAGGTGAGGTGGGTAGAAGTAAGCACATCATCATTTTCTAATTTCTATTTGCAAAATGTAAGCGGCAGGATATTGCCCGTCACACTGGTCTCATTTGCAGGACAGAGAGAAGGGGTAACGAATAAATTACGCTGGACCACCATCCATGAGCAGGGCAACCGTGGCTTCGAGATACAGCGTTCAGCAGACGGCAATACCTATACGGCTATTGGGTTTGTGAATTCTATGGCGACAGGTGGCAGCAACGAAACACTCAATTATACTTTCACAGACGCTGATCCGGCAGGCAGCAGGCTGTATTACAGGTTGAAGCAAACAGATATAGATGGGAATAGTAAATTGAGTAATGTAGTGCTGATCAAAGGAGACAGGTCAGAAGCACTATCAATAGATGGGGTATATCCAAACCCCGCCAACACACAGTTAAATGCCCGCATCAGTACACCGGCTCGTGATAAAGTGACATTGTTGGTAACAGATATGACAGGCAGGACAATACTGCAGAAAGTGACAGATATAGAGGCCGGAAGCAATACGATACCGGTGGATATCAGCCGGTTTACCATTGGCAGTTACCTTTTAAAACTGGTCGGCAGCAATAACGGAGAGAGCATTTCAGTCAGGTTTGTGAAGCAGTAGTGGTAACAACCAGGATTTTTCTAAACCCCTGCCATAGTGCAGGGGTTTTTTTTGGGCATGGTCGTATCTGTCACACCTGCGAAAGAATTTTTGATTGTCGGCAACAGGATCCCTGTATTTTAAAAAGGATATTATTTTGTTCGCTTTTGATCCGTCACTTTCCGGATATTATCCAACGTTCCATTACGGGATAGCCACTATCTTCAGGCTGCCAATAAGATGATATGCCGGTATTAGCTGTCTCTGTATTAAATCCGGATTATACCAGCCTGTGCCAGAAAAAATATTTTTTAGTTTACAGAAACTTATTAGCTTTAGTGTTCCATAATATTCTTCCCCCGAACATTTTATTGGCTGAGCGATTGTAAACGGTCGCATATATATTTTCTGGGCTGCCCGTTTTAAGGCAGTCAATCCATAAACTTCCCCAGGCCATGGTAATGGTGCATACAATAACTGTGTGCTGTTTTTAATATTAAAACAAAAAAGATGAGGAAGTTTTACTTTTTATTGTTAACAGCTCTTCTTGGAAAAATGGGAGTGTCCCAGGTAAATGTAACAGCCACTGCCGGCACATTGAATGCCACTTATGGCACATTGAAAGCAGCATTTGATGCCATCAATGCCGGGACGCATAACGGGTCAATTGCCATCGCTATTTCCGGTAACACCACAGAAACAGCGTCGGCCGTACTCAATTCAGGCTCGGTGTTGCCAGCCTCTTATTCATCAGTGGTCATCACACCAACCGCACCGGCGGTCATATCAGGTTCGATAACAGGGGCTGTGATAAAACTCAATGGCGCCGATAATGTAACAATCGACGGAAGTATCGGCGGCGGAGGTACAGACCGCAGCCTCACCATCCAGAACAACAGCACCAGTGCGGCAACCGCGGCCATTTGGCTGGCCAGTGTGGCAGCCGGAAACGGTTGTACCGGTAATACCATCCGTTCACTTGAGTTAAAGACAGGTATTGATGCAGCCGCCAGTGCAAGCTCAACTTTTGGAATAATCATGTGCGGCACCACCATCAGCACAACCAGTAATGGACTGGACAATGACAATAATTCATTTATCAATAACAGAATAACCAAATGCCGCTATGGTATTGTAACAAGAGGTACCACAACAGACCTTAACCTGAACCCTGTAGTGACGGACAACCTGATCGGTGACAATGGTTTTGGCCCCGACCAGGTATCAAAAACGGGCATATTCATGCAGGCCGATCAGGGAGCTGTGGTAAGCCGCAACACAATTCAGTTTATTGGTGTATTAGCCACTCAGTCTGCCATCGGGGCAGACCGTAATGGTATCGCTATAGGAACAGATAGCTGGGGAACCGCTCCCGGTACATTGACCAGTAATACCTATACGGTGACTAACAATGTAATTCATGATGTGGTTGATGAAAAAACCTTTTCAGCGGTTGGTATCAATCTCGGTGCAACAGGTGGCGGATCGCCGACGAACAACCTGGTAGCCAACAATTTTATATATAATGTAAGGGCAAATGGCACCACAGTCGATCAGACAGTCGGTATAGGCATAGCAGGTGGTCATACAGATAAGGTTGTATACAACAGTATCTACCTGAGCGGAGATGTTGACCCCGGCACGGCATCGGCTGCCAGCAATTATGGAAGCGGCATACGTATCGGCAATACAAGCGGCACCACCCATGCAAACCTGACACTGAAGAATAATATAGTTCATATAAACCTCTCAAGCAGCAGTACACCTTCAATACGGTTTTATGCCATCAGCGGTCCATCAGCAGCCTATTCATTTGGCACAGGTGGCGAGGACTATAACGATCTTTTTGTCAATACAGGAAATCCGCAGGGACAAACCGGGGGACTGGGTACTTCTTCCGGCAATACGCTTACAACCCAGTTTGCCTCACTGGCAAACTGGCAAACAGCCTATGCCACGCCGCAAGATGCTAACTCAGTACAGACAGATCCGGGTTTCATATCGGCAACGGATCTCCACATTAACACATCCAGCCCGGCAGTGGATGGAAAGGCCACACCGGTAGCCGGGATCACAACCGATTTTGATGGCGATACAAGAAACAGCACGACACCAGACATTGGCGCCGACGAGTATGTGTCAGCAACACTGCCCTGTGTTACACCCACCGACCAGGCCACCGGATATACAAACGGTATAATAACAAGTACAACTATTGCAGGTTCTTTCAGCCCGGCGGCAAGTGCGCCATCCGGTTATATCGTCATCAGAAGTACAGGCGTATTTTCAGGTGTATTAACAGACGGCACTTCCTACCTGCCCGGCACAACTATCGGAAACGGCACAGTAATTCAATCATCTTCTTCAACAAGTTTTACCGCCTCCGGTTTGACAGGCAATGAAAATTACACGATTACAATATTTTCCTATAATTCCGGTCTTTGTATCGGCGGACCTCTTTACAATACTGCAAATCCTTTAACAGGAAACGCCATCACCTGTCCGTCAACACCGGGCAGCGTTTCCACATCGTCCCTTACAAGCAGTTCCTTCACCGTAAGCTGGAGCAGTTCGGCCGGGGGCGGGGCGTTACCGGTGGCTTACACCCTCGATGTGGCAACAGATGCGGCGTTTACCTCACCAGTGGCAGGTTCACCATTTACCGTGAATGACCCTGCTGTATCACAAAATCTTGCAGGGCTGAATGGCAGTACCACGTATTATTACAGGGTGGCTGCATCAAACGGATGCACCAGTACGTTTGCCTCTGGTAGTGTTACCACTTTCTGTGCTTCCGTTATGCCTCCCTATCTTGAAACTTTTACAACCTATTTACCCTTATGCTGGAGGGAACAAACCGGTTACCTCAACGCCGCTTCGGTACTTACCGGCACAACATCCGTCTGGAGTGCTGATGGGTGGCTGAACTCGGGAAGCACCGGCGCTGCCAAGATCAACCTGTTCTTTAACAGCAAGAAAGAATGGCTTATATCGCCATCAATAGATCTGGGACTGGCAGGAAACTACCAGCTCGAATTTGACCTGGCCACCCTGCAATTTAACAGCAGCACCACCGCTTCCGTATTCGGATCGGATGATTCACTCGCTGTAGTGATCTCAACAGATGACGGCGTCACCTGGACCACGGCCAATATCCTGTCAGTATGGACCGCTGCCAACACACCGGTACCTGCTTCGGGACTGCATGTTACTATTCCGCTAACTGCCTATACAGGTATCGTGAGGATTGGTTTCTATGGTTCTGAAGGAACGGTGGACGATGCGCAGGATGTGGATGTAATGATCGACAATCTGGAAATCCAAACCATTCCTCTATGCGGCAATCTTAACGGCCTGGCCGCCTCAAACATCACCTCTTCTTCGGTTGATCTGAACTGGAATGTAACAGCCGGGGCCGCAGGCTACGAGTTCGCTGTAACTACCTCACTTGCACCACCTGCATCAGGTACTGCAGTGGGAACCAATTCGACAACCGTTGGCGGATTAAACGGCAGCACCCTGTACTACGCCCATGTGCGCAGCGATTGTGGTGGTGGATTATATGGCAATTGGAAAACCATTTCATTCACAACCTTGCTGGTAAATGATGAAGCCTCGGGAGCCATCTTGCTCACCGTTGGAGCAGGATGCACTGGAAGCCCTTATAACAACACCACTGCAACAGCCGGTGTAAATGAACCCTATCCATCCTGTTCCGGAGTAAAACAATCCCCCGTATGGTTCCGGTTCATGGCACCGGCAAGCGGCGCAGTCCGTGTGTCAACCGACTTTACCGGAGGCACATTCACCGATTCCAAAGTGGGAATTTTCTCGGGAACTGATGCAGTCACTTACAGCGACTTCCAGATTATCTCCTGCGACGATGACGGAGGATCTGTGGCAGGCTCCGGTTTCCTTTCCGTGGTATATGCCACAGGACTTGTTCCTGGTAACACCTATTACATAGCTGTAGATATCTTTAGCGGCATAAGTTCCCGGGGAACGTTCTGCCTTGCAGTGGATGAACTTGGCAGCAGCCACATAAGCACAACGGCAACATGCAACAGCGGGCAGACACCTACAGCCAATGGCAATACCACCTACACAGGCTGGGTGCCACTGATGGATAACAACAGCAGGCTGATAGCACTGGTACGAAATTCAGCAGGTGGCTCAGCAGGCAGTTATAGCGTGGCGCATAATATCAACAGTGCGGCAGTAAGGAACAATGCAGGCGTATATTATCTTGACAGGAATTACATGATAAACAACAGCTCAGCCACTAATGTGGATGTGCAATTCTTCTATCTTAATTCTGAACTGACCGCATTAAATGCAGCGGATCCTGGTGCCACTTCGGCAAACCTCACAGCTGTAAGACAGGCAGGTAACACCTGCCGCCAAAACTTTTCCACCGCTAATGGTACCCCACAATTGCTGCTGCAAATGGCAAATGGATTGTCTGCAGATGGTAATGTGAGATGGATACAGGTGCTTACACCATCCTTCTCCAACTTTTACCTGCAAAAGGGAATTGGTCAGGTATTGCCAGCCGGCCTGCTCACTTTTGCCGGGCAGCGGGAGGGAAGCGTAAACAGGCTGAGGTGGACAACAAGTTCAGAACAAAACAGCCGGGGTTTTGAAGTGCAGCGGTCAGCTGATGGATTGAACTTCAATTCAATCGCTTTTGTAAATACACTGGCCGCTGGAGGAAATAGTACAGATGAACTTTATTACACCTTTACAGACAATAATCCAACAGGAGCAAAACAGTATTACCGCCTGAAACAGGTGGATATGAATAACCAAAGCCGCCTAAGCAACCTGGTGCTTATCAAAAGGGATCGTCCGGTTACACTGGCAGTAGAGGGCCTCTATCCAAACCCGGCCAGCACCCAACTGAACGTGATAGTGGCAACACCGGTACACGAAATGATAACCCTGCAAATAACAGATATTTCAGGAAAGAGTGTCTTACAAAAAACCGCAGTTGTGGAAGCAGGAAGCAACACGATACCAGTTGACATCAGCCGTCTTACAAAAGGCAGCTATGTTGTAAAACTGGTGTGTGGCAGCAACTGTGAAAACGCAGCAGGTAAGTTTGTAAAACAGTAGAGTCATAGTTATCTGGATCCCTGCCTTTCCAGGCGGGGATCCCTTTTTACTGAACCCCGCAGAAGACCCTTGCCGAAAGCTGAACTTTTGGAAACAAATGGGAATAAACTGCAAACAGTATGGTTAAACATAGAGTGATGGTTTATTAAAATCCCTGCCTTTCCAGGCGGGGATTACTTTTCTTCAGTAAGCAGGTTGAAGTAGGTTTTGGCTGCCATTCCCGTACCCGGAGCCATCACATAACAGTGTAAGGGCTGTTCTTTTACATCGATCAGCGGCAGACGGATAGTTTCGACTGAACCGGGTGATAAACTTCCGGAGAAATTCTTTTTCAAAACCTCATTCCCGCCGGTAAAAAACTGCAGTTCATACCGGGCAATGCTGTGGCCGGCATTATACATCCTGAAATAATATTCACCATTCTTCGTGTACAGGTATTGCAGGGTAAGGTAAACAGGATACAGGGAAGGCACCTGACGGCAACGATAATTGGAATAAGCGGTCCATGGTGAAAGAGTATCAGGCCGCCTGGAGAAATAACATTCCCACTGTTTTATTCCGGAACGGTTCAGTTCCGCAGCATAATTAGCGCCTCCGGCACAAACAAGTATATTTCCTTTCGATGTTTCACTGGCATATCCTTCCTTCCCGGCGATACCGTCCGGATACCTTTTTGACTGTATCACAAACTCCCTTTCAAAATAGAACGCCTTTGTAAGTGTATCATACCGGTACAACTGAACCGAGGGATGAGTTATTTTATCGTTTTCCTCTTCCCGCTCATCACTGATGTTATTGTTATAAATGACCAGCTTATTGTCGGCTGTCAGGAATGGGCCATGCTGCTGTCTGAACAAAGGAGCTTTGGTTGCCATCCGGGTTTTGATACTGCTTTCTAATTTGCCATCAGCAAAATTCAATACAAAAACATCCGACAGGTTTTTAAAACTCAGGAAAATTCTATTCATATCCTTCGAAAACGCAAAACCATTCAGATGCCCGCCGCCCTGGTTATTACGGTAGCGACGAAACAGCGAATCTGTTTTCATACTCTCCAGTTCACTCCAGTACCACCTTACGCTGCTGTCCTTGTTATAATGAATGAGGGTATTATACCGTGGGGCATCAGCGCCTGCAGCTTCATCGCCGGCCTTGTATTGAAAACCACCAACCACGTAGGATCCATCGGTCAGTTTGGTCAACTGGTGATGGTACCCGGCTTTAGCGCTTCCGTCAACTGGGATTTCCGCAGGAGCATGCCATACGATAAGACTGTCAGGGTATCGTTCGTATGCTCCAAGATTATCAAGATGGGTAAATGTGCCGGCCGGTGTAAGATCAAGATCCCTCACGTTTCTTTTTTGCAAGGCATCATCTTGTATCGGCAAAAACCACACAGCTTCACCACGCCGGTTGATCGCCATGGCGGCATTGTCAATAACTACCAGATCAGTCTGACTGATCAGCTTGCCGCTGACTTCCTGTCGGAAATATGAGGGGTTAGTTCTTACTGAATAAAGTATGCTGAAATGATAGGAGGGACTGGTGTATTGCACCTTTCCATTTTTCATAGCCCTGAAATACCAGTTGTACGCATGGTCAAATTGCAATCCCGATGTAATAAGAAGCGCCAGTTGTTTGGCTGATTTACAGACTACCGGTTTGCCGGGTTGGTTTATATCAAAAACAAGTAGTTCATAATCCTGCGCCCCGGTTATATTATCAAACTCAAACATGACATGAATAGTGCTCAGCCTGCTGCCGTTCACCGGGTGGATATTGGCCATAGCAGTGCAACAGGACAGCCCCGCTGAAAGAACCAAAAGAAGGAGTCTTGTTTTGGGTAAACGAAGGAAATGCCGCGGGTTCATGCTGCAATCTATTGAAAGTAGGAGTAACCAAAAAAAAGGGAAAGTGTACAGGGTGTGGAAACAAAAAATATAAAGTATTAGTACTTTCTTTAAATTTAAGGTCAATTGACTCCGGTCATAAACCAAACACTTCTTAGTTATGAAAAGACTGCTACTCTTATGTGGCCTTTGTGCCATTTCTTTTTTACAGGTATCGTCTCAAACTATTCAACTTACAAATGGCGGCTCCACCACAACGGCAGGCTCCACATCGGCTAATCCGGTCAGCCAGTATTTTGAATACATGCGGTTCCAGGTGGTATATACCGCCGCCGAACTGAATGCAGCGGGTATTACCGGCCCCAAAACTATTACCCAACTGGGCTGGTATATAAGTACGGCACCGGCAAATGGCCTGCCGTCTTATACCATCCGGATGGCAAATACCACAGCCACCAACTCAGCAGCACATAATGCAGCTGCACTAACCCAGGTATATTCTTCAGCCTCCTATACACCTGTTGCCGGCGGCTTCGATATGCTCACTCTCAACGGCACTTTTGTGTGGAATGGCACCGACAACCTGCTCGTGGATGTATGTTATGGTGCTGCCGTCTATGCCAGCCCTTATGGAGAAGTAAGAACTTATGCCGCCACTACCACCAGCGGATCAAGAAGGGTGCGCTGCGATGCCTGCGGCAGTCAATGCAGTAATACTACAAATACCACTAATACCTTTAAGCCACAGGTATCACTCACTTTTGCCCCGCCTCCTTCCTGTTCAGCTCCCACTATAAACGTTGTGCCAGGAAGCACCACCGCAGCGCTTTCATGGGGTGTTGTATCAGGAGCAACTGGTTACGAGTGGGCGGTTACCACATCAGCCACACCGCCTGCATCAGGTACAGCCACAGCGTTAACCAGCGCTAATGCCACCGGTTTAACAGCCCTTACCCAATATTATGCACATGTGCGTACAGCCTGTGGCGCCAGTTTCTCCTCATGGTCTACTGTAGCCTTCACCACTTCCTTCAATTGTTCCTTAGCCGAAGTAATCAGTGGTTGCGGCGTTTCCAAAACAGCCAGTTTATCCGGAACCGGTGTATATAATATCACCGCTTGTGGTTTCTCCACTCCCGGCACAGAGAAATTATATTCATTCACACCGACTGTCACCGGAAACTATACCCTGAACATTACTGCCGCTAATGGCGAATACATCGATTATTTCTATAAAGATGCTTCGGGGGGCTGTGGTAATACCGGCTGGACATGTATAGATGATAACAACGCCATTGGAACTGATGTGTTCGGCCCCTTAACAGCAGGAGTTACTTATTATATATTGCTGGACCCGGAAGACGCATCGGTCACTTCCACCCATACGTTCGACATCACCTGCCCGGCAGGTGCACCACCGCC
>JAEUVM010000090.1 GCA_016787125.1 Chitinophagaceae bacterium | reverse complement strand
TGAAGGAAAGGAAGAACAGACCATTTATGCCTGGACGTCCACCTTTCAAAAGATCAACGATACCTGGCAGATGAAGAGCATCACATCCACAACGGGTAAATAACAGGCAAAGGGCGGGGTGAACAGGAAATGGATAACACCGGCCTGTTGTAACAAAAAATGCAAATAACCGATAACGGTCATTTGCATTTTTTTGGCGGAGACTGAGGGATTCGAACCCTCGATACCCTTTAGAGGTATACACACTTTCCAGGCGTGCTCCTTCAACCACTCGGACAAGTCTCCTGAAGGGCTGCAAAAATAGGGAATCTACCTCTACAGGAAGCAAAGAAACAAGCCGCAGCCTCTTATATCCTGAACAGCTTCCCGGCATTGGCCGTGGTAATAGCCGCCACCTCTTCTTCGCTGATGCCTTTTAGCTGGGCTAGTTTTGTCACCACATATTTCAGGTAAGCCGGTTCATTTCGTTTGCCCCGGTAAGGTATCGGTGCCAGGTAGGGCGCATCGGTTTCCAGTATCACCTGTGCCAGGTCTGTATGCTCCATTACTTTATCCAGCCCTGAATTCTTGAAAGTGAGCACACCGCCGATGCCGAGGTAAAAGCCAAGATCAGCCGCCTTCCGGGCCTGCATTTCGTTGCCGGAAAAGCAATGGAATACCCCTCTCAGGCTTCCGTTTTGGTGTGCCGCCACTACCTCCAGGCATTCATAGGTGGCATTGCGGGAGTGGATGGCGATGGGAAGGTCGTAAGCCAGCGCCCATTCTATTTGCTGGTGAAAAGCGGTGTATTGCTGGTCAGTAAAAGTCTTGTCCCAGTAAAAGTCGAGCCCGATTTCGCCAATGGCACAAAACGGTCTTTTTACCAGGTAATCCTGCACAATGGCCAGTTCATCCCGGTAGTTTTCCTTTACATAGCAGGGGTGCAGGCCCATCATGGAGCGGCAGCGGGTGGGGTATTCCGCTTCAAGTTGCAGCATTTGGGTATGGGTGTTGCTGTCAATAGCCGGCAGCAGGATCGTACTTACACCTTCATTTTCAGCCCGTTGCAGCATTTCGGCCTGGTCTTGGGCAAATTCTTCGAGGTAAATATGAGAGTGGGTATCAACCAGGTTCATCCGTGTATTATTTCTGGGGCAAAACTGCTTAAAAACTTTAAGAATCCTTTAAACTTTGCCTAATAAATGCCATCTTAAACCCGTTATTTCCTTTACGTATTGCACAAAAAAACTTTTATGAAACTCAATCTGAGATCAGCCTCCCTGCTGGCCCTTTTCTTAGCGCTGAGCACCCTCTTCATTACTTCCTGCCAGAAAGAACAGAGTCAGAATGGCACGCCTGAAGAACAGGAGCAGGCTGCGTCCCGGGCTTCCAGTGAAGCAGATGCCGAGGCCGAGATCATTTTCAATGGCACCTTTGATGATGCAATGGGCGTGAATGATGAGGTAGGTGTGGGTGGTACCGGCGTTTTTGGCCGTCCCAATGCCTGCCCAACTGTTACTATAGTGCGCCCGACTGCAAATCCATTTCCTGTAATTGTAACACTTGATTTTGGTCCGGGCTGCACCGGTCCCGATGGCCATTTCCGCAAGGGAAAAGTGATTACCAACTACACTGGCCGCCTGATATTTCCGGGCTCCATGGCCACCACCACTTTTGATGGCTTCTATTTTGACAGCGTAAAAGTGCAGGGCACCCATAAAATAACCAATACCAGCACCCCTTTTACCACCCCTCCCGCTCCCGACAGGAAGTATAAAGTAGAGGTGATTGATGGCAAACTGACCCGCCCCAGCGGCAATTTTGTAGAATGGTCAAGTGTGAAATTCATAGCCCAGGTTGAGGGTTTGGGTACCAATAACCCGCTGGATGACATATTTAAGATTGAAGGAAATGCCCGTGGCCGTGTAAAAAGAGGCGCACTGATAGTGCTATGGGAATCAAATATTATTGAACCCCTCATGAAACGGTTTAACTGCCGCTGGATTGTAAAAGGAAAAATCAGGACCATACGAGGCACCCTGGCCGTAACCAGCCCCTGGGTAGCCGTGCTGGACTTCGGCAACGGCTCCTGCGACAACCAGGCAGTGGTAATAATTAATGGAATTCCCCACCAAATTACTTTGCCGTAATTAAAAAATTATTATACCTTTAAACCAGTTTTCATAGGGTACGGATTAAAAACGGGCCAGGGTTTCTACCCAGGCCCTAACTTTTTTAAGACTGTCCATGATTTTTACCCTTTCCCGTTCTATTCCAGCGATCGAAATTGATAGCCTTGTTGGTGCAACGCAGCCAGTACTCCGGGTAATGCCAACTGCAAACGGGGAAAAGCCTTCTCGCTGTCATGAAAAACGATGATAGAACCCTTTGACACATTCTTCAGCACATTTGCCTGGCATTGCTCCCCATTAATATCTGTATCAAAATCGCCGCTCAATACATCCCACATCACCAGTTTATAATCTTTAAGGGCTTTGGCCTGTGCCGCTCTCATCCTGCCGTATGGCGGCCTGAAAAGGGAAGAGCGGATAACCGATGCCGCCTGTGCCACATTATTAATATATATATCCGTATCGGTGTTCCAGCCGTTCAGGTGGTTGTGGGTATGATTGCCAACAGAATGACCTTCTGACAATAAGCGTTGGTAGATAGCGGGGTGAGCTTCCACATTTTTACCAATACAAAAAAAAGTGGCCTTTGCTTCATATTGCTTCAGCAGATCCAGCACAAACGGGGTGACGGTGGGGTGCGGCCCGTCGTCGAAAGTGAGGTAAACTGTTTTTTCTTTTGTGTCAATACTCCAAATCCTTTTAGGGAAAAGCCGCTTCAGCCACCAGGGAGTTTTGACGAGGTATTTCATTGCGGTAAGTTAGGGATAAGTATGTTGGGTTGATAAGTATATAATGTAAAAAAGTACATAGGGTATGTAAGTATATAAGTAAATAGGGTATATAGGCCAGATACTGTATTTACTTATATACCCTATTTACTTAGATAACTAGATACTTACCTTTGCCGCTTATGAGTAAAAAAGTAAGAGTACGTTTTGCGCCCAGTCCTACGGGTGGCCTGCATTTAGGTGGTGTGCGGACCGTTTTATACAATTACCTCTTTGCCAAAAAACAGGGTGGTGATTTCCTGGTTCGAATAGAAGATACTGATCAAACCCGCTATGTACCCGGTGCTGAAGAATACATATTCGATACCCTTCGCTGGTGTGGCCTGGAGCCGGATGAAAGTGTGCAGCACGGCGGCAACTATGGCCCTTACCGGCAAAGTGAACGCAAGGCCGGGTATCGCCAATATGCAGAACAACTGGTAAAGAACGGCCACGCTTATTATGCCTTTGATACACCTGAGGAACTGGAGAAAATGCGGCAGGATCATAAAACGGAACACAACCCTTCGCCGCAGTATGATCATACCATCCGGATGAAGATGCGTAATTCCCTTACCCTTTCGGAAGAAGAAACGGCCAGGCTGCTGAGCGAGAATACCCGTCATGTGATACGTATAAAAATGCCGGCCAATGAAACGGTATCTTTTACCGACATGATTCGGGGTGAAGTGAGTTTTGAAACCGGTCTCGTAGATGATAAGGTGCTGCTCAAAGCTGATGGTATGCCCACTTATCACCTTGCTGTGGTGGTGGACGACTACCTGATGGAGATCAGTCACGCCTTCCGTGGAGAAGAATGGTTACCATCAGCCCCTGTACATATATTATTATGGAAACATCTTTTTGGCCTGGAAAATATGCCGCAGTGGGCCCACTTCCCGCTGATACTGGGCCCAAATGGAAAACTGAGCAAACGGGATGGTGCCAAATACGGCTTCCCGGTGTTTGCGATGAACTGGACTGACCCAAAGTCTGGCGAACTGACTGAAGGATTTCGTGAAAAGGGATTTCTGCCGGAAGCATTCATCAACCTGCTCGCATTGCTCGGATGGAATGATGGCAGCGAAAAGGAACTGTTCAGCTTGGATGAACTGGTGCAGCAATTTTCGATGGAAAGGGTACATAGTGCCGGGGCGAAATTTGATTATGACAAAGCCAAATGGTTCAACCATGAATGGATAAAGAAACTTCCGGCCACTGCCTTACTGCCGAAGGTGGAAGCATTGATGAGTAAAAATGGTTTTACCATTACCGATACCATATTGCTGGAAAAAGTAATTGAGCTGGTAAAAGACCGCTGCACCCTGCTGACTGATTTTGTACAGCAGGCCTGTTTCTTTTTCCAGGCACCCGCCACCTGGGATGCGGAGGCAGTAAAGCCTAAATGGAATGGGCAGAAAAAGGAATTCTTTCAGCAACTGATCCGCAATTACCAGGATGTAAGCGATTGGAGCCTGGCTGTATTGGAAGCTAATTTCCAAACCACGGCTGTGGCCAACCAATTGAAGCCGGGTGAAGTGCAGTTGCCGCTCCGCATCATGCTGGTAGGCGGTAAGTTTGGTCCGCCGGTCTTTGCCATTGCAGAATTGCTTGGCAAAGAAGAAACCATCAGCCGGATGGAAAAAGCATTGCCTCTTTTTGAGTAACTGTTAAACGATGCGAAACCGGTAAAGTCTGAAACCCCGATGTATAAACTAACCCTGCTGCTGTTCGTCACCTGGCTGGTGGCCTGCAAAAAAGAAACCTCTGAAGACGGTGGTGGCAATCCACCCGCAACCACCGACAGTTTTACCGTAACTGTTAATAATGGCTATGGCTCCGGCAAATACAAGACCGGCGACACCGTGCACATCTTCAGTGTGGCCTATGGTACCAACCAGCTTTTTGATACCTGGACCAGTACCGATGCTACTCTGCTAAATGGAAAAGATGAATGGCATACCTGGTTTATCATGCCGGCCCGCAACCTTACCTTTTCAGGTGGATTGAAAACCATCACTTCCTTTACACTCAACTTTGAACAGATCCGTGGCCGCGATCGGCTCAAACCGGTGTATTCTTATTTCCCCACCGGACATAAAGGGTTTGTATTGCTGCTGCATGGCACCAGCGGTACTGCCCAGCATTTTGTAAACAGCTATGAGTACCAGCAACTGATCAAAGACCTGGTGAATGATAATTTTGGTGTGATCATAACCGAGGCCGAAGAATCCACCACCGGAATTGATGCCAATGGCGATGGCAAGATACGCTGGGCTACCACGCCGCTCGACAGTACCACGAATGTTGACTATGCCAATATCAAAGCCATCACGGATACTTTTTACAACCGGGGTGTTACCAACCGGAGTAAACTGCGCTACTCTGCCGGTATGAGTAATGGTGGCAACTTCTCTTCCTATCTTTCATTTCTGTTTAATTACAAGGCCGGCATCAGTTACTGCGCTCCGTCGGGTGCACCTCTGGCGGCTGTTACCACAGTACCATTCCAGTTTTGCATGGCCCGGTTTGATAATAATGAAAATGTGGGCCCCACCGGCAATGCCAATGCACTGACTAATTCGCAAACACTTACCAGCCGCGGTATCTGCAGTAAATATTATATGCAGGAACATTCACCTTTGTACCCGGAGCGCTTTGCCCGGAAAGGTGATATCAGTCTGTCTAAATCGGCGGCTGTTTTTGCAGAACTGAAAAGCAAGGGATACCTCAACAGTAAAAACTATTTCATAGGTTTTTCCGATGCATTGGTTACCGCTTACCAGGCCAACCCGGCCTCCTTTCCGGAACTGAACAGCCTGACCTTATTGCAACGGCTGACGGTGGTGGAGCAGATAGACCTGGCCGTGGCCGATCATAATATGTACAGCGACTACAACCGGGCCACCCTGAAGTTCCTCAACACGCAGTGCCTGTAAGCATTTCTTGCCTACTTTTACAGCATTCAAAAACAATGTATGCCAAGGCCCCTTCGTGTATTAGTTGCCAAAGTAGGATTGGACGGTCATGACCGTGGCGCCAAAGTAATAGCCACGGCCCTGCGGGATGCCGGTATGGAGGTGATCTATACCGGTCTTCGTCAAACACCTGAGATGGTGGTGAATGCAGCCCTTCAGGAAGATGTGGATGCAATTGGTATCAGCATCCTTTCCGGTGCACATAATACCGTGTTTCCAAAAGTGCTGGCCCTGATGAAAGAAAAAGGCATGAATGATGTGCTGCTTACCGGTGGTGGCATCATCCCGGAAGATGATATGAAACAACTGCAGGAAATGGGAGTAGGTAAACTATTTGCCCCCGGCACCCCAACTGCGGAGATCAGTACGTATATTACAGCATGGGTGCAGGAACACCGTGATTTTTGACAAAACGTTCAGGTCATCCTCATTTCTTTGGATCCTGCTGCCCTCTATAAAGCCTCGTTAGTGTTTATTCAAAGATTATTTTAACTTTAAAAAGTGAAAGGAAAGATCAGGATATTCAAAACAATGGAGGAGCAGGAACTGTTTCATTTGAAGCAGATGCGTAACACCACTCCCCTGCAGCGATTTATCCGTTTATTTCAGATGCAGCAATTTACACAACGGCTGCGAAAACCCGAAAACAGAACCCGCCGGATAATCATTCACAAACATGGACTTCCTCAATGAAGAATTCTTACTTTTTCTGAAATGTGCCCGGCAAACCAAACTCCGGTACATGCTGATTGGCGGATACGCAGTCAATTACTACGGGTATAACAGAAACACAGATGACCTGGATGTATGGCTAGCCCCGACTAACGAAAACCGTGATGTTTTTATTAAAACACTTCAGTGTATGGGGTATACTGAACAGGAAACTGCCCCGCTTTACCAAGAAGATTTTACCACACACTTCTTAGGTTCAATTGGCGCCAACGATACCCAGATCGATATTCTTACCATTGTGCACAGAATGTTATCGTTTGAAGAGGCGGAAAAAAATATGGAATCCTTTGAAATAACGCCAGGGGTGTACATGCAAATTGTACCGTACGAATTTCTTAAAGACATGAAGCTTCGTTCAAACCGGGAAAAAGACCTTTTCGACATCACTCGCCTGGAAGAACTGCGTAATCTCCCGGATAATCCTTAACTTGTTTCTGTGCTGCATTTTACTGAATGCAGTTTGCCATTGCTTCCATATGTGTAATAAAACTATTTTCTTTCGTAAATTCATTTACGTATGGAAGGACATTCGCTTTTAGCCAATTATCATGTACAACCCCGGGTGTGGGATGAAATGTTTGCCGAAGGTGGCATACGCTCCTCCTACCGGAATTTTGTGTCAGCCATTCAAAACCTTTCTGCCGATGAAATGACCCACAAGGATGAACTGGCCAAGAAATTGTTCATGAGCCAGGGCATTACTTTTACGGTGTACAGCAGCGGTGAGGGCATTGAAAAGATATTTCCCTTCGACATCATTCCCCGTATACTGGAGGCGGCTGAATGGAAACATATTGAAGCGGGCATAAAACAGCGGCTCAAGGCACTGAACATTTTCCTGAAAGATATTTACCATCACCAGTTCATTATCAAGGATGGTATCATACCGGCAAAGCTCATTTATTCCTGTTCCAACTTTGTGCGGCAGATGGTGAACGTGGAAGTGCCGTTTGATATCTACACCCACATCTCCGGCATTGACCTGATCCGTGACCATGACGGCACCTATTATGTACTGGAAGATAACCTGCGTACACCTTCCGGTGTTTCTTACATGCTGGAAAACCGCAGCATCACCTACCGCATTTTTCCCGATCTGCTGCCAAAGAATAATGTTCGGTCTGTAAAAGATTATCCCGACCTGTTATTGAAAAATCTCGTGTCACTGGCCAACCGCCAAAAAAGTGATCCGACAGTAGTATTGCTTACACCCGGCATA
>JAEUVM010000079.1 GCA_016787125.1 Chitinophagaceae bacterium | reverse complement strand
TCCACCAGTCCCGTACCCGGATTCTTTCCACTGGCCATCATGCCCGCATGTTCAAATGCTTCCAGGTAGCGGTTATTGAATTCCCACCGGTGGCGGTGCCTTTCGCTGATGGGGCCTTTGCCGTATATCTTTTCTGCCAGCGAACCTTCCTTTATTTCACAGGGATAAGCACCCAACCTCATCGTACCGCCTTTTGCCGTGATCTTCTTCTGTTCTTCCATCAGGTCGATCACCGGGTCTTTCGTATCTGGGTTCATTTCGGTGGAGTGTGCTTCTTTTAACCCTAATACATTGCGGGCAAACTCAATGGCAGCCATCTGCATTCCAAGGCATATACCAAAAAATGGCAGCCCGTTTTCCCTTGCATATTTCACTGCCACAATTTTTCCTTCCACACCGCGGTGTCCAAAGCCCGGCGCCACCAGCAAACCATCGAGGCCGGCCAGTTTCTCCGCCACATTATCATCAGTAATGAATTCACTGTGCACATTGGCTATTTCTACCTTACATTCATTTACAGAGCCTGCATGTACAAATGCTTCGAGGATGGATTTATACGCATCCTGCAATTCGATATACTTTCCTATCAAGCCGATAGTGACTTTACCCTTGGGGTATTTTAATTTATCCAAAAACTCTTTCCACTTCGACAGTTCTGGTTCCTTGTAGCTGGTGATATTCATTTTCTTCAGCACGATCGTATCCAGGCCTTCCCGCATCATGGCGATGGGTACTTCGTAAATCGTGGGGGCATCGGCTGCCTCAATCACCGCTTCGGGTTTTACATTGCAAAACAGGGCGATCTTTCTCCGCAGTTCCGGCGAAAGCGCCATCTCTGTTCTGCACACAATAATATCCGGGTGCACACCTTCCTGGCTCAGCATTTTGACACTGTGTTGTGTGGGTTTTGTCTTCAACTCTTTCGCTGCCTTCAGGTAAGGGATCAGCGTAAGATGCACCACCACCGAATCTTCTTCCGGCAGTTCCCATTGCAACTGGCGGACAGCTTCCACAAAAGGCAAGCTTTCTATATCCCCCACCGTGCCGCCGATCTCTGTGATCACCACATCATACTCACCACTCTGGCCCAGCAGTTGCATTCTCCTTTTGATCTCATCGGTAATATGAGGCACCACCTGTACGGTTTTACCCAAATAAGCGCCTTCTCTTTCTTTATTGATGACAGTCTGGTAAATGCGGCCTGTAGTTACATTATTGGCCTGTGTGGTAAAAATGTTCAGGAATCTTTCATAATGGCCAAGGTCCAGATCGGTTTCTGCACCATCTTCTGTCACATAACACTCGCCATGTTCATAGGGATTCAGTGTACCAGGATCTACATTTATATAAGGATCAAACTTCTGGATGGTAACCCGCAGGCCCCGTGCCTGGAGCAGCTTGGCCAGCGAAGCGGCAATAATACCCTTACCTAATGAAGAAGTAACCCCCCCGGTAACAAAAATATACTTTGCCATAGCGAATGGTAATTTGTTTATTTCAGTAAAGTAATGTTGATTTCAGGCCCTTTCCAATGACCTGCGGAACTGTAAACCCAAAAAATTTCCGGGAGGTCATGCAAAGCTAAGCGATATTTTCGTTCTGGTAAAATAACAACAAGCGCCTGTGGAAAAAAGAACGATAAATTTCTGCCTGATTATTTTGTGGCTCCTTAGCGGCACCATGTTGCAGGCGCAAAAAATGCACATGGTTAAGGGGTACTGCGGCATTTATTACTATTCCATCGAAGATCTGCTGCGCCAAAAGCAGGCTGAACTTGATTTTATCAGCTTCCAGCCGGGACAAACCGTTGCCAGTATTGGCGCCCAATGCGGCCATTGGGAAGCCGCCTTTGCCGCCGTTACCGACAGCATACATTTTTACCTGGAAGATATTGATACAACCTATTTTAACTCCCGGCAGGTAAGCTTTGCCTGGCATTATTACGACAGTATCCGTGGTAAACCGATCACCAGCCGCTATACCATGATCACCGGGACCACCGCATCCACCATGCTGCCTGCCGGTATGTTCGACAAGATATTTATCATCAATAGCTTTCACGAGTTTACCGAAAAAGAAAAGATGCTGGCCGATATCCGGTTGCGGCTAAAGCCGGGCGGCATATTATATATTGATGAGTCGGTGCCCCGCAAGTCCGGACAGAAACATGGTGTTTGCAAGATGCCCATGCTTACCCCTGATGAAATGAAAACACTGCTGGAGGCAAATGGTTTTACCTTTTTGCAAGCGCTTGATATTAATTTCCGGGTAAATAGAACCTACAGGAAGATTTATGCATTTCGTATTTCGTGGTAGAGACGCAACGCGTTGCGTCTCTACCACGCATTGCGTTTACCGCGAATTATCCGGCAACCGCGTCACCACCACACGGCAGCCGCCTGGCGGTATGCTGTCTTCTTCCTTTCCCCAGGGGTTCATACGGTCTATTTCTATCCTGAGCAGGCCCAGGTAAAGGGGTTTGCTACTGTTGCTTAAATGCACTGTACTGTCTTTCGTTTTGATCACAAGGTCGCAAAAGGCACGTTCGAAGCCATCACCCCATTCCCGGCCGCAGCCATTGTTGGTAAGGGTAAGGTCGATCTGTGATAGCCGCACCGTTTCCTTTGCTGCAATTACCAGCCGTTTGGTGCCAAATGGTTCCGGCCGCGACTGGCAGGCGGCGAAGATGAATAAGAGTGCTGGTAATAGAAACCGCATCGGCTGAAGGAATGATTTTACCATCCCCAAATTATGAAATTTTATCCGTAGAGACGCAATGCGTTGCGTCTCTACAATCAATATTTTTCCTACATTCGAACTCTCCACAAACACTTCCGCTGGCATTATTCATTTGTAATCAATTCCAGCGGAGGAATATGCTGACACAGCGCCTAATCTGCAGGTAGGAATCAACAAACATCATTTAAAATGAAAAAAATGTTCAGTCTGCTGATCATCACATCAGCAATCCTGGCCAACAGTTGCCAGGCCCAGTCAAAAGTGGTAGGTGAAATTGTAAATGGCGCTCCCTCGCTCACAATGGACAAAACCGCTATCCTGAAAAGCTACAACCAGAACCTGCTGAAAGCATCTGGTATTGACGGGCAGTTTACCGATGTTGTTATTAAAGAAATGGAAAACAAGCAGTACATCCTGGTTTTTTCCGGGAGAAGTTACAGGTCCTCTCTTCAACTGACCAACAACGCCGGCAAACTGGCACCCACCGGCACCTCCTGCACCACCACCGATTGTTCATCCGAACCACATGGATGCGAAGTAACCTATGGCACCGGGTCCAATGCAGGCACTGTATACTGTTCCCCTTGCGGCAACGGCGGCAAATGCACAAAGACCAGTTCCAGTATAAGCCTGATAGATTAGGTTATTCAGGCATGAAAGATTAAATATTGAATATTGTGTAATCAGCTAATTTGCATATCAGTAAATTAGCTGATTACTTTTTTATGAAAAAACTCCTCCTCCTGCTTTCCCTCCTGCTGCCGGCAGTTCTTTTTTCCCAAAAGACAATCATCTGGTGCGGCACGCTGATAGATGGTATCTCCAATGAACCTAAGAAAGAGATGACCATTGTAGTGGAAAAGAACAAGATAGCTGCTGTTCAAAACGGCTACACCACACCCGGCAAAGACGATAAAGTGATTGATCTTAAGACAAAGACCGTCACCCCCGGCTGGATCGATATGCATGTACACCTTGACCATGAAACCAGTCCCACGCAATACATCGAGAAGTTTACACTGAACCCTGCTGATTATGCCTACATGTCTGTCCGCTGGTCGGAAGTTACACTCATGGCCGGGTTTACTTCCGTCCGCGACCTGGGCGGCACCGGCGTAAACATTTCGCTGCGCAATGCCGTGAATAAAGGGTATGTAAAAGGTCCACGCATATTTACCGCCGGCCGCTCCATCGCCACCACGGGTGGTCATGCAGACCCCACGAATGGTTACCGTCGCGGCCTCGCCGGCGATCCTGGTCCCGAAGATGGTGTGGCCAATGGCCCGGATGAATGCAGACAAGCCGTAAGACAACGCTACAAAGAAGGGAGCGACCTGATAAAGATCACGGCCACCGCCGGTGTGCTCAGCATGGCGAAGAACAGCAGCAACCCCCAGTTTACCGAAGAAGAAATTAAGGCTATTGTGGAAACGGCCCGCGACTATGGTTTTCGTGTGGCCGTTCATGCCCACGGGGCCGAGGGCATGAAGCGGGCTATCCGTGCCGGTGTGAATTCAATCGAGCATGGCACTTATATGGATGATGAAGCGATTGCCTTATTCAAACAATATGGCACCTGGTATGTGCCTACGCTTACGGCGGGTGCGGCCGTGGCAGACTCGGCTAAGAAGCCCGGTTATTATCCCGACCTCGTTACACCAAAAGCCCTCGAGATAGGCCCGAAGATCAAGGCCACATTTGCCAAAGCTTATAAAAGCGGCGTGAAGATCGCCTTCGGCACCGATGCCGGTGTATATAAACATGGCATGAACTGGCTCGAATTCGGCATCATGATCGATGCGGGCATGCCGGCGATGGAAACCATCAAGGCGGCCACGATACATGCTGCCGACCTGCTGGGAGAAAAAGACAGGATCGGTTCCATTGAAGCTGGTAAAATGGCAGACATTGTGGCCGTGGATGGCGACCCCCTCAAAGACCCGAAGGTATTTGGCAAAGTGGTGTTTGTGATGAAGGACGGGGTGGTTTATAAAAAAGAATAGGGCACGGATCAATCTTTAGGTTGAATTGTGGGTCGACAAAAATCCCACCCCGCTTCCCTTCATCAGCTTTGTTTTTCACTCATCCTGGCGTGATAGTTTGGTGAGCTCCACATCCATACGGGTGCGTTTGCCCAGTTTGATCTCTGCTTTGCCAAAAATGAATGCGGCATATCCCTCTTTTTCCATCTTCATATTATATATGCCCGGAACCGGCACTTTTACCTTGTAATTTCCTTCTTTATCTGAACGGCCTTCGAAGCGCTGTTCTTCATTTTCTACAATGATCTTCACATCCGCCACCGGTGTACCGGTATCTTCATCGGTGATAGTGCCTTTCATGCAGGTGGCAATATGGGCCGGGTCGATAATAGAGCGGCTGATGAGATAACCATTATAATAAGATCCGGGTTCAATACGGTACAGCAGCATGAGCCTGTCGAGTACGTCTTCAAAGAACACATCAATGGCGCTGATAAGGCCGGCGATCTTCTCTCCTTTTGAAGACCGTTTGGCGATTGCTTTACGTGGTGCCAGATAATTCTTTTCAAAGTCAGTATTAAGCTGGTTCAGCACTTCGAGTAAGGCAGGACTGAGACCATAAGCTGCGAGTGCGGCCCGGTTATGCATTGCATATTCGCAGATATTGGCACAGCAGCCACTTAAATTGCCATCCCGCATCCGTACAAAATCGCTGTGGGTATAATCAACCTTGACTTTCAAATCTACAATCTGCTGATCGCTGGCATAAGCGTGGATCAGTCCGGCAGCAGCGGCGAAATGATTGGCTATCCGCTGCCGGATGTCCTTTTTCCGTTCGGCAATGCCTTTAATATTGATCAGCACTATTCTTTTTGCCTCCTCCAGTTCATCCATCATTTCTCTGAAGCGGGCCACTGATGCTTCCAGGGCCGGAGTAAATGGTACAGGGGGCGCCTGTTTTTCCAGGTAGTCCAGCACCATCCCGTACATATTCACTTTTGCTGTTTGTCTTTTGTTCATCGTTTATGGTTTGCCGGTCATCAATGCTGCCAGATCGGGTGTCAATTCCGGATGATTGACTGCGAAGGGCGGTTGACTGACCGTTATTATTCATTGCAAAATAATCAGTAAGCGATGCGTTGCTGCGCTTTTTCGATGAATGAGGCGATTCCTTCGCCGGATGAGGGTTATTTATCGTTGAATGAATGAAGGCAAGGGTCGAAACAGTGATGAAAAGGGTTGAATAGTGGCGGTTGTTTTTTGATTTACTGAAAAAAAGAAGATAATGGGTGCTGATGGTGATTGATTGGCTGATGGTTGAAATATCGTGATTGTATTATGCTGTTGTATGGCTGATATTGGTGATTGAATGGGTGAAGTTGGCGATTGAACGGGTGTAATGGGCGATTGAATGAGGTTTGGGGGAGGGTTTTGCTGCGCAAAGGGAATGGGAACTCGGATTGGAAGGATTGGGCGGATTAGAACGGATTTTTTTTGCCGGGAAGACAGGAAGGCGTTATGGATTATCAAAATATCCTGGCGCCCTGGCGGCTTGGCGGTTAAGTTTGATTAAATGCGGATTTTTTTGCTGCGCAAAGGGAATGGGAACGCGGATTGGACGGATTGAGGGGATTAGAACAGATTTTTTTTACATCGCTGATAGTCTTCCTGGCTTCCCGGCTACAAACGAATGACTAAAGACTATCGACTACAAACTATCGACTAAAGACTATCGACTACAGACTACAAACTAACGACTACAAACTATAAACCTACCTTTGTCACTAATTCCCAAAAAATTATTCATTGCGGCGTACATTAAAGTATTACCGGATCATGTGGTGGCGGCACGATTTATCGGCAGGACTGTCGGTCTTTCTCGTTGCACTCCCGCTTTGTCTCGGTATTGCGCTGGCTTCCGGTGCGCCGCTGTATGCCGGATTACTATCGGGCATCATCGGTGGTATCGTTACCGCCAGCATCAGCGGTGCATCGCTCGCTGTGTCCGGACCGGCAGCGGGCCTCGCCACTCTTACTGCCGCTGCCATTCTTTCACTGGGCGATTACCGGGTTTTCCTGCTCACTATCATTGTGGCCGGATTATTCCAGGTGGTGCTGGGGCTATTGCGCTGGGGTGTGGTGGCAAGTTATTTTCCCTCGGCCGTTATTAAAGGTATGCTGGCAGCCATCGGCATCATGCTCATCTCCAAACAAATTCCCATTGCATTCGGATATGATAAGCCGGGTTTCTGGACCAATGGTTTCTCCGAATTATTTTCCTCCCGTGATGTACCCATGAATATCTCTGCTTTTTCACAGCATATTTCAAAAGGAGCTATTCTCATCACCATTGTTTCACTTGCCATATTGATACTGATGCAACAGCCTTTTGCTAAAAAATGGCGGGTGATACCGGCGCCACTGCTCGTGGTACTGGCAGGCATCGGACTGAGTTATCTTTTTTCCTCCACTCATTCCCCGCTGTCACTGAAAGATTCGCAACTGGTGAATATTCCTTCCAACATTTTTGCCAGTATCAGTTTTCCCGATCTATCTCAACTCTTACACAATCCTGATGTCTGGAAAAAAGGATTGGTGATCGGACTCCTCGCCACACTCGAAACATTACTTTGCATTGAAGCGGTTGACAAACTGGACCGGCACAACCGTATCACTCCGGTGAACCGTGAACTGGTGGCGCAGGGTGTGGGTAATATAACCTGTGGCTTTCTCGGTGCACTGCCCATCACAGCCGTGGTGGTGCGTGGCGCTGCGAATGTGGATGCCGGCGGACGTACCAAACTATCAGCCATCACTCATGGTGTGTTGTTGCTGCTGGCCGTATTGCTTATCCCCTTTGTGCTGAACATGATTCCGTATGCATCACTGGCAGCCATACTGCTGGTAACGGGATATAATTTATCCAAACCAAAACTGTATAAAAACATGTACAGTCTTGGCTGGAAACAACTGTTGCCTTTCCTGCTCACTATCGGTTTTATCCTTGCCACCGACCTGCTGATCGGCGTTAGTATCGGCCTGTTGCTCTCCCTTTATTTTATTGTACAAAATAATTTCCGGGCTGAATACAAGATCACCCGCTCCCATTTCCAGGGTATTGACACCTGGCTGATACGGCTGAACAGCAATGTTACTTTTCTGAATAAAGTAAAACTGAAAA
>JAEUVM010000031.1 GCA_016787125.1 Chitinophagaceae bacterium | reverse complement strand
CCCTCCTGCTTAGTGTCTTCTCACTTTTACTTTAGTGGCTTTGTTACCTCTTGGTCCGGTAACGGTGGTCTTTTTTACCGTGGTGGTTTTGCCCCTCGGTCCGGTGACCGTAGTACGGCTCCGGGTAACACGGTAGTTGTTTACGGCCACACTGTGCCGGTTTCTTACCACCACCGAACTGCTGCGGAAGGGCTTGTACACCACATGTGCATGCACCACCCTGTGTGTACGCACCACCACAAACGAACGGTGCCAGGGTGCCCTGAACGGATGCCATACATGCCAGCTAAGCGGGCGCCAGGGTCTCCACCAGCCGGGATAATGCCGCCAGCGCCAGGGTGATACCCATGGGCGGTAGCCGGGGGCATATACAAAACGCACCGAAGGCCAAAGCCACACATTCACCACAATGGGAAGGTCGTACTGTACAGCCCCGATGGTGCTATTTGGGCCACTGAGGTTGCTGTTGACCGGTTCTTCTATCCAGGCGCCGGGTTCGCCGCTGTCAGGCTCCACGATCACCTCCTCGCCGTAGATATCTTCATCGCCGATGATCTGGATCATGGCGGTTTCCGTGCCGGTCTTTTCCAGTTCTATCACAGCAATATCCTGTGACTCGGTTTCTGATACGGGCGCCTGGAGGATGAACACATGGTTATCTTTATCGGCCTTGCTGATCACTTTGATGTAATCGGTATTGCCGTCGCCATCAAGGTCGAGGTTATTTACTTTGTTGGATTCGGTATTGAGGGCTGTTTCGAAGGCTTCGATCGAAGCTGCTTCTTTGAAGAGGCTGAGGGCGCCCTGGAGACTGAAATTATCGCCGGGCAGACCGGTGGAATCGGTACCGGATTGGTTTTGGGCATTGGCCAGGCCTGATAACAACAGGGTGAGGATGAGTAAGGGAATCAGTTTGATCGTCTTCATATTCATGGTTTTGGGGTGAGACGGGGATTGAGGTACAAAGTTTACCCGTTTGTTAAAAAAGTTAAAGGAGGTTTTTTCAACACACAGGCTTCAGGGTTAAAGAGAAACACGGGGGATTCTCTCTCTGTGTAACTCAAATCCTCCGTTACCCTGTGTCGATATGCGTCTTTTTTTATCCCGTTCAAAAGGGCAAGATGAATTAACTTTCCGCCCCGATTTACCGGTTTGATCTCGCAAAATACCATACAACAGATACTGGCCCGGCTCGACATCATTGATGTGGTGGGCGGCTTTGTGAAACTGAAGAAGCGGGGGAGCAATTACCTGGGCCTCTGCCCTTTTCATAATGAAAAAACGCCCTCCTTCACCGTTTCCCCCACCAAGGAACTGTACAAATGCTTTGGCTGTGGCAAAAGTGGCAACACTATCAGCTTTGTGATGGAGCATGAGAAGTACAGCTATGTGGAAGCGCTGAAATGGCTGGCCAACCGGTATGGTATCGAAATAGAGGAAACCTACCAGAGTGATGAGCAGCGGCAGCAGGTGCAGGTGGCAGAGAGCCTGTATATCGTTAATAATTTTGCGCAACAGTTTTTCACCCGTATGCTGTTTGATACCGAAGAAGGCCAGGATATCGGTTTATCCTATCTGAAAGAACGGGGCTTCCGGGAAGAGATCATCAAAAAGTTTCAGTTGGGGTACTCGCCGGAGCAACGGGATGCTTTTACCAAAGAAGCACTGGCACAACAATATAATGCGGAAGTGCTGCTGAAGGCAGGACTGGTAAACAACCGCAACGACCAACTGAATGATAACTACCGCGGCCGGGTGATATTTCCCATCCACAATCACAGCGGTAAGGTGCTGGGGTTTGGTGCACGGATACTGAAGAGTAATGATAAGGCGCCGAAGTATATCAACACCCCGGAGAATGAGATCTATGTAAAGAGCAAGATACTCTACGGCTCTTATTTTGCCCGTACTGCTATTGATAAGGCGGATGAATGCCTGCTGGTGGAAGGCTACACCGATGTGGTATCGCTGCACCAGGCCGGTATCGAAAATGTGGTGGCAAGCGGCGGTACTTCACTGACGCCCGACCAGCTTCGCCTGATACGGAAATACACCAACAACCTCACGATCATTTATGATGGTGATGCGGCCGGGGTGAAAGCGGCCCTCCGCGGGCTTGACCTGGCACTGGAGGAAGGACTGAATGTAAAACTGGTGCTGATACCGGATAAGGAAGACCCGGACAGCTATGTAAATAAAGTGGGCGCCCTGGCTTTCCGTGAATTTATTGCAAAGAATAAGAAAGACTTTATCCTCTTCCAACTGGAAGTGGCGCTGAAGGATGCCGGTGGAGATGCCAGCAAGAAAGCCGAAGTGGTGAACAGGGCGGCGGAAACGATCTCGAGAATTAATAAGGCGGAAGATTTTACCAAACAGCAGGATTATGTAAAGCAGACCGCAGAAATACTGAAGATAGATGAGGCAGGAATGCATGCGCTGGTAAACAAATTCATCCGGGATCGTATTGCCACGCAGGAAAGAAGGTT
>JAEUVM010000011.1 GCA_016787125.1 Chitinophagaceae bacterium | reverse complement strand
CCGCACCATCCTTGCTGAATGGGCTGCCGCTAATGATATTTCACTTCAGTCAGACGAGTTTGATGTTCGCCAGAAAAATGAATTCCCCGATACTTCTTATGATGTATATATTTCTTCCGGTGGCCCCGGCGATCCTTTGGTGAGCCGTTTTGAAGACTGGGACATTAACTGGTGCCGCTGGCTGGATAAGATGGTTCGCTGGAATGAGAATCCTTCCAACTTCAAAAAGAAATATGTTTTCTTTATCTGTCATTCTTTTCAACTGGCCAGCCGTTACTTCAATGTCGGTTTGGTATGCAAACGAAAGTCAACTGCCTTTGGTGTGTTTCCCGTTCACATGCTTGATGCAGGTGCCAACGAACCTGTCTTTGAAGGATTAAGAGATCCGTTCTATGCAGTGGACAGCCGCGACCATCAGGTCATTCAGCCCAATCATGATCGCCTGGGAAAAATGGGCGCCAGTATTTTATGTATTGAAAAAAGCCGGCCGCATGTGCCGTATGAAAGGGCCGTGATGGGTATCCGCTTTAATGAGTATATGATCGGCACACAGTTTCACCCCGAAGCAGATGCCTCTGGTATGAGTATGTACCTGCGCACAGAAGAAAAAAGAAAAACAGTGATCGAAAGCCATGGTGAAGATAAACTTATCAGCATGCTCGAACACCTGGAAGATCCGGATAAGATCCGCTGGACCTACTCGCATATACTTCCCAATTTCCTCAACCACTCCGTAGGACAGGTGCTGGAAGAGGAAATGGTGGCTTGAGAAAGACGGTTAGATTACTGATTACTAATTATTGATTATTGCTGAAAGATCAAATTCTTGCTTTGTTCATCTCCGTTGCTGCTTTTTGGGAATTACTTTACCGCTTTGCGTGAAATTATCCGGGCGGTGGTTCCGTTGCGAAAAATAGTTAAACAGCCTTTGTGCCTTGGTGGGATACTACCGTTGTCGGCCAACTTTTCCCACTTTCCCTATCATTCGTTAACTTCCGTTTTATAAAACGATTCCCATGATTCCGGCGATACGTAAAGCCTACAACGAAGCATTTACAGAAGAGACTTACCATGCCTTTTTAGAAGAACTGCATGCTGCACATCCCGGGCAGGTGGACTTCCGGGTGGCGGAAACGCCGATTTTTGTTCCGGCTTCATTTACGGATAAGATGATCAGCGCCTGCAACAGTATAATTGATATCATTACGGGGCCC
>JAEUVM010000735.1 GCA_016787125.1 Chitinophagaceae bacterium | reverse complement strand
TGTAACTGAGTTACCACTGGTGGTGGTTACAAACAGGTTGGGGCCGCCATTGATATTATAGGTAAATGTGTAAGGCGCTGTGGTGCCCGCACCGGTAAAGGTAATAAGGGGTGAAGGTGCATTGCGGCATACTTCGATGGTGCCGGCGATGCTTGCCGTGGGCAATTCGTTTACAACAATTGTGGTGCTGCCGGTTTGTGCCTGATTGCAGGCGGTGGCCGTGCCATCACTCACACTCACCAGGTTGTATACAAAGGTGCCGGTTACGTTTGTTGGTGCAGCTACGGTAACGGAGTTGCCGCTGGTGGTCGTCACTGTCTGGGGAGTGCCGCCATTGATATTATAAGTAAATGTATATGGAGCAGTGCCCGTTGCACCGGTGAAGGTAACGTTGGGTGAGGGTGCATCTTTACAGACTGTGGTGGCACCGGATACGGAAGCTGTTGGCAAGGGGTTGACCGTTACCACGGCGCTGCCGGTTTGGTTTTGCACACAAACAAGCGAGCCCGTATTCTCCACTTTCACCAGGTTGTATGTAAAAGTGCCGGGCACCGTTGTGGGAACGGTGACGGTGGCGGTATTACCTGATACAGTACTCACAGATTGGTTGGGCCCGCCGTTGATATTATACGTAAAGGTGTAAGGAGCCCTGCCATCAGATGCGGTAAAAGTAATGGAAGGTGAAGGTGCGTTTTGACATACCTCGATCGTTCCGCTGATGGTGGCTGAAGGCGCCGGCGTTACCGTTACCTGTTTTGTTACCGTACCGCTGATACAACCCGGTGTGGTAATGGTATAAAAAGTGACCGTATAGGTACCCGGTGCGGTGAAAACATGCGTGGGGTTTTGCAGGGCGGAGGTATTGGCTGCACCGCTGGCAGGATCGCCAAAGTCCCAGTTCCAGATATAGCTCGGCCTGGGTGAAGTGGTATTGTCAGTAAACTGAACGGCTTCTGCAAAACAACCTCCTCCGTTAAAAAGGAAGTCGGCCACGGGCGGGTCATACACGTTCAGGTCAAAATCAATGCTCTGTTCATTGCCGCAACCATCAAGGTTGGGTTTATACACCAGGATATTTACCGGGAAGGTGCCGCTGGTGTTAAACGTATAAAGAGAAGGTAATGAATACCAGTATAGCGTTACACCATTCACCACCGTGGTGGAATCAGGCCCGCCAGGGCCGGGTGCACAGGAAGTATACGTTTGCGTGGGAGGGGCTGCAGGTGGGCCGGGCAACTGGCTCAGGTCCCATACGAGTGAGTCGGCACAATACGGCAGCGACACTTTAAATCTGAAAGGCGATCCTTTACATACCGAAGGCGTGGGCTCTATCCCATATTGTGTGGATACGCCGATCTGCTGGTAAAGATCTTTTACATTGGCGCCGGCCGAATAGCCATAGGTCTCAGCAGGGGCATACCCGTAGGCAAGGGCATTAAAACCGGAGTCGGAAGCAAGTGTATGGTTGCCTACCGCCACATTGGGCAGGTAGAGGTAAGAATAGTTAGCATCCTGCGGGTGTACCGTCCAGGAGCCAACAGGCACCGGGTTGCCATCATACCTGAAAGAGGTTTGCGCTGTACCGGTGTTGCGCATGATGACATGGAGGTTGTGAATATGGGTACCGGAAGCTGTCAGCGGCGAATTCACCAGCGTTACCCGGTTAATGTTTTGCTCCACCGGGTTCAGCACGATCATATCCGGGTCGTAAGGGCTTGGATTGCCTCCTGCCCCACCCGGACATCCCTGCGTGGTGAAGTATTGAGAAACAGAAATAGGAATATCAGAAGTGATCTGGTTTGGCGTGTTGTTATAAAACTGGTAGTAGTTGTTGGTAAAAGAAGCTGCTGGTATCAATGCCCCGTTGAGATAAACATTGGTAAGCGGGTCGCTTCTGAAGATGCGGAAATAATTGTTAGGTCTTGCTGAAGTAGGCACCGTCAAAAACTTCTTTCCCCAGGAAGCCACCGGGTACAGCTGCTGGTAGAGGTTGTCTGCACTCGACTGACCGCAACCTCCCGCTTGTATATAAACTTTACCGGTGCCGGAGAAAACGGCAATTTTCTTACAGCCGCCGCTGGCAGAAGCTACTGATTTCACTTTGGTGCCCGACAGGTCCACTCCATTATTCCCGGAGGTGGTGCCAAGTACCTGGTATATCTGGCCTTTGTTCAGTGTAATGGTGTTTGTAGAATTTGCCGCCCATCCTCCCACGGTAGCTGCAGTGGGTGTTACCTCGACATTTGTATTGTCTTCCACAGCAATAATGGTGATAAAGGAACTGGAATTATTTTCATTGGAAACCTGGGTAAAACTGCTTGTGTAATATTCCCGTCCGAGCACATTTACCGGCAGGGCGAGCGAGGCCGCACTGGCTGCATTACGGGTGATGAAGGAATAAACCACTATCGGTTTGGCGGCCGTTACGTGGATGGTGCGGTTGGTGGTTAGTCCGTCCGTACTGATAAAATAAGTGTTTGGAATGGTAACAGGCACCACCGCATTGGCAGCGATGGCCCCGGTGGAAAGGGTAGCCACTCCATAGATTTCTACTGTATAGGTGGTGGCCACATCGGAGGTGAGGTAGAGCGTCATCGCCGGCGCCCCGCCCCCATTCACCATACCTACGTGGTAACAGTAGGCCAGCCAGAATTCTTTGCCTTTGTTGGAAAAGTCTTGCGCAAACAGGCCCTGCCTGAAAAATAATAATAGCAGTACCAGGGTACTGAGTAAGTAGCGTTTTCTCATGCGTGTTAGTCCAAAGTCCGTTAGTGTAGAAAGAGGTAGCTAATATAATGCAAACTGGTTGAAAACGAAACTAATCGGGCGGGATTTAGTGGCTT
>JAEUVM010000693.1 GCA_016787125.1 Chitinophagaceae bacterium | reverse complement strand
GATCAAAGCTTATTACGATTCTACCCTCGTTGCCATCCGGGAAACAGAAGCGGATATACAAACACCGGATGGTATCATTACCATTCCGAACGACCAGGTGATAGCACTGACCGGCTACCAGCCCAACCTTGATTTCCTCCGTAAAATGGGAATTGAATTATCTGCTGATGAAGTGATGTGCCCGCTTATCAATGCAGACACACACGAAAGCAATGTACCCGGCATCTTCCTCGCCGGTGTGATATGCGGTGGTATGAACACACACCGTCTCTTTATCGAAAACTCAAGGGAGCATGCGGTGAAGATCATTCACACGATCAAAGAAAGAAACAGTCAGTAAACTGATTACTGCACATTTTCTATTACCATCGCCGAAGCGCCACCGCCGCCATTGCAGATACCGGCGGCGCCATATTTTGCATTGTTTGCTTTGAGTACATTGATCAGCGTAACGATGATACGGGCGCCGCTGCATCCGAGCGGGTGACCCAGCGATACGGCACCGCCATGTACATTCACCTTTGCAGGATCGAGTTTCATACGGCGGCTGTTTTCTATACCTACCACAGCAAAAGCTTCATTGAGTTCCCAATAGCTGATGTCTTCCATTTTCAGTCCGGCCTTTTCCACTGCTTTAGGCACGGCCAGTGAAGGTGTGGTGGTAAACCATTCCGGTGCCTGTTCAGCATCGGCGTATGCTTTTACCTTGGCAATGGGTTTCAGTCCGAGTTCATCCGCTTTTTCCTTACTCATCAATACCAATGCCGCAGCGCCATCATTCATAGTAGAGGCATTAGCGGCGGTAACGGTGCCGTCTTTTACAAAGGCCGGACTGAGCGAGGGTATCTTGTCAAACTTTACATTCCAGGGTTCTTCATCTTTGGCAAACACCACCGGGTCGCCCTTGCGCTGTGGTATGCTTACGGGCACCACTTCATTATCAAACAATCCTTTTTCCCAGGCGGACTGGCTGCGTTTGTAGCTTTCAATGGCAAATGCATCCTGCTCTTCACGGGTAATGCCACAGGTGCTTGCGCAAAGTTCAGCCGCATTACCCATCGCTTTACCATCATATACATCGGTAAGACCGTCTTTGGCCAATCCATCAATCAAAGATGTATTACCATATTTATTGCCCCAGCGCATACTATCTGTATAAAAAGGAACATTGCTCATGCTTTCCATTCCTCCGGCCACCACTATATCCGCATCACCCAGCATTATACTTTGAGCAGCCTGTGCGATAGCTTTCATACCGCTGGCGCAAACCTTGTTGACCGTGGTACAATTCACTTCATTTGGCAAGCCGGCAAATTTGGCTGCCTGTCTCGCCGGTGCCTGTCCCAGGTTGGCCTGCAGCACACAGCCCATCAGCACATCCTGTACCTGTGCGGGAGAGATACCAGCTTTATCCAATGCACCTTTAATGGCGGCAGCACCCAGTTGCGTGGCGGTAAGTGATCTTAATGAACCTCCAAAGCTCCCCATCGGGGTACGTACCGCAGCAATGATATATACTTCTTTCATGATTGTAGTTTGAGGCGGCAAAGATAACGAAAGCAAAAATGCCAATGTGGAAATGTGCAAATATGCAAATGTGGAAATATGGAAATGTGATAATTTGAAAATGTGCTGATGTCCTACTGAGTAAAAATTTCCCTCTTTTCGTAGATTCTATGGCTTTAGGAAACAAGCACATTTTCACATTAGCATATTAGCACATTAACCCACTTTCAAGAAACTTTTGTACTTTAGAAAGCGATCACATTTTCACATTT
>JAEUVM010000666.1 GCA_016787125.1 Chitinophagaceae bacterium | reverse complement strand
AATGCCTGCTGTTGCAGTTCGTGTGGAGTAACGGTAGTTTGCTGCTGAAAAAAGTTATCGGCCGCTGTTTGTTGGTTAAAACCAAACGCTGCCGGGCGGATCATTAGTATAGAAGTTGCCAGTGCCATTATCCTGTTACCCCGCCAAAAGGGTGTCAATTTTATCCGCCAGTTTTCTGTCTTTCTCTGTTACAATATCTCCCGCATCATGGGTGCTGAGCCATATCTCCACTGTATTGTACACATTGGTCCATAGCGGATGGTGGTCCATCTTCTCTGCTTCAATGGCCACACCGGTCATAAAGGCAAAGGCTTCGCTGAAGTTGCGGAATGTAAACTTCTGGTATAGTTTATTATTTTCTTCCTTCCACATGGAATTTGGGATTTTGGTATTTGGTATTAAAAAACCAGGTGTTCTTTGTTCTTTATCTTCTCATTGGTCAGCTCCACCACCAGTTGCACACTGTTGATGCTGCGGATGGTTTGTATCGTCTCCTGCAGTGATTCGTCAGATACTTCATCGCCTTTCATCAGCCACAGAAAATCCAGGTGTTTGAATTCGGGCAAGAGGTATTCGCCGTCAAACTGGTTGTTGTACACATAATGCGAAAGGAAGCGGGTGGGTTCGTTGTACTCATAAACAGCAAAAAAATACTGCCGCTTTTTCTTGATGAGTTTGATCTCAATATCATTGTTCACCCGGAAGTTGAGGCCGATACTGGTATTGAGGTGCCAGCAAAACTGGTAGTCTTTTACCGGTGCCATAACGCCGAGGAGACGGGTGTCGGTAAAAAATTCTTCGGTGAGTTCTTTATTGTCAAGAACGAGTTTCATCAAAATAACGGTGCTATTTAAAGCTTCTGTCCTGTTGTCTTATTTAAAATTACAACTAAAACTCCACCGTTGTTTCCAGCACATCCTTTCCCCGCTGGTATTTCACTTTTGCTTTATCTCCCTTTTTAAACTTACCCAGCGTTTGCATATAGCTTTCCATGGAAGAAACGTTGTACTCGCCGATCTGCAA
>JAEUVM010000688.1 GCA_016787125.1 Chitinophagaceae bacterium | reverse complement strand
AACCAAAACCCTACTTCCCTTTTCCTTTCAAGAACACCTGGAAGCCCACACCGATGATAAAGCCATGGTTGGTGAATTTGGTGGTGGGTTCATTTTCTCCGCGGGAATCTATGGTGCCATCCACATTCAGGTCGGTGAGGGTGGTGGTCTTGAATGTGTTTTTGTTGTAAGAATAGTTGTAGCCGGCAAAGAAATCTAGCCCGGTCTGGCTGCCTACCATTTTGGTAAAACCAAACTGGAGGGAGGCATTGGCAAAGAAGCCGCCGGAAGACTTGCCATCATAGCTGATCTTATAATCGGGAGCGGCATCATAGTACCGGAAGCCTTCTGTATTGGTGGAGCTGATGCCTGCATTGAAGCCAAACTGGCCAAATGGCCGGAAAGCAGACGTACTGCCAAAATAATTGCGTACAAATCCGCCTACGCCAATATTGAAACTGTTCGATTTATCTTCCTGGAAGGTGGTGCCCTGGTCTTCGTAGGTGGTCTTCTGACCTGATGGGTTCAGGTTGATCGTTCCACCAATCACGGTTTTATCGGTAATGAACCAGCCAAAAAGCGGTTCGATACGGAGACCGTAGTTATTGGTCTTGGAAGAATACCCCCTTACCTGCGGAAAACTGACATCGGCCCCGCCGGAGTTAAAGAAGAGGCTGCCAACGGAAGCGCCGGCCATTTTATCGCCCCTGGTAAACTGGGCATTTGTGGCATAAGACGCTAAAAGGAGGAAAGCGGAAAAAAGAACCTTGATTTTATACATAATGAAATATTGATGGAAGCAAATATAGCCCTTCAGGTACAACAGGCTGCCTGATTTTTAATCAGGAAAAAAGGCAGTTTGTCTTTTTTTCCTTTACCTTTATTTTCTCTTGGTAGTGAGGAAATTTCCCATTACTTTTAAACCGAAACTAATTAAACAGCCAAATTAAAACGCTATGAGAAAGCTCAGACTCTTATCTCTTCTGGCATTTGCCGTTGCATTTATAGCTATCAGTTGTACAAAAGAAGGTCCTGAAGGTCCCGTAGGTGCTACAGGTCCGCAAGGCCCCACTGGCGCAACAGGTGGTAACGGAGCTACCGGCCCCACTGGTCCTCAAGGTCCGCAAGGCCCCACTGGCCCCCAAGGCCCTGCAGGTACAGCCAACGTAATTTACTCTGCCTGGGCTACCAGTCCTTTTGCTGCCAGGGATACCACTGTTGATGGTACGCTCTACCGGGTTACACATATCACTGCTCCATCACTTTCCACAGCTATCCTGAACCAGGGCGTGGTGCTTACCTATTTGCGTCTCGCAGGTGTTCTTGAAACCACGATGCTTCCATTTGCCAGTTATTCAGGCGGTACTACCAGCATCATGAGTACCTGGAATGTTTCACAGAAAATATTCATCAACCGTCATACCGTTGGCTGTAATGCTGCAGGTTGCCTGCTGGGTATATCTTCTTCAATTGAGTACAGGTATGTGCTCATCCCCGGCGCAGTAAGCGGAGGCCGTAATGCAGGTGGCGTTGGCGGCACAGGTTATTCAGCCGAAGAGCTTAAAGGGATGTCTTACGAAAGGGTTTGCCAGCTCCTGAACATTCCTGCTGAAGGTGCAGGCCAGAAATAGTTTAATTGTGTCTTTGTCATATTGATCAAAAAGCCGCTTCCTCCGAAGCGGCTTTCTTATTTACTTCGCAATCCATTTCTTGTTTACTTTGCGTTCAGAAAGAGATTCATTATGAAAAAACTGATCAGTCTTGCTGCCCTGTTGTTTCCCATTTTGCTCCTGGCCCAGCCCCGCATCAATGCCGGCCCGATGCTCGGCCCGGTAGAGCTGCGTGATGCGAAAGTGTGGGTGGAGGTATCAGCCGAAGTAAAAACGGTTTCACTGCAATTCAATAAAAAGGGAGATAAGCAGGTAAAGACAATTAACTATAAGGGCGAACTCGGCAATGAGTTTAACCCGCTCTTTTTTACCATAGGTGGCCTTGATGTCAACACTACCTATGAATACCGTATCTGGATTAACGGGAAAGCATCAGGACGTGGCGGTGAGCTTACCACCAAAGACCTCTGGCAATGGAGAAAACCGGCACCTGATTTCAGTTTCCTCACCGGCAGTTGCTCTTTCTTCAATGAGCCAATCTACGACAGGCCCGGCACGCCGTATGGCAAAGACTCTTCCATTTTTGAGCACATGGCCAAAGAAAAATCGGCCTTTATGCTATGGCTGGGCGATGCGTGGTACACCCGGGAAGTGGATTATTACAGTGAATGGGGAATGTGGTACAGGGCCAGTCACGACCGGGCATTGCCCATCCTGCAAAACTTCTGGAAATCGATGCCGCAGGTGGCCATGTGGGATGATCATGATTACGGACCCAATGATATCGGCAAGAATTTTATACTGAAAGAAACCAGCCGAAACATCTGGAAGAAATATTGGTGCAATCCTTCTTTTGGTGAAAACGGACAGGGTACCTATACCATGCTGAGCTGGGGGGATGCCGACATTTTCCTTACTGACGACCGCTGGTGGCGAAGCGCCGACCGGATGAAAGATTCAGTGGATGGTAAGCCCAACCCGGATAAGGAAATACTTGGCAAACAACAGATGGAGTGGCTGAAGAATTCGCTGCTGTACAGCAATGCCACTTTCAAGATCATCGCCATGGGCAGCCAGGTACTCAACCCGGTTTCGCCTTTTGATAAATGGAAAAACTGCCCGGCGGAGTACCACGACTTTATGAAGTTCATTGCCGACTATAAGATCAATGGAGTGATATTCCTTACCGGCGACAGGCATCACAGCGAGATCATTAAAGAAGACAGGGCCGGCACTTACTCTTTGTATGATATAACCGTATCACCACTTACCTCGGGAACGCATACATTTGGCGGAGCCGAAAAGAACAATCCCTTCCGGGTACTTGGGATTGACGAAAAACAAAACTATGCCCGCTTCTCCTTCAGTGGTGCCCGCAATAACCGGAAACTTACCGTGCATTTTATCGGTTTGGATGGTAAGCAGATCGCTGAATGGAGTATAGGTGAAAAAGAACTGAAAACGCCGTAAAGAAGAATTTATGACCATCTATTTTGGATACGACAAACCTAAAGTGATTCAGGCGCTGCGTTATCATTTTATCAACCGGCCGGAAATACGGATGATGATCATCCTGGTAAATGTATTTGCCATTATCTCTATTGTATTGTATGCGCTTGGCAAAATACAACCGCTGGCCTTTCTCGTTTTTTCGTTGTTGTGGGTGATACTGATGATCAGCTTCTGGTACCTGCTGCCATTGGCCGTGTACCGGCGGGCACTCACTTTCAAACATGAATTCAGTATGGATTTCCGCACAGAAGGGTTTACCCTTGGTCATGAAGGAGGCGGGTCAAAAACATGGAACTGGGACGCGGTGAAGCATTTTGTAGAAAGCCCGCATTTCTTTCACCTGTACTTCGACAGCCGCTCGTTTTTCCTGGTACCCAAAGACGGCTGTAAAGATTCAGATGAAGTACATGAATTGCGGCAGCTTATAAAAAGCAAGGTTGTAAAGAGATGATAGATGATGGATAATAGATAATAGTTCTTTAAGGTTGAATAGTCATTAAAGAATTCCGGATTTTGCTTATGCGGAGAGGGAGGATTGCAAGCTGATAAACTGCCCCGGATCAAGACAACTATTATCTATTCACCATTCTCTATTCACTATTGAAGTTTTTTCTCCATCACAAAGTGCGGTATCGTAACCTCCGTAAATTCTTCGCTGGCCACCCGGTAGCCCATCTTTTCATAAAAACCAATAGCATTTTTGCGGGCATGCATGGATAGCTTTTTATAGCCTCTGTCCCTGGCGAGGTTTTCGGCAAACGTCATCAGGGCACGGCCGATACCCTTGCCCTGGAGGTTATTCAGCACAGCCATCTGGCGAAGCCGTACAGTATCCGGACCTTCTTCCACCAGCATACAGCAGCCGAGAATATCTTCATCTTCAAAAGCAGCGATGAGCATATTGTCTTTTTCCTGTTCCAGCTCCTGCGGGGTGAATGTAAGTCCGAGCGGCTTACGCAGAATATCATCCCGCAACTTTACCATTTGACGGTATTCAAAACTGCCGTGATCAAGAATTTTAAGCGCCATAACCGGGAAATTGAGGGGTAGAGGCATTAAATTACAAATAACTTGCAAAACAACAACCGATTGAAGCCTGTTTTTTCTGCCAGCCAGCCTGTTTTTTATAGCCTTATACCTTCGTTTTCAGGGATTTGTTTCAAATGCGGAAAAAAAACCGTTTTCCACGCTGATTAATTCAAAAAACATATTTTTGCACCCAATAAACAAAACTTAAGAACATGTCAGACATTGCATCAAGAGTAAAAAAGATCATCGTAGACAAATTAGGTGTAGATGAAGCTGAAGTAACTAATGAAGCTTCTTTCACCAATGATCTTGGCGCCGATTCTCTGGATACGGTAGAACTCATCATGGAATTTGAAAAAGAATTCAACATCTCTATCCCGGATGAGCAGGCAGAGACCATCACCACGGTTGGTCAGGCTGTAGCATACCTGGAAGAACATGCCAAATAAGTGTGCCCGGGCTTTTTTAACCACTGACTAAGCCGGGAAATAAATTAATCCGCCTTCTGACTGTACCACAGCGAAGGCGGTTTTTTACTTCGTACAATTATCTGCTATCTTTGAAATAACAACTGTTGGTACAGCAGGTTATTAAAATTACTCACTGTTTTATCTGAAGCTTATGGAATTAAAAAGGGTCGTTGTTACAGGAATGGGTGCCCTCACCCCGCTTGGCAATACGGTTCAGGATTACTGGAACGGCCTTGTAAACGGGGTATCCGGTGCTGACATGATCACACTGTTCGACGCTTCCAAATTCCGTACAAAGTTTGCCTGCGAAATAAAAGGTTTTGACCCCACTCAATTCCTTGATAAAAAAGAAGCCCGCAAAATAGACCGCTTCACACAGCTGGCCCTGGTGGTAAGTGACCAGGCCATGGCCGATGCCGGGCTGAACAAAGACAATATCAACCCCGACAGGGTGGGGGTGGTGTTTGCCAGCGGCATCGGTGGACTCATCACCTTCCAGCACGAGGTGACCGATTTTGCCCGTGGCGACGGTACACCCCGTTTCAATCCTTTCTTCATTCCTAAAATGATACTGGATATTGCTGCCGGGCAGATCAGTATGCGCCATAACCTCCGCGGGCCCAACTTTGCCGTGGTAAGCGCCTGTGCCAGCAGCACCAATGCCATTATGGATGCCTTTAACCTGATCCGTTTGGGTAAATCAGATATCATCCTTACCGGTGGCTCAGAAGCTGTGATCAGCGAAGCCGGTGTGGGTGGATTTAATGCCATGAAGGCCATGAGTGAACGGAATGATGATCCTAAAACGGCCAGCCGCCCTTATGATAAAGACCGTGACGGCTTTGTAATGGGCGAAGCAGCCGGCATGCTGGTATTGGAAGAATTGGAACATGCAAAAGCCCGAGGTGCACGCATTTACTGCGAGATAGCAGGTGCCGGTGCCACAGCCGATGCCCACCATATCACCGCACCACATCCCGAAGGACTTGGCGCTATGAACGTAATGCTGGTGGCGCTGGATGATGCCGGCATGAAACCCGAAGAGATCGACTACATCAATACACACGGTACTTCCACTCCCATTGGCGATGGAGCGGAAGTAAAGGCTATCGTAAAAGTATTTGGCGAACACGCCTATAAGCTGAATATCAGTGCCACCAAAAGCATGACAGGCCACTGCCTGGGTGCTGCCGGAGTGATAGAAGCTATTGCCAGCATCAATGCATTGACGCATGATATGGTGCCGCCCACCATCAACCACTTTACCGATGATCCGGAACTGGATCCCAAACTCAACTTCACCTTCAACAAAGCACAACAACGCACCGTAAACGCTGCCCTGAGCAATACGTTTGGTTTTGGCGGGCATAATGCCTGTGTGATTGTGAAGAAGTTTAAGGTTTAAGGTTCAAAGTTTAAGGTTCTTTCTCCCCGCAGATGCTATAAAGACTTCAGATTGTCACTTATGAAGCCGGGTTCTTTGGGAGACCCTTATACGTTAAACCTTGAACATTAAACCTTAAACCCCCGCCCTGCAAACTTTTCAACCCCTAAACTTTTCAACCTCTGACTTTTTCAGTAGCTTGAAGCCGTGGATTTTTTCAAGAACTTCTTTTCCGGTGAATCTGGCGGTTCTTCCTTTAAAAAAGAACTCCGTAACCTGCTCGGTTTCAAACCCGGCAATATTTCTTTATACAAAACAGCCCTTACCCACCGTTCGGTAAGGGAAGCGATTGATGAGAATAACGAACGCCTGGAATACCTCGGCGACGCGGTGCTGAGCGCCATGATAGCGGATTATCTTTTTAAGCGTTATCCATACAAAGAGGAAGGATTTCTGACCGAAATGCGCAGCAAGATGGTGAACCGCCAGCAACTGAATGATATTGCCATCCGCATGGGATTGAAAAAGATCACCCTGTTCAACAAGCTGGATGGTTCGCTGAAAGTGAGCCAGATTTTTGGTAATACACTCGAAGCATTGGTGGGGGCCATTTACCTGGATCACGGCTACAAGAAGGCCAGTAAATGGGTGCTGGATTATATTATTCTGCCCCACATGTTTATGGACGACCTGGAAACACTGGAGATCAATCATAAGAATAAACTCTACGGCTGGGCCAACAAGAATGGCCGCACACTGGAATTTGAAACCCTGAATGAAAAGCTGGAGAACGGCCGCCGCCTCTTTACTGTAGCGGCAGTGATAGATGGAAAGAACATTGCACAGGGCAAAGCCTTTAATAAGAAAGACGCTTCACAGATAGCTGCGCAAGCCGCCGTGGAAAAGCTCGGCATAGTAAATGCAGATTCCATCGCCGAAGAGGAAGGCGGTTAAGAAATAATACAGCCCTTAACGATGGAATAGTTGTGTCCGGCGGGAATAACCACAAAGTACATACAGCCTTTCATATTGGCCCAATTGGTGACCAGGGGTAAGATGACAGGCAATAAAGGCAAAAAGGGTGAAGCCACCTTTAATTATCAGGATCCATCTGAACCAGCTCTCTCTTCACTGCTTTCAGCATGCTGAATAATTGAGCCACCTGAATAAGGAGGAGTACCACAAGGGCCAGCAATACATACCAGGGCAGGTGAATGAATTTAGCACCCGATACTTCCTTGAACTTTACATTGTAATACCCGGTAAGGTTAGAGCCAAAGGCCATTCCTACCAACATGAACGACAACAGCGAATACATCACCTTCATGAACATAATGCGCATGGTGGAATAGCCCACTTTGAAGTTTTCAAGGATGGCAGCAGGAATAATGAGTACCAATGATATCCAGCTCCAGTTTTTACTGAACCAGGCGTTACTCAGCACCAGGTTCAGTCCCAGTACCAGTACGATCGAGAGCAGTCCCCAGGGAAATACCAGGAACGTGGAGGGCTTATGTGAGGGAGCAGGCATATGTGGTCGGTTTGTTGTAAACGGAAGATATAGATTTTTTTTATTCAGCGGATATGATTTGCAGATAGTGGGTCAGTTAGAGTTTTGTATCCCGCAAATGCACAAAGGTCACTAAGAAAGGAGCATAGTTAACGCTTACCGTATTCTTTGTGGGATATTCTTCTTATTTCTTGCCGGTAAGGCGGAAAGGCGGGGAGATTTGGTCGCCAGACGTTATTATTTTCCGTCTTATTTCCTTCCGAGCACCATTACCCCTCGCCGCTGTGTCGCCGAAGGTGCCGCTTCAGCCCCGGAGCATCAACCCTCAACTTCCGGACGTCAACTTTTGTCTTCCGAAGCTGCGGTTTGGTCTTCAGAGCGTCCGACCTGAGTCTGAGAGGGTCAGCCTTGGTCTTCGGAGCATCAACGCTGACCTCCGGGGTATCAACGTTTATCTTCGGATGCTGCGATTTGGGGTCCTTGGGGCTCTGGCAGAGGCTTCGGAGCCTCTGGCAGGGGTCGCCGGACACCAAATTGGTGCCCCGGAGGCTCTGGCAGGGGTCAGCGAACATCAAACCTGATACCCCCCTACCTCTGGCAGAGCCTTCCGAACCTCTGGCCGGGCCCTCCGGGTATCAAACCTGACTCTCCGAAGACCAAATCGCAGCATCCGAAGATAAACGCTGAGGGTCGGAGGGGCAGGCTTTCCCTAAAAACAAAAAAAACACCGGCCGGGCCACACCTTCCCTGCATTGGTGTTGAAAAACCCACGGCTATGCTGTGGCTTAGTGGGAACTAAAATCCAAACTGACCACTATCGATTTGTAATTGAATAGTACAGCATGATGGCGGGCGGTATTTTTTCAGCGACAAAAAAAAGCCGGGGTCTGTAAAACCGCCGGCCTTTATTAAATATTTTTCGCTGGGATCAGTTGAATATTTTGCTTTTCAGGTAGGTCCTGATATTGGCAGGAATATTCTTGAACATATCCAGCCCATAATCACCATAGGTGTTTACGTCTGCTTCCAGTGCGGTTACTGATGTAAGGTAATTACGCCAGGCGGTGCGGCCGCTGCCACTGGTGGTGTAGATGCGGTTGTCATTAGGCATGTTCACGGCAAGCACCGTAGCGCTGGTGTCAATTCTTGCCAGGTCGCCATTGCCTTTGGGTATAACCAGTACCACTTTCCATATTTTCTTAGGCACGGTTACCTTGCCGGCATCAATGGTGGTGACAAGGGTGCCGGTGGAACTGTAACCGCCAGAACCCATATTACCCATTACGATATAAGCTTCTTTATTACCGGCCACAAGTGTGTTGCGAATAAAATCTTCCAGGTCTTCCCAGGGACCCTGGTTCATATTGGGTGCCTGTGGTATCATGTTGGTCATGAGAAAAGTGGATGAGTTGGCCGCCACAGTAGTAGTGCGGTCGGCACTGGGGCAATTGTGTCCACGGTCAAACCCAACTGCATTGTATGAGGTTGTCTGTACCTGGTAATAGCCGGTTGGCAAGCCCACATCACCACGGAAATCATCCTGGCGGGGTGTGGTACCGATATCTTCACTTTGTAAATGCCAGGCCACCCAGTTGGAAATGCCGCGTGGATCGTTGTAGGCCAGTTTATAATAGGTATTATTCTTCAGGAAATTTAAAGAATAGATTGGATTCACCACTGCACCGGAAGGGTTGCCGGGCAGGATTGGATCATTATCGCCGGGTATTTCAGTGCCGCCGGTATTATTTGGAGGCGGCGTGGTATCATCTTCAGGGGAGTATTTACTGCACGAGGCCAGGAATAGCGAAGCAAGCAGCACGAGCCGCGAAAATTTAGGAAGTGTCATGGGCGAAAGGTAGGAATTTTTCTTTTTTCCGGTGTTAATCAGGGTAAAGTCAGCTATTAACCGGAGGGTGAAAAGGAAAGACAACAACCTTGTCAATCGCTAAATGGAACTGGCCGGGTAAAACGGCAATAAACTTTAAACAGGGCCTGTCAGTTCATTAATGCGGCAGCTTAGCCCTCAATTTTCCATACACCCAGGTGCCTATGATGGCGCTGAACAAGGTAACGATGACCACAAAGGCGCCGGTTCCTATCTGCGCAAAAAGAGGACCGGGGCAGGCACCGGTGATGGCCCAGCCGAAACCAAATATCAGCCCGCCGTAAATCTGTCCTTTGTTGAATTTTTTGGGTTCCAGCTTTATAGCTTCACCATCAATGGTTTTCAGTTTCAATTTTTTTATCAGCCACACACTGATAATTCCGGTAACTACTGCTGAGCCGATTACCCCATACATGTGAAAGCTTTGCAGGCGAAACATTTCCTGGATCCTGAACCAGGAAATGACTTCAGATTTTATCAGGATAATGCCAAACAGCATACCGGCCAGTCCATATTTAAGCGAAGCCACCAGTGGCTTGTCAAGCGTGGAATGATTCACACACATCGCATGTTCGGAGCGAACTTCAAAATCGGTGTTGGCGGTAGTATTTACAGACATGGTCGTTGTTTTAAGAATTACAGTTTCAGAATAAACGGCAGTACCAGGTTGGCCATAATAAAACCACCAGCCATAAAGCAACAGGTGGCTACGAGTGATGGCCATTGCAGGTTGCTGAGCCCCATTATAGCATGACCAGACGTACATCCGCCGGCATAGCGGGTGCCAAAGCCAACAAGAAAGCCACCGGCTACCATCATGATCAGACCTCTTGGAGTAAGCAATTGCTGCCAGGAGAAAATATCGGCCGGCACCAGCCCGGATGTATCTGTAATACCATAGGTGGTCAGTTCAGCAGAAAGGGCAGAGTTAAGCACTATTGGATCTGGGTTGGCCAGGAAACGGGCAGCCAACATACCGCCTATAAGGATGCCCGCCACAAAAAAAAGATTCCACACTTCCTTTTTCCAGTCGTATTTAAAAAATGGAATATCCGCAGGGGCACAGGCGGCGCAAATATGCCGGAGTGATGATGAGATACCAAAGGTTTTATTTCCCAGCAAGAGTAAGAGGGGAACTGTAAATCCGATCAGCGGGCCGGCCACGTACCAGGGCCAGGGTTGTTTAAGCCAGTCAAGCATATAAAGTTTTTTGACAGTACAAAGGTCAATTTACAAAACAGCCGGTTTGGTGACACAGGTCACGATATGGCAGAAATAAAATATGGCGGAAATATTATTGCTTTTCGTCAAGCAGTTCAATCATGTTGCGGTGCAGCCTGACCAGGTTTCGCTGTTCCATTTTTTTCAGCAGCCGTGAGATCACTTCACGGGAACTGTTCAGGTCATCGGCAATTTGCTGGTGCGATAAGCTGATGCTTTTTTTACCTGTTTTGCCGGCATATCTTTTCAAGTAAAACTCCAGCCTTTCGTCCATATTCCTGAAGGCAATATTATCCACCACAGACAACAATTCATCAAACCGGCTGCGGTATGTTTGTATCACAAACTGGTACCAGCTTTTATACTTATTCATCAGGTCGTCCATCAGCTGCACAGGTATCATCAGCACTTCAGTGGCTTCTTCTGCCACAGCCATTATTTCGCTGGTGGTGGATTGTATCACACAGATCATAGATACGGCACATGCCTGGCCGGGGCCGAGGTAATACATCAGGAATTCGCCACCGTCCTGGTTTTCGCGGTAGATCTTAATGCGGCCTTCCAGCACCAGGGCAGTGGACTTGATATACTGGCCGGTTCTCATGATCACGTCGCCGGCATTGAAACTTCTTTGCACGGCTTCTTTTTCGATCAGCTCAATCAATTCAGGCTCAAATTGGGGGAACAGGTCTTTCCAGTTCATCCGGTAAAGTTAAGCATCCAGCAGCTTCTCCATCTGCATGCTCCGGCTGCCTTTCACCAGCAGGTGTGTGTGAGTGAATTGTTGTTGCCGGAACCACTCTTTAGCTTCAGCAGAGTTTTTAAAGGAAAGATACGGGTGGCTGATATTTAAGAAATCGCCGCCCACCAGCACCACATTTTTCCAATTGTATTGATTTATCAATTCCACGATGGCCTGGTGCTCTGCAAGACTTTCTTCTCCCAGCTCGGCCATGGCGCCCAGCAGCAACACTTTGTTTTCAGCCTGCAGGTGTGCAAAATTTTCTATCGCCAGCTTCATACTGCTCGGGTTGGCATTGTAGGCATCAAGTATGATATGGTTCGACCCCTTTTGCAGTAATTGTGAACGGCTGTTGGAAGGAATATAGTTTTCTATGGCAGCTTTGATCTTTTCATCTGCCACGCCAAAATATTTTCCGGCGGCAACTGCTGCCAGTACATTTGGCAGGTTGTACTCCCCCACAAGCCTGGTAGAAATATTTTCCAGGACAGCATCATTCAGTATGCGGGCTTCCAGGAAAGGATCACTGTTCAGCACCAGGCCCTGTACCTGTGCACCATCAGCCGTGCCATAGGTGAAGATTTCATGGATGCCCCTGCTCATTTCCTGCAGGTAATCGTAGTCAGTATTTACAAAAGCGCTGCCATTATTTGCTCTCAGAAAATCATACAGTTCACCTTTACCTTTCCGAACGCCTTCTACGCCGCCAAAACCTTCCAGGTGTGCTTTGCCACAGTTGGTGATAAGTCCATGGGTGGGCCTGGCATACTGACAATAGCTTTCAATTTCTTTCTGGTGATTGGCGCCCATTTCCACGATGATCATTTCCGTGCCGGCTTTTACTTTCAGAAGCGTAAGGGGCACGCCGATATGATTATTCAGGTTGCCTTCAGTGGTACTGGTGATAAAAGCAGAAGAAAGAACGGCATGCACCAGTTCTTTAGTGGTGGTCTTGCCATTACTCCCGGTAATCGCAAGTACAGGAACGTTGAATTGCTCCCGGTGATGGCGGGCCAGTTGTTGCAGGCAGGTAAGCACATCATCCACAAACATGGTCTTGCCTTCAATGCTGCAGGAGGCATCATCTGTTACGGCAAAGGCTGCTCCGGCATCAATGGCCTGTTTTACAAACAGGTTGCCGTTGAAGTTATCACCTTTCAGCGCAAAGAAAATATCACCGGCTTTCAGCTTCCGTGTATCGGTTTGTATGGAAGGATGTTGAAGGTAAATAGTATAGAGTTGCTCAATGGACATGTTGCTAAGTTAGTTGATTGGGTTGTTGGGAGGAAAGTATATAAGGTATAAAAAGTATAAAGGTACATACAGGGTATACAGGAGTCCGGTGATGCTTGTCCTAACAAAAGCAAAAACCCTCTGTGCAGAGGGTTTTTAACTATTATCTTTTATCTGTTGTCTTTTATCTTTTCTGTCTTCTTGTTTTGTAGTGCTGACCTGTTTTGCGGCCATTACCTTCAGGAGAACCCATACGGTTCATAGCGCAACGGAAACCAAGTGTGCTGAGGGCCTGGTCTTCTTCGAGGAAGCGGCGTGATCCGGGAGTAAGCCAGTAAGCTCTGTCGTTCCAGCTTCCACCTTTATACACTTTTGATTTTTCAGGATGGATCATGGTGGTTACACCATAACCATACTGCGCTTGTGACAGTGAGTCGCCATCCAAATAAGAAATCACATTACCCTGCTGGTAGTTGCGGCGGTTCTTGCTTTCTTCATCAGTAACCCAGGCCATTTTTACACGGCCGGTGCTGTCTTTTTCATAGCGCTGAGAAGGATCAATGGTGGTAGGATCTGCCACATACAGTTTCTGGTATTTATTACCACGGAAGGGTGCAGGCTGATCATCGAAGTCGAGGTTTGACAGGGGACGATACGTATCTTCCACCCACTCGCTTACGTTGCCGGCCATGTTATAGATACCGAATCCGTTGGGGAAAAATGATTTTACAGGAGCAGTGTAGAAGGCACGGTCGTTCAGACCACCAGCCACACCAGCATTATCACCTGAACCTCTTTTAAAGTTGGCCAGGAAAGTACCCTGCCAGCTTCCACGCCTTGTATCACGAAGCCCATTTACGTTTTGTGCCCAGGGATACATTTGTTTATTAGAAGCAAGTTCCTCACCACGTTTGCCTTCTTTGGCACTTGGGCGGGGGTTCTGATTGATCAAACCATAAGCAGCATATTCCCACTCAGCTTCAAAAGGAAGGCGGTAATCAGGAAGCAAGGCTCCTGATTCCATAGTGGCAACTGTTTGCTTGGGCTCACCTTTCGGTGTTTTCATTTTACCGGGAGGGGCAGTATAAAGCCCCAGCAGGTAAGATTTTGTAGTGAAGTTGTTATCACCCTGCTGTGCGCCGGGTTTGAGGTTGTTTTTATTGATATATCCTTTTTTCACCAGGGCATTTTCATTTACCCGGTCACTTCTCCAGAGACAGAAGTCTTTTGCCTGCCTCCAGGTTACGCCTACCACCGGATAATCATTAAAGCCGGGATGACGGAAATAGAATTCAACCATTGGTTCGTTATAGCTCAGCTCACTTCTCCAAACCAGGGTATCGGGCAGGGCGCCTTCAATGATCTGGGCATTGGCAGGATCGGTGGCGTCAAACACACGACCAAGCCAGTGGAGATATTCACGGTAGTGAACGTTGGCTACTTCAGTGCGGTCAATGTAGAAGGAAGGAACTGACACACGACGGGGGATATTGTTCCAGTCTCCCATCACATCTTCTTCAGTCTGACCCATGGTGAAGGTACCGCCTTGTACAAATACAAGACCTGGCCCAAGACCCTGTTCTTTAGCCTTGGATACCCTGTAACCACCCTGGTTCTTATCATTGTAATTCCAGCCTGTTACATCAGACTTTTCCTGCTTCTTTTTGAAGAGGCCACCATTTTTGCAGGAGCCGAGCAGGACCACACAGGATAAAAGGATTGTAAAGTTTCTCATTGTTTTTTGCATAAACCTATGAATTGGAATATTTTTAACGACGGATAAGGTAAATATATTGCACCGGGCAAAAGTTTTACCGCATATCCGGAGTTACCGGCAGCGAATATAGCCACTTTACCTAAAAAGGGTCACGAAGAACTACTTTTTTTGAGGGGGAAAAACCCCATAAAACCTTCGGTATTATAAAAATGAGGACTGTTTATGTGATCCTTTTCACCGTTTTGTTCTGGAGCGCCGGCACACCGGGGCATGCTCAGCGAAACTATGCCTCCTCCTCGGTCCTTTCATCCGGCAATTGGTACAAGATCGCCGTTTCGGCACCCGGCATCTATAAACTGGATATTCCTTTTCTGAGCGGCCTTGGCATAAATACCACTAACCTCAGTTCTTCTTCCATACGTTTGTTTGGCAATGGCGGCCAAATGCTTGCTGAAGCCAACAGTGGCCCGTACACAGATGACCTGAAGGAAATCGCCATCCGTGTTTCAGACGGCGGTGATGGTGTGCTGAGCGGGGCTGATTATATTCTGTTCTTTGCCAATGGCCCCGATGAGTGGAAAAAAGATTCACTAAACCAGCGGTTTGCCCACCAGAAAAACATTTATTCAGACAGGTCCTTTTATTATATCTCCATCGGCGGTAGCGGCAAAAGGGTAGCCGATTCGCCACTTGTGCCGGCCGGGCCTGTCACGGTAACCACCTATTCGACCCGCTATTTCCACGAATTAGATACGGTAAACTTTCTTGCCAGCGGCAAAGAGTGGTATGGTGAAGAGTTGTCGTCTATCCCCGGCCGGTCGCTAATTCGCCGGTTTGGCATCAGTCAGTCCGTACCCGTAGCCGGGGCGCCTGTATTATTGCGAACAAATTGTGCAGCCCGTTCGGCCGGCACCGCCAGCCGGTTTGATATTACAATTAATAACCAGCCAGCCGGCCAGCTACCTGTCAACAGTATTACGGGAGCACCGTATGACTTTTTTGCACAACAGTCCACCGGTTTTGCCAACGGCACCGCCACCCAACCTGTTACTGATATCAGCTTTTCTTATGTGCCCGGCAGCTTCAATGCACAGGGATGGATCAACTGGTTTGAAATCTTTACCCGCAGTACCATTTCACTCAGCGGTATCAATCAACTGTTGTTCAGAGACTGGTCAAGCGTGGCTCCGGGTTCAGCCCAGTTTGTGGTGGCAGGTGCAAATGCCTCAACAGAAGTATGGGATATAACTGATGCCGCCAGCCCGTTGCGGATGCAGGGCAACATCAGCGGTACAGAATTTCGTTTCAGCAATACCACTGAAAGATTGCGGGAGTACATAGCCTTTACGTCTTCCGGCTTTTTGCAACCGGTGGCAATAGGTAAGATAAATAACCAAAACCTTCACCAGTCAGCCCCGGCAGATATGCTGGTGGTTACACACCCTTCTTTGCTGGCACAGGCGCAACGACTTTCCCAACTGCATCAGCAACAGAATGGACTGCGCAGCGTGGTGGTAACCACAGAACAGGTGTATAATGAATTCAGCAGCGGCAGTCCCGATCCGGCAGCGATCAGGGATTTTGCCAAAATGTATTTTGATAAATACAACAGCATTCCGGCGGACCGCCTGAAATATTTGCTGCTATTTGGCGATGCATCCTTTGATTATAAAGACAGGATCAGCAACAATACCAACCTGGTTCCTGCTTATCAAAGCTCTTTGTCGCTTGATCCGCTTGCCACCTATGTATCCGATGATTTTTTTGGCTTTCTGGAAGACAATGAGGATATCAATTCCGGGCTCGTTACCAACCTCCTTGATATTGGCATCGGGCGTGTACCGGCAAGAAATGCGGAAGAAGCCAAAAGTTATACCGACAAGCTGGCGGCCTACCTGTCACCCGCGGGGCTGGGCCCGTGGCGCAACAACCTGACCTTTGTGGCAGACGATGAAGACAACAATCTACACTTGCAGGATGCCGAACAGATAACGGCAACAGCTTTTAATACAGCACCTGTATTTAACCAGCAAAAGATATATCTCGATGCCTTCCGGCAGGAGAGTGGCGCCGGCGGCAGCCGATATCCCCAGGCGGAAACGGTAAGCAATAACCAGGTGTTTAACGGAACCCTTATCTGGAACTATAATGGCCATGGAGGATCGGCCCGGCTTGCAGAAGAAACCATACTTGACCAGCAGGCTGTAAACAACTGGAATAATCCGGACAGGCTGCCTTTGTTTATTACTGCCACCTGCGATTTTGCTCCCTATGATAATCCGGCAATAAACTCAATAGGTGAAAATATCCTGCTGAGACCCCGCACGGGAGCTATCGGCATGATGACCACCACCCGGCTGGTATTTGCCTTCAGCAACCGTGTAATGAATGATAACTATTTGAAATTTGCCCTGCAGCAGGATGCCGCAGGGCGGTACCGTTCGCTGGGCGAAGCCGTAAAAGATGCCAAGAACTTTACATACCAGACATCCGGGGATATTGCCAACAACAGGAAGTTTACCTTGCTCGGTGATCCCGCTCTTACGCTAGCATTTCCCGGGCAGAAAGTGAAAATAACAGCTGTAAATGGAATTGCCTCCACCACAGCCGATACCCTCAGTGCTGCTGAAACAGTGGTGGCAGAAGGCGAGGTGACAGATCATACAGGGACAATACTCACCGGCTTTAATGGTTTTGTTTACCCGATTGTATTTGATAAACCACAAACGATCAATACACTGGCAAATGACCCCGGCAGCCAGGTGGCAGCCTTCAGCACGCAAACAAATGTGCTGTTTAAAGGAAAGGCCACTGTATCAGCGGGCCGTTTTTCATTCACCTTTAAAGTACCGAAGGATATTAATTACCAGTATGGAAATGGAAAACTAAGCCTCTATGCAGAGAATGGCAGCCTGGATGCAGCGGGTCATTTTACCAATATGCTGATCGGTGGCATCAGCACCGCCGCTGTAACTGACAAAGAGGGGCCTGAAATAAAACCTTTTCTGAATGATGAGTCATTTGCCAATGGTGGCCTTACCAATCAAACACCCGTATTATTGGTAAAACTGGCAGACTCATCAGGTATCAATACAGCAGGGATGGGTATCGGGCATGATATACTGGCCACACTGGATGATGATAACCGCCAGTATTATATCCTGAATGATTATTACCAGGCCGATCTGAACAGTTACCAGCAGGGTGTGGTACGGTTCCAGATGCCTGAGTTGTCGCCCGGGCCACATAGCCTGAAAATAAAAGCCTGGGATGTGCTCAATAATTCAAATGAAACCATGCTCGACTTTGTGGTAGCCAATGACGAAGAGTTGCAACTGCGGCATGTACTGAACTATCCAAACCCTTTCAGCACTTCCACCACGTTCTGGTTTGAACATAATAAACCAGGTGTTCCGCTGCAGGTACATATTGAAATAATGACCATCACCGGGCGGGTGGTAAAAACCTTCAGCCAGACAATCACCACCAGTGGCAACCGTTCTGCCGAAATAAATTGGGATGGGAAGGATGATGCCGGTTCAAAACTGGCCCGGGGCGTGTACCTGTATAAATTGAGGGTCACCACACAGGGGCGTGTAAAAAAAGAAGTGCTGGAAAAGCTTGTCATTCTATAAAGCCATAGGCCTCATACCGGGGTGCTTAGGTACAACTCCTTACTATTGCCGGGTTCCGGAGCTGAAATGGGCGTATGAATTAATTTCAATTTTAATAAGATGGGCGAAATTGTAATGGCAGGCAGGCCTGGTGGACCTTTTCACTACCCGAAAGGAAGATGGTAAGTACCCTAACCCCATTTTCAGAAAAAAATAAAAATCTTGCAATAAAACGTAAAAAAATCCGTTTTTCCCGAACTTTGCGTTCCCTGTAAGGACATTGAAGCTGAGAGATTAATAGCCAGAATGGACAATTTTTTGGTTTCCGATAAAATTCTCTATTTTAGTTTTGTATTTAATCAAAAGCTCTATATTTACACCATTATTAAAAATTTTCTAATGAGACCAACTGCTTTAAAACTAACTGCCGGACTCCTGCTTTTTTGTGGTTTATCATCCGCTGTAAAAGCTCAGGTAGAGCCAATTAACGTTGTAACAACTGCTGTTCCCTTCCTTCGTATTTCACCCGATGCCCGCTCTGGCGGTATGGGCGAACTGGGAGTAGCCACTTCTCCTGATCAATATTCCAGCCTCTGGAACATGGGTAAAGTAGCTTTCAACCAATCAAGTGGTGTGGGTGTTACCTACACTCCCTGGCTGAAAGACCTGGTAAACGATGTTTACCTGCTTACTCTTTCTGGTCACTATAAGTTTAATGAAAACCAGGCTATCAGCGCTTCTGTACGCTACTTCAGCCTTGGTAACATTACTTTCACTGATAACCTCGGAAATGATTTCAGCAGCTTCCGTCCCCGCGAATTTGGTATTGATGTGGGTTACTCCCGCAAACTGAACTCCAAGAACGGTATCGGTGTTGCTTTGAAATATATCAACTCTAACCTGGCAGGTGGTACTACCGTTGGTAGCACTACTTATAAAGCTGGTAGCTCTGTAGCTGCTGACCTCGGTTGGTATCATACAGGTCCCAAAGGCTGGAATTGGGGTGTTGTACTGCAAAACCTCGGTGCTAAAATCTCTTACACAGATAATGCTGATGCAAAAGATTTCATCCCCGCTAACCTCGGTTTCGGTACTAACTATACCAAAAAATTCAACGATCAGAACATGATCTCTTTTGGTGTTGAAATAAACAAACTGCTGGTTCCCACTCCTCCTGCTGAAGGTGATGCTGCTGGTCTGGCAGATTACAGAAGCAAGGGCGTTCTGGGTAGCTGGTTCAGCTCTTTCGGCGACGCTCCTGATGGTTTCGGCGAAGAACTGAAAGAATTCCAGTTCAGCCTGGGTGCTGAGTACTGGTACAACAACCAGTTTGCACTGCGTGCCGGTTATTTCTACGAGAACAAAACAAAAGGTAACCGCCGTTATTTCACAACCGGTCTCGGTCTTAAATACAACATCTTCGGTTTCAACTTTGCTTACCTGATCCCGACTGGTGCTGGTGTTAGCCGTAACCCACTTTCAAACACACTGCGTTTCTCTATCCTGTTTGACTTCAGCGGTGGTGGCAAAAAGTAATTTAAAGCTTACTAATATATAAGAAGCGTCCCGTTGCAAAGCGGGACGTTTTTTTTTGAGAAATTTGATAAAACAAATCACATGTCTTACCGGATAGGTTCAGGTGTGGATTTTCACCAGCTTACTGAAGGCCGTGAACTTTGGATAGGCGGCGTTCAGATACCTCACTACAAAGGAGCATTAGGCCACAGTGATGCAGATGTATTAATACATGCTATCTGTGATGCGTTACTGGGAGCACTTTCGCTGGGAGATATAGGTGTCCATTTTCCAAACACTGATCCTGCATACAAGAATATTGACAGTAAGATACTGCTGCAGAAAACCATGTCCATGATCAGGGACCGCGGATACCGGCTGGTAAACCTGGACAGCACCCTTTGCCTGGAAAAACCCAAGATCAAACAATGGGTGCCCGGCATGCAGGCCGTTATAGCAGGTATTCTGGAAGTGGATACAGCCGACATTTCTATAAAGGCCACCACCACTGAAACGATGGGTTTTGCTGGTCGTGAAGAAGGCCTGATGGCCTATGCGACCGTATTGCTGGAAAAGGTTAAATAGGTCACGATATTCTATTCGGCTTACCTTTGATTCAATGGCTTCAATTGAAATAAAGATCATCAATCAATCTTCCAACCCGTTGCCGGCCTATGCCACACCCGGCTCATCTGGCATGGATATCCGGGCCAGCCTTGATGCACCCATGTCGCTTGCACCAATGGAAAGGACACTTATCCCGACAGGTTTATTTATTGAACTTCCTGAGGGGTATGAGGCGCAGATAAGGCCCCGCAGCGGGCTGGCAATCAAACAGGGATTAACCTGCCTCAATACACCCGGCACCATTGATGCCGATTACCGCGGAGAAATTAAGATCATCTTGATCAACCTTTCCGGCGAAGAACAAGTCATCCAACCCGGAGACAGGATCGCCCAGATGGTTTTTCAGCAGGTGGTGAAAGGCCAGTGGCAGGAAACCGTCCAATTAGCAGTAACAGATCGAAACGAGGGTGGCTTTGGTCATACCGGTAAACAGTAAACACATAATGATCCGATTCATATCTATACTTTCTGTCGCAATTATATCCTTCGCATCCTGCAGGTCGGCAAAGAATATTCAGAATGCCATTACCAGGAAAGATACTGTGGAGGCGCCAATAGTCATCACGCCTACTTACAACCCGCATGAAGATTCGGTGAATTTTATCAGGGAAACGTACAGGCAGATACAGGAGAAACAGATACCCTTTACCACCTTTTCAGGTAAAATAGATGTGACATACACCGATGCGGATGGAAAGAACTACAATGTAAATGCGCACCTGCGGATGTATAAGGACAGTGTGATATGGGTTTCTATCACAGCCATTCTTGGCATAGAAGGCCTCCGGGCATATATTACCGCAGACTCCGTCAAAATACTTAACAAGCAGGACAAGGTTTATACCGCAAGGAGTGTAACCTATTTGCAGGAAGTGACGGAATTACCGCTGGACCTGTCCGCATTGCAAAACCTGCTGGTAGGCAACCCGGTATTCCTGGATTCAAATATTAATTCTTATTCCCTGAGCCCGGGCGCTATTTCATTGCAGAGCAACGGAGAGTTTTTCAAAAACCTGTTTACGATCGGGCAGGCTGATAAACTTGCCCGCAGCAGCAAACTGGATGATGCGGATGAATCACGCAGCCGTACCTGCTATCTTACATATGATGAATACGAGAGTAAGTATAATATAAGTTTTGCCACCCGCCGCACCATAAATGTCTCAGAAACAAAAAAACTGGATATCAAACTCGATTTCAAACAGTTTGAGTTTAATGAAACGTTAAGCTTCCCTTTTTCCGTGCCAAAAAACTATAAGCGGAATTGACCTGATAAAATTAAATTTGCATAATACCGTTTACGTGTTATACACGGTATCGTCAATCTGACCCTTTTTTTTAAATCTATATTCTGGTCATTATGAGAAAAAAGATTCTTTTGGCATTGGGGTGTTTTGGCCTTGCGATAACAACCCTTGCACAACCACCCCAGGACAAGTCGCAGCTCGAAAAGGAACGGCAGGATTTACAACGTGAATTGAAAGAAATTCAGGCCACTTATAATAAGGTGAAAGGTCAGAAGAAACAAACACTTGGCCAGCTTACCGTATTGAATAAGAAGATCAGCCTCCAGGAGCAATATATCAGCTCAATCAGCAAAGAGATCAAGTCGATCGATGATGATATTTATCTCAGCAACCTCGAAATCTATCGCCTTCAAAAACAGTTGGACACCCTGAAAGCACAGTATGCCCGTACGGTGGTGTATGCCTATAAGAACCGCAGTAATTACAATTACCTGAACTTTATTTTTTCAGCCGGCAGTTTTAATGACGCTATAAAAAGAATCACCTACCTGAAAAGCTACCGCGAATACCGCGAAAAGCAGGTGGTGACCATTCAGGAAACACAGCAGCT
>JAEUVM010000663.1 GCA_016787125.1 Chitinophagaceae bacterium | reverse complement strand
CTGTTTTTGCTGGTTAAGTTCTTTGATCGTTTTCTCGTTCTTAGCCTGGTTGTATTTTTTTTCCACTTCGCTTACAGCTTTTGCCTTGTCGGCTGTATTCAGGCTGTCTGTAATCTTTTTTTCGGCATACAGTGCTGCGTAAGCAGTTTTGTGATCGCCAAGGCTGTCGGCTATTTCGGCCAAGAGACTATAAGCATTAGCAATCAGGGGTGGAAATTTCATCTGGGTATAGTAGTGCAGGCAGGAGTCGGCCCATCGCCTTGCTTCTTTGAACTGTCCCATCTTCAGCAGTATGTTGCCCTTGTCACCATAGCTGGTGGCCAGTACTGTGTTTATTTCACCGGGTGAGGATAAGGCAATGGAGGAATCTATATATTGAAGGGCCAGCGGATAATTCTTTTGCTGGTAGGCCAGGCTGTTCATTTTGTTGTAGCTGGTTTGCATACCCTTTTTGTAATTCACCAGCCTGGCGATATCCAGTGCCTGCCGGAAAAAGAGGGAGGTTGAATCAAGCAGTCCTTTTGATTTGGTATCCTGGTATAAAAAATAATAACGTCCGCCTGCTTTATTGAGCAAATCCGTTTTTGCCGGTTCATTTTTCATTTGTATGATCAGCGGTACAGACTGCCGGGCATAGGCAAGGGCCTTATCAGTTTGTCCCATGCGGGCAAATACCTGTGATATATTCAGCAATACCTCCGCTTCATCACGGGGATTGTTTTCAGCCTGCACCAGTTCCAGGTCTTTTAAACTGTATTCGAGTGCCCGGTGGTAATCTGCCCTTAAATAAGAAAGTCTCGACCAGAGCCGCCATATTTGCTGCAGGGGCTTGCCTTTACACCCGGCTTCTTCATAAATTTTACCGGCTTTGGATAACATCAGCTCCGCTGAATCAAGCGACGATGCATCAACCAGCGCTGCTGCCATTTCCCCGTATCCTTTTGCCTTGCAGATATTATCCGGCGACTGTATAAGTATCTCGGGTTTTATTTTTTCCTCATTACTGTATTCTTTGCAAATGCATTGCTGCCCGCTGCTGTTAAAACCGGCAAGGCATATCAGTATGACCAGGATAATCTGTTTGTTCATAACTGACAATTGTTCAGTGTGTCTGTGTTGATATCCACCATTGGTATCATATTGCCATTAAGCATCCACATACTGCAAATGGCACAATGTAATGCATGTAAGATAATAAATGGATCGCTTCCGGCATGCAGGTCTTCATTTACCTGCAACACAAAATCATAGGCTTTGCTTTCCCAATTGACGGAAGGCAGCAGGGCCACTATTTCTTCACCATCCTTATCTAAAAGCACAAAGCGTGGTTTCCAGCTTTCGGGCTTCTTAAACAGGTAATCCTCGGGGTGAATCCTGACCGAGATCGTTCCGTTGATATCAACCCGGCAGGTGGCTTTCTTTTCACCATCAGCACTGGCAATGCTCGTCCATATTCCCTGCTTATCATTTATCAGCTGATATTCCTGCTGACAGTTCAGCAAGGCTGTTTCCAGGTTGCCCGCAGGATAGGTAAGACAGCCGGCCGTGGTGCCATCTGCCTGCAGCAGTAAATAGG
>JAEUVM010000687.1 GCA_016787125.1 Chitinophagaceae bacterium | reverse complement strand
GACTGAGGAGGATATGATTCCGGCCAACATCAGTGTGAGTCAGCAAAGCTATGTGAAGCTGGCGGAGACACTGGGGTTGCTGCGGGACCTGGTGGCGATGCACCCCGGGTACCAGCCGAATGAGGCGGAACTGAATGTGGCAGGGCTGACCAAATTTGTGGATGAACTTACAGGATTGAATGGGAAGGTGGCGACGGAATATGCAGAGGTGACGGCGAGGCGAAATGAGCGGGATGAAACGTTTTACAAAGAGACTACCGGGCTTAAGGAAGTGTTTGACGCGGTGAAAAAGTATGTGTTGGGAAAGTATAAGAGCTATAGCCCGGAGTATAAGCAACTGACGAAACTGCAAATGAAGAACCTGAAGAAAAAGCCGCGGACGAAGAAGAGCAGTACGACAGCCAAGAAGAGTGCAGCGCAGGTGAAGAAGTAAGTGATGCGAGAGCAGGAAGGCTGCCGATGGGTGGCCTTCCTTTTAAAGCAGGCGGGAAAAACAGCCTTACAATCGTATAGGGTTATGCCTTCTGTTGACAATTGCCCGTGCCGGTAAGCCGGCCGGGCATTTTTATTGTATCTGCTTATTTATCAGCCAGATCTGTGTGTTTCGCGGTCGCTCCCCCACGTTTTGCGGTCAGGCGCCCAACTTTTGCGGTCGCTCCCCCACGATTTGCGGTCAGACGCCCAACTTTTGCGGTCGCTCCCCCACGATTTGCGGCCAGGAGACCAACTTTTGCGGTCGCTCGCCCATGTTTTGCGGGCAGGAGACCAAACTTTGCGGTCGCTCCCCCACGTTTTGCGGGCAGGAGACCAACTTCTGCGGCCGCTCGCCCAAGTTTTGCGGGCAGGAGACCAACTTCTGCGGCCGCTCCCCCACGTTTTGCGGGCAGGAGACCAACTTCTGCGGCCGCTCGCCCAAGTTTTGCGGGCAGGAGACCAACTTTTGCGGTCGCTCCCCCACGTTTTGCAGTCGGGAGACCGCAGTTGGCGTGCAGGCTAACGCTTTTTGCAATTGCTCAAACAGTTTCTGAGATGACGGAAGATTTGCCGGCATTTGAGGTAATGTTTGTAGAAGGCGGTCAGGTATTTTTTGTGGGAGGTCAGCCCCCGCCTGCGCTTTGGTATGGCGGGTAAGGCTTAACCACAGCCTCTCCCCCAACCCCCTCTCCTGAGGGAGAGGGGGCTTAGACTCCGAAAGATTGACGGGGTGGAGATGTGGGACCTCACCCCAAACCCCTCTCCAAAGGAGAGGGACTTAGACTCCGAGAGATTGACGGGGTGGACTGTAACGAATTGCGTAGTGGCCTCCGAAAGAGTGTAAGACACTTTTATCTTTTATCTATTAGTTATTATCGTTAGTACACACACCTGTTTAGCCCGTACCTCTCAGGCACCACGCCATGGAATTTGGGATTTTTAATTTGGAATTTCTTTTAAGCATTGTGCAGCCATTGTTTTAAGGGAGAGAGCCGTGTATAAACGTTTGGAAACGGGTATTGACGGCACCCAACAACTCAAAAAGCCGAATAGGTATAGTGTGATTATTAACTATTTACAGTTTTGTATCTTAGGGGGGAGTGGAGGAAATATAAATGTTGTGTGTCACCCTAAACAGCATCCTACTTAAATTCAAACTAACGTGACTTTGCCACCCGACCCCACGCAATTTTTGGCACATTGCAAGGCACACAAAGCCACGACACAAAAGTCAACCATGCAAAAAGCCAAAAAGGCCAAAGCACTGCCCAACCACCCCGGTTGACAAATATCTATCACCATTTGTTGATAATTCAGCGGATTTTTTTGTTGGACACCAAAGCCCTCTCAGCACTCAAAGCAAAGCTACCATCCGACAGCCTTTTGACAAAGCGACCGCTAACTTTACTTATGATTAAATCAGCGTAGAGACATTAAGTATATTTACTGTTAGTAGTGCATATTTTAATACTGTTTATGTATGAATGACAAAAAAATTACAACCCCATCACAATTTTATAGACATAGAAGACCCGAATATTTTTCTGATTCTAAGATTGTAGCAAAAGCAATTTTGCCAAGAGAACAATTAGATTATGAAATCAGTAAGATTTCTACTAATCTAAAACAAGACAGCTTTGTGAATTTATGCAGGAAACTTGCTGAAAAATTAATCTCGCCGAATCTAATTCCACAAGTTGGCCCTACAGGTGGTGGAGATGGAAAAACAGATATTGAAACTTATCCAGTTTCAGATTATATTTCTGACCGTTGGTTTATCAGTGATAATAAATGGAATGAAGATGAGAAATGGGCATTTGCCATAAGTGCCAAAGAAGATTGGAAAGGAAAAATAAACTCTGATGTAAAAGGAATTATTGATACCAAAAGAGGATTTACTAAAATATATTTCTTTTCCAATCAGAAAATTAAGGATAGAGATAGAAAAGAAAAACAAGAACAAATAAATAAGGATTATGCAATTGAATTAGTAATCTTGGATGCAGAATGGATAATTGAAAAGGTTTATGGTAACAACTTATTGAATGACGTAATTGAAACTCTAAATCTATCAAGGGTATATGTAGAAGAAAAAATTGTTGGGGCAAATGATTCTGAAAGGATATCTAAACTATCGGAATTAGAAGAAAAAATAAATTCTACAAACAGAGCTTTTGAAGTAGATTTTCAATTGATAGAAGATTGCCTAGAGAGTGCCATAACATCAAGAATGCTAGAGCTTCCAAAAACAGAAGTGATTGGCAGGTTTGAAAGAGCAAAACGATTTGTGAATAAGTTATCTAACTCACAGCTCAAAATCAGGGTTCATTACCAATTAGCTTGGACCTTAATTAACTGGTATGACGATTATAGTGGTTTCTTTAAAGAATATCTTGAGTTAAAAAAATTGGTATCTGTTGAGCCTAATCTGAATAATATTGAACTACACCTTAACTTATACAATATACTTCGGACAGTTTCAACTATCGAAGATGCACAAAATCAAATTTCAATTGATTTTATAAACGAGGAAAAAGACTTTGTTTCATTACTTACAAAATGTAGTAATAATAAAAATAAACTTTCAACTGCACTATTATCCAAATTCTATTTATCGTTTATTATCATTTCGAATAACTTTTACAACGAAGCAGTCGCTTCGGACGAATTAATAAAACTAAAAGAATACTTCGAAACAAGTAAGCAACACTTGGACATTCCTTTTGAGCAGTTAAAAGAAATTATAGAAATATATGGAAAACTGCTTCCGAACAATAAAGAGTTTGATGACTTAATTGATGTGATCGCAGAAATTGAAGCAGTAAGAGTTTCTGAATTATCATCAGGCGAGATTTACCTGAATAGGGGCATAACAAAATTGGAAAACAATTACAACAGAGAGAGTCTGATTTATTTTGGAAAAGCTGCAAGGAAACTGGCAAAGGAAGAAACTCAAATCAAATTCTATTATTGCCTGATGCTTTTGAGTGATGCTTATTCAAAACTTGACTTATACTGGGCGTCATATAACGCGTTAGTCTCTGCCGCCAATATTTATGCAAATAATTTCTACACGACTGGGAAACTTAATCCCAGATTTCTGAAAAGTATAAAAGCTATTTTACAAAATGAATGTTTTATTGGAAGGGTGCCAATAGTACTATGTTGGCTTGAACTGTTTGATGTGCTCAAACAATATTTGCAGAATGATATTGAAGATGATGACAAAGAATTACCAACAGAGAGCATGGTAGATGCTTGTCTCGCAATTAGGCTACTAAACGCTCCATTTGAAAAATTTCAGAGATTCACTTATTTACCTGATATTTTAAACAATAATAACTTATGGTTAAGTAGCGATGCTGTTCAATACTTATTAGGAAATATTGAGTTAATTGAATTAGATGAAACTAAAACTTCTTTACGAAAAGAAAATTTTCCAGAGTATTATAACAACTTCGCAAACCAACCATTTGTAGAACAAATTATCTATGAAACAAATTTGCTAGACAGTGAAGAAATTTCCATAGAAACTAATGTGTTGGGAATAAAACTTATTGTGAAATTTACTCGTAATAAAGAACTCCTAATTTTAAGTGAAACTATTCTTGCTTATTTAGAATCATTTTTGGCTACTGCGTTTGATGGGGTTTTTCCTTTGTCGGAAACAATTACTTTGAATATTTCCTACGGAAAAATTGATAATTTTTTCAGCTATACGAGTGATAATAAAAAAGTTTTCAACTTACACATTAATGAATCTTACTCATACAAAGGAAAAGACATTGCTCAACTAATGGATGAAATTTGGCCGCAGATTGTCGGGAATAATTATGTTTTTAAGGATTATAAAGACTTTTTCACAAACCTATACGAGAATGACGAGGTGCATGAGAGGCTATCAATAATTTTAGAACATAGAAATTTTCTTATAAATATATTATCGGCTAAACCAAAATTATTTTTGGAAGACTGGAAATCTGATAGTATAAAAAATTATGTGCTTAACAGAGAATCATCTCCAATATCAATCAAGGTAATACCTGAAAAAAACGTTGAGCAAAAACCCGATTGGAATAAAATTACACATAAGAATTTAAGGACTGAAACAGTCATTGATAATCATTTGTGGGACACAGCAAAATGGCAAGGATTTGGCTTTGTGGTATATCCAACAATCCCTTTTGCTATTTTCCTAGGATATGAAAATGGAGATGCTGGAAAAAAAATATTTGAAGGATGGCTGAATGAATATGGAAGAGTTGATAAAGGCGAAATTATTTCATTAACGATAGTTAAGGGAATAAACAAGGAGAATCCTAATTGGTATAAGATATTAGTCAGCAAGAAGGTTGATAAAAAAAAGATGAAAGATGGGAGCTTAGTTTCTATAGCATCTCGGTTTCATAAAATGGAACCAAAAGAAAATACTAATCTTACTAATCTTATGGCAGGTTATAAGCATTATCAAAAATACGTTTTAATTCCTGCAGAAATTGACCAAAACATGAAGGTAAAGTTCTATCCTGATTTGGGAATTTTAAAAACAGAATTAAAAATTATCAATGCTTGGACAATAGGAATCCATGATTTTGAAAGAGTGGTAATTACGGAAGATGATAACCCTATTATTCCCAATGGCGAACCAAATGCTCCAATTATTGAAGTACTAAAAGAAAAATTTAATAAAAAGGCGAAAGAAAAATAGCAGCCACTAATAAATGATGAAACCAAGTTCAAGTAAATACAATCACAGCGAATAACATTCTTCGCCTTCGTTGGTCTTGCAAATCAGCAGGCGGTCCTTGTTGGCGCCTGTCCCGACACTTCGGGGCTTGTCCCGGTACCAAGTTTGGGGCTAACGGCACACAGCTTTAGTTCTTACTATTTACCTTTATGAGGAAGACGGGCAGTGGTTCTGGCGGGTGTTTTCCAAATGCCCTGCAAAGGAAAAGCTATTGTTGTTGACGGTAATTGCAGCACAACACCCAAATCGACAAACAGGTAAGAAAATCTGAAAGACAAATTGAACAATGAAAAAGACTTTCTCACAATTGCAAGTTTTTATTTTACTGGCAATAGTACTCTGGGGGGCCGCCTGCAATGGACAAACCAAAAAAGATCTGTCTAAAGAAAAGGAAGATTCAACACGATTAAAAAACACAGGAAATGGCATTGCTCAACGTTTTCTGCAGGATAAATCAGGCAACCTTTGGTTCGGAACCACAGATAATGGCCTTTATAAGTATGACGGAAAATCGTTTAAACAATTTACAATAAACGATGGGCTGGATTGTAATAAGATCTATTGCATTTTGGAAGATAAAGATGGTAAAATTTGGGTGGGTACTGAAGTGGGACTTTGTCTTTACAATGGAAAGACGTTTTCCAATATCCAGATTCCTTTACCAAAAAATCTGCCTCCTAATAAGAACCCCTACTATCAAACCCATTGGGTATATAATATGCTACAGGCTAAAGACGGAAACCTATGGTTTGTAACGATTGATGGTGTCTATATTTACGATGACAAATCTTTTACACACTTTCCAATGAATGAAGCCGCAAATGGCTTTTTGACGGGTAATGATAAGGTGGAACGCATTTTAGAAGATACTGCAGGTAATATTTGGTTAGGGGGAAGAACCAATGAAGGTGTATTTCATTACGATGGAAAATCTGTAACCAACCTCAAGCCAATAGATCTGTTTCAAAATGGACCAAAGCCTAAAGCTCATAATTGGGGGTGGCCTCAATGGCAAGACAAAAACGGAAATATTTGGTTCAGCAATTGGGGTGGAGCCTACCAGTATGATGGAAATACATTTACAGGTTTTACAACAAAAGAAGGTTTGCCGGGTGAAGTCACCCGGATCATAGAAGATAAAAAGGGAATTCTTTGGTTTGGTTGCAGCGATGGTCTCAGACGTTACGATGGTAAAACTTTCACCTATTTTAAAGATGGGCTGATCAATCCCTGGATTTGGGATATCCTGGAAGATAAAAACGGAATTCTTTGGGTGGGGACCCGAGAATCTGGTCTATACTTTTTCGATGGAAAAACATTTACTACTTACACAGAATATAAGAATCAGCCTGGAACAGAATAACAAAAAAAGCAACGTAGCGCTAACAAGGGTTCCAGTGTAAAGCGGTATGAACGGTTCAATATGTTATTAGTGGTTCCCTCGCCTTCGTTGGGCTTCCAATAGCTGCAGGTGACCCTTGCTGGTGCTTGTCCCGACACTTCGGGGCCTGCCCCGGTACCATGTTTGGGACAAACTCTATTCAGCTTTAGTTCTTACTATTTACCTTTCTGAGGAAGACGGGCAGTGGTTCTGGGGGGGATTCTAATTCACCAGTATCAGGAATACCTGTTTGTTAAATGTCATTAAATCCCAGCTATGTTTCTATATAAAGTTGAAAAGACATTTAAGGTCAAAGACCGGGGCTATATTCTCACTCCGGGATACAGTAAACCTAAACTCGATGAAAATTTAAAGATTAAAATTGGCGACAGTATAAAACTTCAATTTCCCGACGGCTCATATCTTGCAACGAAGATTACAGGAATTAACTTCAACTCTTGCTATGATATTCTTATTGACAGTCTGGAAGATATTCCAATTGGCACTGAAATTTGGCTGATAAACCAGTAAGAATGATAAAGCTATCCGCCTTTGTTGGTCTTGCAAATCAATAGGCGGTCCTTGTTGGTGCCTGTCCCGACATTTCGGGGCCAGTTCGGTGCTTTCGGGAACCCGTCCCGACACTTCGGGATTGCGTGCTGCTGGGTGTGATCACTGAAACACCAACAAGCTGATTGAGAATGAACAATGAGCTTTTGTATCTTTACTCAGCAGCAGTCAGCCGGGGCGGACGGAATTCTATACCCTCACCATCGGTAATACCTGCCCGCTATAAACAACCCTGATTGAGCAACATGTATAAATTCATCTTAACCTTTTTTATCAGCCTGACAGTTCAACTTAGTTATGGACAAACTGAGTTAAAAAATGAATTTGATAAGGCAAAGGAGTTTTTAAAATCTGAAGACTACACTAAAGCCGTTACTTCTTTTTCAAACGTTTTAGCAAAGGCGACAGATGATAAACTGAAGAAATACTGCTTTATTTACCGTGCATTTTCTTACAACGGGCTGAATGATTTTAAGAATGCCATAACAGACCTTGACAAAGCAATTGAACTTGACCCAAACGATCTTGCTTCGTACACTGACAGAGGAAAAACAAAGGCTTATGCAAACGACCTTGACGGTGCCAAAAAAGACTTTCTATTCATATTAACCAAAGACAGCACAGGCGGACAAGCAGAAGCTGCATTCTATTACTTAGGAAAAATTGCGTATAGTGAGGGGCAGTTCGGACAGTCAATAAAGTATTATGACAAACTGCTTGAATTGGCTCCAAAAGACAGCGAGGCGTACTTCAATCGAGCCGTGGCTAAAGGAATGATTATGGACGTTGCAGGCTCAATAAAAGACTACGACAAAGCAATAGAATTAAATCCGAACTACATGGAGGCATATGCCAATCGTGGCGTTGCTAAAATTAATTTGCTGACTTCAAAAGGGAACCTTCAACCGGCAAAAGAACAAACAAGGGATGCTTGTGCAGGCTTGAAAAAAGCTAAACAGCTTGGTGACAATACTGTTGACGACATGATATTTATTCATTGCGAGAAAAAATAGAAAGGGCTGCTTGTAACATTGTCTTCGCCTTCGTTGGTCATCCAATAGCTGCACACGGCCCATCCGCCTTCGTTGGTCTTCCAATATCAGCAGGCGACCCTTGATGTTGCTTGTCCCGACACTTCGGGGCTGTCCCGGTACCAGGGTTTGGGGCTACCGACACACAGATTTAGTTCTTACTATTTACCTTTATGAGGAAGACGGGCAGTGGTTCCGGGTTTGATGGCGCTGACGGGTATCAGACTCCGGCTGAACGGACGTTCTCCAAATGCCCTCTGGAATGCCAAACTCTGGCTGTTGTGCATCACCTTTTTTCACGCCCTGACTGTTGACCAAAACTTCTTAAATTTGACATTATGCAAGTACAAGTCGACATTGAATTTGACGAGTTGCTGAAAATTGTAAAGACTTTACCTTCAGGAAAATTGCGGCAACTAAAAGCGGAGCTGGAAAAGAAAACCAAGACCGCTAAACCTGGCAACCTGGAAACATTGCTTTTAAACGGGCCGACTGCAACTAAAAAGCAACTAGACACCATTGCCAAAAACAGAAAAGCTATCAATCAATGGCGGACAAAATAGTTTTAGCCGACACCTCAATTCTGATTGACTACTACCGCAAAACTGACAAAGAAAATTCTCTTTGGGTAAACCTGGTCAGACAAGGCTATTCCTTTGCTGTTTCCTCAATTACAAAATATGAAATTTACACTGGTGCCACAGCAACTCAATTGACGTTTTGGAACAATATTTTTCAGGCAATTACTTTAATGCCGCTTGACGAAACTTCAGTCGACACAGCTGTGAGCATCAACAACTCCTTAAAAAAGAAACGGAAACAAATTGACCTGGCTGACTTATTTATTGCAGCGACCGCAGTAGCTAACAATCTTCCTTTAGTAACGCTGAACAGAAAACATTTCGACAGGATTGATGTAATACAACTGATTGACTGAAACGAACGCACAATATAGGTTTCTCATGTACGGCGGTATGAACAGTTCAATATGTTCGTGCTATCATTATCGATAATTACATGACCTTAAAAACCAAACTTTCCAATTTAGTCTCTGATTTCCGCCAATGGAGGTCAGCCAATTATACAAAAGAACAAATAGCAGAAAACAGTTGCGACGATCCTTCCTTTCCAGCCTGGCAAGCAATAGAAGATGTATTTGAAGAATCCATCAATTCCGTCAATTTCTCCACGTTAGATAAGGATGACCTTAAGCATCTTTTATACCTCATTGCAAGAAATTGGGATATTGGCTCGTTGCTTAATTGGTACAATGACAACCTTCCGTTTCACTGTCTCCAAAACGACCTGACAGAGGATAATCTTCTGATTCTTGCAAAAGCGGCTGCAGAAACAGAAGGCGAGGAGTATGTTGATGCAAAATCCACTATTGCGGCCTGCTTTAAAAAGCTGGGCACTCTTTCTTCAAGTGCAGAAAATGTCTTGCTTCAACTTTATTATCAGGACCATGAATATACCAAAAGACAGGCCTTGCTTTCACTAGGCTATTTTCGGTACGCCAATATTACCTCCTTGCTTGAAAAATCGTGGATGATTGACGATCAATGGCATAAAATAAGCTGTCTTCATATTATTAATGATTATCTCAAGGACGACGCCTTACTAATGGAGTACATAAACAAAGCCACAATTGAAGATGGGGATGAGCTTATGCATTACATTGAAAAGCTAAGATCAGAAAAAAAAGACCAGTAAGAATGTTCTTGTCCACTACGCGATATACCAATGGAAACCTCAGATAAAACAAGCAAACTGATCAGCTACTGGCTACGACACAATCCTGGCGATGCAGGTTTGATTGTTGATGACTTTGGGTGGGCTTCTGTTGATCAACTGTTATATGCGCTGCATTCAAGAAATATACAACTCGACTTTTCGCAATTGCTTCAGCTACAATCCGGGTTCGACAAAGTACGCTGGGAGATGGACGAACAAAGCCATAAGATCAGGGCAACCCATGGACATTCCTTCCCCGTATTATTGGATGATAAAGTAAAGATTCCCCCCGAAACACTGTATCATGGCACTGCGGTAAAGAATATTTCAAACATCTCTGCAGAGGGCTTGCTTCCGATGGCGAGACAGTTTGTTCATTTGTCTGAAACAATTGAAACCGCAATTACTGTCGGAAAGCGTCATGGAAAACCCATACTGATAGAAGTGGATACGAAAGAGCTGATTAATGATGGCCAGGCTTTTTTCCAGACAAGTGATAATGTATGGCTTACAACTGCTATCGCCATCGATTATTTGTCGTTCAGACCCTGGCATCCCGCTATTGACGAAAGCGGCTTTGCCATTGCCGAACTCAGGCGTGAGATCGGAGACAGGACATCACATTTCCTGTACCCGCATTTGAATAATTTAAAATTGGCCTGGCGCTCCTCTGCCTCAGATGATACCTTATTCAAGGATGAAAAGACAGGTGAATGTTTTATGGTACATCTCACATACACCAAAAAGAAACAGGAAATTGAGGGCTGGCCCCATATAGAAAAATACCGGAGCATAGAAGAATGGTTCGAAACAGGATTGTGGACAGACCAACAGTATTTCTATAACCTGGAATGAAATACATCGCACAGCCTCCCTTCGTTCTTAATTTGTAACTTTATTTAAAAGCAGGACAGCGGTTCGTATGGGACGAATTCATTTTCTGTTTTGACACCAATAGCCAAACGTCCGCCATAATTTACCTATGCAATTATTCAGGATAAGCGACGAGATCTATATCATTCAAAACTTCTGGTCGCCGGAGAAGTGCGATGCATTTATTAAGAAAAGCGAAGAAATAGGCTACCGGAATGCGACCATTGATTCTGGAAGAGGACAGAAAATTGTGAAGCATGTGAGAAACAATAAGCGGGTAATGTATATTGATACAGAACTGGCCGCGGATATATGGAAAGACCTCTCCCCCCTGGTGCCGCAATCTATTGGCAACAGTAACGTGACCGGGCTGAATGAAATGTTCCGTTTTTACCGGTACAATCCAAAAGAGGAATTCAAACTTCACCGTGATCAGAGTTTTATCCGCAATGAGCAGGAAGCAAGTTATTACACTTTCATGATCTACCTGAATGATAATTTTGAAGGCGGCGAAACCACTTTTGCCAACAACTCAATAAGACCTTCCACCGGAATGGCCCTGATCTTTCTGCATAGCCTGGAGCATGCGGGTAGTCCTATCATAAAAGGAACAAAGTATGTGCTTCGTACAGATATAATGTACCGGCTGGAAGAGGGAGAGTAGTGCCATTAGTATGATGAATATGGCACATCGGGGATATTCCCCGGTTCAGGACTGAGCGGCAGTGATGAGAATGTCAATAAAGGGGTATCACAAGGAATAAATGTAATAACGCCTTATCGTTACAGCATGAAACAATACTTCGAAGATTTTGACTTTACAGATTTTTGGGACGACGATGAATACGCGTTGGAAAACTACGTTGAAGATCACCCTTCCGGCGAACTGATTGCTTCTGTTGAGCAGGAACTCGGCTGCAAACTACCGGCATCCTACATTGCATTGATGAAGCTGCACAATGGAGGCATGCCCGTCAATAATTGTTTCCCGATGGAGGACAGCTACATTCAGATCTGTGGTATTTACGGAATCGGACGCACCAAAATATATTCCTTATGTGGAGAATTAGGCAGCACTTTCTTTACAGGCGAAGGCATGTATCCAGATATCGGCTGTTGCATTTGCGACACTCCTTCTGCCGGGCACGACATGATCATGCTGGATTATACAAAGTGTGGGAGACAGGGAGAGCCGGAAGTTGTCCATGTTGACGATAGTGACCGTATTACTTTCCTTGCAAAGGACTTTGAAACGTTTATCCGCGGACTTGTAAACGAAAGCAATTACGATACTTCTGCAGATGAGAAAATCATTGCTCTTCATACGGTTGAACATGGCAGGTTCTCCACCGTCCTGGCAAAGTTGTGCGACAACTTCACCCATATTCCTGAAATCGGGACAGTGATCCGGAAGATTGCCAAAGAAGTGGTAATGCAAAAAGGGCATTTCTCCCTTCACGCAGATGATCTTTCGCATTTAATGTACGACATTCAGTTTTGGCTGTACGCAGACTATAAAACGGTAAGGAACAAAAAACATTATCTCGAAATCTATCCGGAAATAATGACCTTAACTCATGATGGCGAATTCACCATGAACGGATATGCACCGGGTTTTGTAGCAGACTGGATGGAGGAGAGGCTAAAAAGTGGTGCGATAAAACCTGGTTTGTTTAAACTAAAAATGGCCGAAGCTTTTAAGCAATCAATCAGAGACAAACTAAAGGAATGTCTATGATAACCCCTGGCCTTCATAAATATCCAAGCCATTGACAAATCTTTTCAGGCAGCAGCCTCATAAAATGCCCAAATGACTGTAAAACTCGCCTTATTTATTATCCTGGTGTCTTTTGCAATTATCAATTACAAAAGCCGGGGGAAATATAAATTGCTCAAAATAGGCGGAGTTATATTTGGCATGCTTACCTTATTGTTTCATTATGTATCTGAAAACAACGAGTGGAATTCAATACTAATACCTGTAAAGACAATCAATCAAACCCCATCTGCCTTAAACATCCACCTGATATCATTTTACGACAATCAAAGGCCAATTGTAAAACAAGTCAAAAAACTAAATCCCGGAGATACATCATCTGTTACTGCCGGAATTGATGGCGTGTCGGAATTCTGGATGGTGGCTACAAGAGAGAATGGAGACGTTGAACAAATAATGAAAAAGGAAGAAAGAGAATATGAATTACTATTTCAAATAACAGGAAATACAGCAGCAACAACAAAAGATAAAGAACTGACGAAAAGGCTGATAAAGCGATTCAGGTTTGAACGGTCATTAACCTGGCTACTGATAATTACCAGTATAATCCTGACAGCTTCTTTACTCATTAATCGAAGAAAAAGAAATAAAGATGCGCAGGGTGATTTTGGCTGAGGAATAGTGTGTGTTATCCTCTTGCTTTGATGATGCACAGCAGTTTTACCAGCACAAATAAGCCTGTTTTCCCCACCACATAAAAAAGGCCAGTGCATATTTATCACTGGCCCGATCACCAATCGTAAATTATTTTGGTTTACTTCCTGCCGCCACCAATCACAAATTCCCCCTGGCCTCCTGCTCCCGCTCGAGTGCCTCAAACAGCGCCTTGAAGTTCCCTTTTCCAAAACTCTTGGCTCCTTTACGCTGGATGATCTCGAAGAATAAAGTGGGGCGGTCTTCCAGCGGCTTGCTGAATATCTGCAGCAGGTAGCCTTCATCATCCCGGTCTATCAGTATGCCGAGACGCTGCAATGGCTCCAGGTCTTCATCTATCTTGCCCACCCTGTCGAGCACCGTTTCATAATAGGCCGGCGGGATGGAAAGGAACTCCACGCCCCTTTTCTGCAATTCAGATACCGTGGCCACAATATCATTGGTGGCAATGGCCACATGCTGACAGCCCTCACCGTTGTAATAATCAAGGAACTCTTCCACCTGGCTCTTCTTCTTGCCTTCGGCCGGCTCATTGATCGGGAATTTTACAAAGCCGTTGCCGTTGCTCATCACCTTGCTCATCAGCGCTGAGTACTCGGTGGAAATATCTTTATCATCAAAACTGAGAATATTGCGGAAGCCCATCACTTCTTCATAGAATTTCACCCACACATTCATCTGGTTCCAGCCTACATTACCCACACAATGATCCACATAAAGCAGGCCTGTCTCGGTTGGATTGTAAGCCGAT
>JAEUVM010000647.1 GCA_016787125.1 Chitinophagaceae bacterium | reverse complement strand
AAAGTGAGTTCAAATTCACCGAGGTCGTCGGCCTTGGCAATGTGTTGGGTGCGGGTGATGTTCGTAATTGAGAGGTGCATGATTGCTCCTAATATGAAAATATGTCAAACAAGAGATTCGCAACAAGCAGGGCAAAGCCCGTAATCCTCGATCTCGCGCTTCCCACATTCGCTGCAACATGGGTTTTGGTCCAGGATTTCAGCGTTGCAGCAGTGGGATTTGTAAACGTAGTCGTGGTGAAAGCCTTGGGTTCCCCAGAATTCATAGGCACCGATACCTTCATCCACGAGGACGCCGTAACAGGGGAGGGCGCAATCTTCGCAGTAGCCCTCGGGGGTTTCTTCGGGGTTGGGTTTCATGCTTTCTCCTTTAAAAATTACAGTTTCTGCCCTGGGAACTTATCCCCAAGCCATTCGCCGTCCTTAATGCACTGCGCTCGGGTCTTCCAATCCCCGATCCCGCGCACTTCACCCCCATAGTAGCGGCTGTAGTATGTGATCTCTTGCCCATACCAGCGCATCTTGCAATGAGGGCACTCGCGCACGAAAGGTTCACCACATCTGCCCCACTCTGGCCCATTCCAGTAAGGCCCGTGCAGCCCCAGAAAACACAACAGACGGCGAATCATAGCCAGTTTCCAGACGCTAGGTTTAGAGCGTCGGCGCATAACAAGGCGGCAGCCTCTGTGTTAGCAGGCCAAAATAGGTGTGGTTCTCCGTACTCATCTACAACCATGACGTCATAAACTTTTGAGCCGTCTGTAAGAACAGTAGTACGAATATAAAAACGAGCGTTATTCATTATGCTTGCCTCCGTAACCAGTCTCGGATTCGATTCATGCAAGGTTCATTGATATTCCGTCTAGGTACTCCTCCGTAGAGATTCAGACCTCCTTCTCCCCTCGTCAAGGTGTCAAGGAAGTAGCGGCTGACGAACTGGCCAAGGTCGGTGTGCTCGTGCCGGGTATCGTAGAACTCGACGAAGGGTGTTCCGTCGTTATCCAGGCAGTCGTCGAGTCCGTACTTGTCGCCCTTCTCGACAATGCGAACCGCCCATATGAGGTGGGAGCGTGTGTCGTGGAAGATTTTGATTTTCATTTCACTTCGCTCCAAATCCAATGATCCTCAGGCAAATCCCGCATCAATCTGCGCGTCCACCCATCAAGAGACATACTTTGCCCAGTAGTGCAGCGCCCAAAAATGGTCAGCCCGCCGAACTCGAAAACGATCTGGCCGTAAGCCCGAAGGTCGTCGGCAGCCCAACTGGAATTCACAATGTAGTGCTCGTACACTTCGTCGTAGTCGGGGTCAAGGTTGAAGTGCCGTCCGATCTCAGCGTACTCGGAATCGTTGGTGATGAGGGCTTTGACTTTGGCGCGGAGCGCTTTAAGGTCTTCAGTTTGATCATCTTCTGAAGTTTCCTCAGCAGCATATTCCTCGGGGGACATACCAAGGACTGAGTAAACGGCCCCCTCCCAATCCCCCACCATATCAGCAATGGTTTC
>JAEUVM010000606.1 GCA_016787125.1 Chitinophagaceae bacterium | reverse complement strand
CGAAACCAACTCCGGGTTTTCGCTTGCAAAACTGGAAGAGACAATTCAAAGCCGAAAGGAGAACAATGCACCAGGTTCGTACACATCCGCTTTATTTGCTGCCGGAATAAATAAAGTGGCGCAGAAAGTGGGTGAAGAGGCAGTGGAGCTTGTGATTGAAAGCAAAGACAATGATGACAACCGTTTTCTCAATGAAGCGGCCGACCTCCTGTTCCATTATCTTATACTATTGCAATACCGGGGTTTCCAGTTAAATGATGTGGTTGATAAACTTGCTGAACGGGAGAAAAAAAAGGTTTAAAGTCCGTGGGCATTGGTAAAATTGACCAGTGCTGCAGTGTTTTTAAGGTTAAGCTTCTTGAGTATGTTGTAGCGATGTACTTCCACAGTTTTGAGCGATATATCAAGGCGCTGCCCTATCTCTTTTGAAGACAGCCCCTCTTTGATCAGTTGAACGATATCAATTTCCCGCTTCGACAGTGTATTCAGATCAGGCTGGCTGCCATCTTCTTCCAGTTCCTGTTGGGCCAGAATATTCTTCACTTCATCACATACATATTTCTTCCCTCCATTTACCTCCATGATAGCGGTAAGCAATTCATCCTTAGATGAATTCTTTGTCACATACCCCATTGCACCCATTTGCAGCATACGCTTGGCATAGGTGGGCATTGAATGCATGGAAATACCTATCACCTTTGAACCAGGAGAATATTTTCGCACCAGCTTAGTGGCTTCAAAACCATTAACCGGTGACATATTAATATCCATTAAAATAATCCTGGGTTTTTCTGTCTTTGCAATCTCGACAGCATCATCGGCATTACTGGTTTCACCTACCACCCTGAAGCGGTTGTCGCTGTTCAGAATGAAAGACCAGGACTCCCTTATAAGCTTGTGATCATCAACAAGCATAATTGTAATCTTATCCATACGGATCTGTTTCTAGAGTTATAGGTGTGTCGCTGGTTGCCTTGCATAAAAGTAACAATAAACTTCGATTAAAACAGCTGCCTTTTTGGAAGCAACATGAATTAGGTGAAAATACTTAACGCCTTAACTTTATCACTTACCTGTTGTTTTGCAATTGTTTAAATGAATTGCGGAATAAAAAAGGAGGCCTTTCGGCCTCCATGCTAATCAAAACCAACCAGGCAATACAATAAATGACATATCAGTGACTATTACTTCTTATCCCGATTACTTACGGGTAAATTTCTCCGTATATGTTGTGTTGCCGTTTTTGAACTCGATAATATACATACCCATGGATGTAAAAGGCAATGAAACAGAACTGACTCCCTGCGACAAGCGGCCGCGGGTTATTGCCCTCCCGTTCATGTCAAATACGGTGTACTCAAACTGCCCGGGACTGCTGATGTTTAAATTACCTGTTGTTACAAATGTGTTTACCAGCCGGGGAAATGATTTATCTCCTCCGTTCAGACTGACAACATTTGAATAATAATGACGTCCGTTATCAAATGTCAC
>JAEUVM010000603.1 GCA_016787125.1 Chitinophagaceae bacterium | reverse complement strand
CATTTCAAACCACCGTTCATCCGGCAGTGAAGTGTGGAAGAAGATAACACCGGAGGCGCCAAAGCCATTGGCGAGGATGCGGGCTGTGAGTTCCATACCGGGAGAGGGATTGCCTGGTTGAAAAACAGAAGGCTCGCATTTGATCAGCAGCACATCGGCACGGATGGCGATGTTGCCGGGCAGCGTTATTTTGGTAAGTGCGGCAGCTTCCGCGGGGTTGTTGCACAATACTATATTATAATGCAGGGGCTGTCCCCGGAAGTTGATGGGGGTGGGGCGGCTCAGTTCTTTGGCCCAATGAAAGCGGGTGAGGGTGGCAGGTTTCAGTTTCGACAGTGGAGGCAGGCCCACGGTAACGGGCCAGTGCCACCGCACGGTATTGTTTTGCAGAATGGTTTTGACAGCAGAAGGCATGGCATTTTGTTTTAGCGTTGCTGTATCAAAACCTTAACCTGGTATAAGATAAGCTGTTTTTATCAATCGGCGAACTCCGGTCTGACGGTCCCGGTCTGACCGGTACCAAAATAAAAGTATCTCCGAATAGAAACCCGGTCAACCATTAACCGTCATCAGTCAACTATTTATCAGCCACCGGTCTGACCGGTAAAAAAACAGCCAACTATTTTTCGCCGATTTTGTTAAAGCTTCCCCGACCCCTGTGGTTTTGGCATGCCACTACTGCATTTCCCGGATTCTCACCAGGTTTCCCGCTTACCATCAAAATCGATACGAATTCTAATAAAATCACACACCCGGGTGAAAACAAAAGGATGTGTTGCAAAGGGTGCTAAACGTTAAGGTTTGGTTTTTTGACACTACAGCCCTGTTTTTTGTTTCCAAACCCCAATCTATTTTGCACTCCTAAACAAATTTTTAAATTAAATTTTATCAGATGAAAAAGATGATTAGTTCCAAACCCACCGAAGACGTATTAGTGAAAATGAATGCTGCCGCCGATGAATCTATTAACCACTTTGAATCGCATGCTGTAAGTCTTTCCGATAAGGAAAGAGTAGGCCTGCGAACAATGGGCAATGGCCGCCAAGGCATTGTCCGCTCGATGAGTGGTATAGCCTTATCATTTGAGGAGTGTTTGCCGAGAACAGAAAATGCGACCGACCTCCACCAAATGCTGGATTATCACATCAGTCTGAACGACCTTTTTATAAAGGTGGGCAAGCTGTATGAGATGCTCCGCGACACAGTATCGGCTACGGGTGTCGATGCTATTAAGACCTTCGACAGGTACAACAATTATTTTCAGACGGCCAGGAACAACAACAGTGCTTTGGACCTTGCGCTGCAGCCG
>JAEUVM010000543.1 GCA_016787125.1 Chitinophagaceae bacterium | reverse complement strand
GCCCTGATGAAAAACCAGGTAGACCTGGTGAGAGGTTATTCCAGCAACGACGAAGTGGCCCACTTTCTCAACTCCACCCTTACCAAGAAAGAGATCAAAGAAGTACACGACGACCTGCTCACCGGCAAAACCAAGATGCTGTATGTGGCACCGGAAACATTGACCAAGCAGGAAAACCTGGAATTCTTCTCCGACCTTACCATCTCCTTCTTTGCAGTAGATGAGGCACATTGTATTTCGGAGTGGGGCCACGACTTCCGCCCCGAATACCGCCGCCTGCGGGAAATGATGGTACAAATAAGCCCGGACGTACCCGTGATCGCCCTCACCGCCACCGCCACACCCAAAGTGCAGAGCGATATAGTAAAGAACCTCGACCTCCGCGACCCCAATATTTTTATTTCCTCCTTCAACCGGGCCAACCTGTACTATGAAGTGCTGCCGAAGATCAAGAAGGCACAGACCGATGAAAATATCGTCCGTTTTATCAAAGGCATGAGCGGCAAAAGCGGGATCATTTATACCCTCAACCGGAAAACCACCGAAGAACTCGCCGATATACTGATGGCCAATGGCATCAAAGCCGTGGCCTATCATGCCGGGCTCGACAGCAAGCTGCGGGCCGAGCGGCAGGATCTTTTCCTTGGTGAAGATGTGCAGGTAATCTGCGCCACCATCGCCTTCGGTATGGGTATCGACAAACCCGATATCCGATTTGTGATCCATTATAATATTCCAAAGTCAATTGAAAACTATTACCAGGAAACCGGTCGTGCCGGCCGCGATGGACTGGAAGGAAAATGCGTACTGTATTATTCCCATAAAGATGTAAGCAAGCTGGAACACCTGATGCGTGACAAACCCCTCAGCGAACGGGAAGTGGGCGCACAACTGATCAACGAAACAGTAGCCTTTGCCGAAACCGGTGTATGCCGCCGCAAAATACTGATGAGTTATTTTGGCGAAGAGTACGCACAGGAAAATTGCGGCCAGTGTGATAACTGCAAACATCCGAAGGAACGGATCGAAGCAAAAGAAGAAGCCGTAATTGTACTCAAGGCAATCAAAGAACTCGATGAAAGATTTGCCACCGACTATGTGGTGCAGATCATCAGCGGCAAACTGACACCGCAGATACAGATGTTCCGCCACGACTCACTGAATGCATTTGCCAGCGGTAATGATAAAGACAATCACTTCTGGAATTCGCTGATCCGGCAAATGATACTGGAAGGACTGCTGACAAAAGACATTGAAGAATATGGCGTGCTGAAGTTTACCAAAAAGGCAGAAGCATTTGCCAAAAAGCCAAAATCTTTCCAGATCGTACTGAACAAATTGTATGATGATGCCAATGCAGATGATGAAGAAGCAACCGAATCTACCATAGGCGCAGCGGCCGACGAGCGGCTGTTTGAAATGCTCAAAGATCTTCGCCAGAAAGAAGCGAAGAAGAAAGGCCTGCCGCCATTTGTTATTTTCCTGGAAAACTCGCTGCAGGATATGGCCACTTTCTATCCCGTCACATCAGAAGGACTGGAAAAATGCCAGGGCGTTAGTAAGGGCAAAGCGCTTAAATACGGAAAGCCGTTTGTAGAATTGATTACCCGCTACGTGGAAGAGAATAATATCGAACGTCCGGATGATTTTGTAATGAAAAGCGTGGTAAATAAAAGCGGCAGCAAGGTTTATATCATTCAGAACACAGATAAAAAAGTTTCGCTGGAAACCATCGCCAAAAACAAAGGCTGGCGCATGGATGAAATGCTGGAAGAAATGGAAACCATCGCCGCCAGCGGTACCAAGCTGAACCTTGACTATGCCATTGATGAAATGCTCGACGACGACGACCAGGATGAGATCATGGAATACTTCAAGAGCTGCGAAACCTCATCACTGCAGGTGGCGCAGGAGGAGTTGTCGGAGTACAACTTCAACTGGGAGCAGCTCAAGATCATGCGCATCAAGTTTTTGAGCGAATATGGGATGTAGCAAGAATTGCAGATTTTTGACTTTAGATTGCAGATTTAGGGTCAAAAGCTCTATTTTTGCTGCCCCGAAACACAAAAGCATAGGGAGGCTTCCACTTTCTGAGCCGATGTGTTTCTGGAATCGGTGCGGTAG
>JAEUVM010000539.1 GCA_016787125.1 Chitinophagaceae bacterium | reverse complement strand
GTATTTTTTACAGATCTCTCCTGCTGCATAAATATCCAGCAGGTTGCCGATCTCATTGTTGGCGTGCATCAGGCTTACGAAACAACGTTCTTTTCTTTCTGCCAATTGTGCTTCAAGGTCGGCCAGGTCCACATGACCATCAGGCAACAATTTTACCATACTGCTGGTAACGATATCCTTTTTATCCCACTGTTCCACTGCATGAAGTACGGCGTGATGTTCAATAGGCGAAGTGATGATATGCCTGCAGCCAAGATCGTGGATAGCAGCCGATACAGCCATGTTATCGCTTTCGGTGCCGCCGCTGGTAAAGAATATTTCACCGGGATGTGCATTCAGGATGCGGGCCACGGTTTTGCGGGCCGTTTCGATGGCGAGCCTGTTCTCCCTGCCATAAGAATAAATAGAGGAGGGGTTGCCGAAATGGGTGGTCATATAAGGCAACATGGCATCGAGCACAGCAGGATCCATGGCGGTGGTGGCAGCATTATCGAAGTAGATGCGGTTCATATCTTATACCGTTAGTAATGGGTGGTGCAAAGATAAGCATTAGCCGTTGGGCTATCTTTTTGAAAGATAAGCCGGACCAAAACCTATGGCAGCAGAAGATGAATACAGATTTCTTTTGCTGCGCAAATACGGAAGTTCTCAAATTCTCCCTTTTGCTACTTTGCAAGAAGCTAATAGGAACGCGGAGGACGCTGATTTGGTCGATTTGCACGGATCTTTTGCTTCGTTTATTGGAGTTCCCTCAGATCTTCTCTTTGTTACCTTGTGGGATAATTTATTGCTTCAAATTGAAACGCTTCGAAAAGCAAAAATTATCTGATCAAACCAGCTTAACTAAACTCCTTAATATCCCGCATCAGTTGCATGGCAATATTATTGGCCGTGGTTTCAAAATCGCTTTCAGCATAAATGCGGATGATCGGCTCTGTATTTGAAGTACGCAGGTGCACCCAGTCATTATCAAAACTGATCTTCAGGCCATCCTCGGTATTGATCGGGTTGCGGACATACTTTTCCTTTATCTTTTCAAAAATGGCCTTTACATCCACCCCATTATTGAGTTCGATCTTATTCTTGGAAATAAAATAATCCGGATACGTGGTGCGCAGCGATTTGATGCCTTTTTTATGTGCTGCCAGGTGGGAAAGAAACAAGGCAATGCCAATCAGGGCATCACGGCCGTAATGAAAATCAGGTACAATGATACCGCCATTACCTTCGCCGCCGATCACCGCATTCACCGCCTTCATTTTCTTTACCACATTCACCTCTCCCACTGCCGAAGGGAAATATTCACCGCCGTGTTTGAGG
>JAEUVM010000446.1 GCA_016787125.1 Chitinophagaceae bacterium | reverse complement strand
ATTCAGCAGCAGGTATAATGAGCCGGTTACCACCGCCCCCCAATTGTCGAACTTAATAGCCTTGCTGATCTTATTCCGCTTGATAAGTTTGAGTGAATAGGTATTGGCCGCAATGATCAGCACTATAAATATGAGTGTGATGCCATGCAGAATATCCACAAGCGTCAGGGAAGACGATTCAGGCAGGGATGAATCAATGATGTATTTGTTACCAACCACGGCAAACAAAGAACCCACACTAAGGCCGAAGCGGGAATCCATACCATCGGCATGAATAAAAAAGCAGATGAAGGAAATCAGGAAAGCAACGTACATGCCCAGAAACATTTTCCAGAACAAACCGCCCGCCTGCCGGGTGATTGACAACCTTACCCGGTAGACACCGTATTCTGCCTTGGGTTGGGCATAGCGGTCATCACCAAAGGCTGTTTCGTATTTACGGATATTGGAGGATATCACACAGCTGTCTATATTCCATCCGCGGAGGGTGAAACGTTTGTCGAAGTTCTCACCCAGTGTATCCGGCGCAAATACCAGGTAGCGGCTGTCGTACTGCGAGTTTTCAAAAGATATCCGCAGCTTCTGTACATCAAACGGAAAGTTGGATATCTTCCACGAGTCCTTCATCACACAAAGCAGCTTCATCAGTATATATACCCGTCCGCCGCTGGTATCCACCGTGGTAAATACTTTCTCCACCGTTTTAGCCTGCGGCACTTCCAGGTTGTTGACAAAATCAAAATCCTTATTCGTGTATTTAAGCCATAACCAGAATGAAGCAGAATACTCCTTTTGTTTGAAATCTATATCATGCACACTGGTGATGTAAATACCGGTCTTCACTGTATCCGGCTTCTCGGGCGGCTGGGCAAGGGCACGGGTATATGCAACAGTGCATCCTGAAAGGATAAGCATAGCATACCAAAAAAATTGTCGCATGATCCTGTGTTTATGCAGCGAAAGATAGAGAAAAATACTTAATGTGCTGATGTACTGATATGCTGATGTGCTGATGTGCTGATGCGTGCCCCCAACAAAGTTGGTGGGTACTGATATGCTGATGTGCTGATGCGTACATACGAAGTTGTCAGGAGGTTATCTGATTATTCGGCAATCAGGTGATGTGCTAATCAATACATCAGCACATTTGCCCATTAATACCTATCCCATTCGTTAAGGCTCGCAGCATTCCAGCAGATTAGCACACCTGTCCCGGCCATCCGGGATTTCCACATTATCACATTAGTTTTTTATTTATAGAACTGCTGCGACAACTGGTTCGATACCACTTTGAATTCTCCGTTGTTCTTTATAAGCTGGTAGCAATTATTGATGGCCCGGATATTCGGATTGGAAAGGTGCTTCTCGTTGTAAGGTGCGATGATATCAGCCTCATTTACCAGTGTGCCGTTCTCATCTATGGTGCGGCTTACCACCCGGTAATGAAAATGCCAGGGATTCATCTCGCCTTCAGCGTTCTCAGAAGTAAAGGAATCATTAAAGCCTTCAAAAATAAGCTCACTGGTATGCCCGGCATGCTCCTGCAGCATGGGTGTTATTTCCACATAGGTGTTCAGTTCAGGATCATCGTGTACAATGCCGCTGTCCCAGATGGTTTCTCCATTCAGGTAGATCACCAGCCGGTTGTCTACATGTTTTACATTTACCCAGTATTCTTTTCTCATAATAAGTTGTATTGTTAGTAAGCAAATAATTACCGGGCAAATGTTGCTTTTGCTGTAAAGATGAAATATGACGGAGGTTATACGGGCTGCTGATACTCGTTAAGCCCGGGCAGGAAAAATTATTTTATTTCGAAGATCACCAGGTCAGCCGGGTAGGTTCCTTTGGCATTCAGCGTAAACACCAAACCCGGGCTGATGTATAAAAACCGGCCGGGCAGCAGAGTGCGCCGTTCATCAGAAGGCACATCGTGGTACTCCACCCCTTCGCCTTTTACCAGTATGGCCAGCAAAGGACCGCGGCCGCTGATTTCCTGACCTGTCAGGTCCGCATTGGTAAGGCGGTAACCAACGGCAGTATCATTTTCAAAGAGGATGGCATAGGGCATGGTGAGTGAAAAAGCAGCAGGCTGGTAGGCCGACAGTATCTCCACATCATTAACATGAAGGGGCATAGAATCAACAACTGCCACCCGGTGAACCAGTGAATCGGGACGGAAAGAGCGGAACCACGCTTTACCGGCTTCTGATTTTTCCTTTACCCACCCCTGCCCTTTTATCTGTGTTGCCAGGCTGGTGGATGTATGATAGACAAAAGCAGACGGCGTGGAATGAATATGGAATAAGGTGGTATCCCCGGCCTTTATATGCACATCCATCAACCGGAAATATTTATTGACAAAAACAGGCTTATGCACTGGCTCCTCATACACAGGCACCTGCGCCGCCAATGGAAACGAAAACACAAGCAACAGCAAAACACCGGGAATGAAGCGAAACTTTTTCATGATGAGTTTTGATGTATGAAGTAAGAGGTACGACTTATGAGGTACGACTTATGAGGTACGACTTATGACTTACGACATATGAGGTACGACTTACGACTTATAAAGATAGTGCTTTAATCGACCGCTGAAAAAATCTGGAAATGCAAGTATGAAAAAAATCCCGTTTTTGTTATTTGGAATTTGTTGTTTGGTATTTATTATTTTCACTCCATGCACCCCCAACTGGAAGTACTATTGAAATGTGTGGCGCTGGAAGAAAAAGAACAGGCCCAACGGTACCAGCTTGATCAATCTCATACCCTTAAGCAATTGAAAGCGGAGGGGCTGGCCCTGCACCCGCTGATCATCACACGCAAAAGTTTTGGCTATGCCGATTACCCGGAGATCAGTTTTAAACTGGCCTTCCCGCCGGAAGCTTCCCTCTTTCGTGACGGAGCGGCTATCGAATGCTTCATCACTGGCGAAGAACCCATCAAAGGAGTGCTGCTTAGTCTCGATGGCAAGGCAGGCGAATTCCGGCTCTTTGCTCCCGACTTTCCCGATTGGATAGAAGATGATGGCGTGGGTATCAAACTGGCACCTGATACCCGCACCACCACTATCATGAAGAAAACACTGGGAGAACTGGAACAAAACAAGCCGTTATTCAAACTGTTTGAGCAGTTGCACGAGGAAGTCACCACTCCTGTTGTTCCATCAACCATCAAAGAACAGCCGCTGCAGTGGCGCAACGGGCAGTTGAATGCCAGTCAGCACACCGCTATCCAGGCTGTGGTGCAAAACGAACAGCTCACCATTCTGCATGGCCCGCCCGGTACCGGCAAAACCACCACACTCGTGGAAGCCATCTGGCAATTGGTAAAGCGGGGAGAAAAAGTACTGGTGTCGGCACCCAGCAATACCGCCGTGGATAATATCGCCAAAGGATTGTTGCAACAGGGTATTCGCCTGCTGCGGGTGGGCAACATGAGCAAGGTGGATAGCGCCATTTTTCCGCATACACCCGAAGGCCGCATGACCGGCAGCCGCCAGCAAAAGGAAATAAAGGAACTGAAAAAAAGGGCCGAAGAATTTCGCCGCATGGCACTGAAGTATAAAAGAAGTTTTGGCAAAGCCGAACGGGAACAGCGCAACCTTCTTTTTAAAGAAGTAAAAAGTATACGGACTGAAATAAAAAAAATGCAGGCCTATAATGAAGAAAAACTGTTTGAAGAAGCTCAGGTGATCGCCGGCACTCCCATCGGACTGTATGATGCCGGTGTGGACCATCTGCATTTCAACACCCTCGTGGTTGATGAAGCCGGGCAATGTATCGAGCCGCTGGCCTGGTGCATCTTTCCGCTGGCGGATAAATATGTACTTGCAGGAGATCACTTTCAACTCCCTCCCACCGTACTCAGCCAGGAAGCCATGCGGCTGGGTTTCAATTTATCTATATTGGAAAAAGCCATCGCATCCTCCGGCAATGTATATCTGCTGAACACACAGTACCGCATGCGCCCATCCATTGCCGGCTTCAGCAGCAATTATTTCTATAATGATTTATTGCAAACTGCTGCCCACCTGGCGGATGATGGCCCGCATATCACCTTTATAGATACGGCAGGCTCAGGTAATGATGAAACACATGGGCCCGACGGAGTAAGTCTGCAGAATGAAGGTGAACTGGACTTATTGCAAAAACTACTGGAAGAAATACAACCCGATCCGCTGCGCACGGCGATCATCTCTCCCTATGCCGGACAGGTGTCGGCTGCAAAAGAGCGTTTTACCAATGGGTACCGTATCAGCACGATAGACAGCTTCCAGGGACAGGAGCAAGAGATCGTCATTGTATCGTTGGTGCGGAGCAATGATGATGGCGAGATCGGCTTTTTGAAAGACTACCGCCGGATGAATGTGGCCATTACCCGTGCCAAAGAGCAACTGTATATCATCGGCGACAGCGCCACCATCGGTGCTGATCCATTTTATAATGCATTGCTTGTTTATACTGAACAAAGGGGCGTGTACCGGTCGGTGTGGGAGTTTCAATAAAACCCCATCACATTATCAGCAAATAATTCACCCCGCTGATACTTTGTGTGATGGCGCCCGATTTCAGGGTGCCGGGATAGCCACGGCTGTCGGTTTGTGTGTACCATGTGTAGGAAAAACTGCCGATGGATTTCAGTTTGCCGCGGATATTCTTATCATCAAAACTGGAATAGTATTGAATGTTCGTGGTGCCAACTGATTTAAGTTTGCCACGGATCGCTTCATCCTCATAAGCCGCATAATAATTAAAGGAAAACAAGCCCGCCTGTTTCACCTTGCCACGAAAAGCAGCATTATCGTACTGCTCATAATAATCAACAAAGGAGCGGCCGATACTTCTCACTTTACCGGCCTTCATGGCATTCTCACTGCCGGGAAAATAGGTGATGTTGCAGGCCCCGATACTTTTAACCTTGCCACGGAGGGTGGAATCATATTCATTACCATAATATTCCACCCGGCCGGGGTAAGCCTGCAGACGGGCGGGATAAGGGTTATTATTAGAAGGATATAATGAAGCAGTGCCCCACTCCATCAGTTTACCATCTTCCGACAGGCGGATCAGAATATCCTGGTCGGTACGGAAGGTCAGAAAAGCCACCGTTTTTCCACCGGTAAATCCTACCTGGTTCAATTCCTGTGCCCCGGCACCAGCGGCGATCATCAGCAAGGATGCTAATAAGTATCTTCTCATTGGTGTGAAATTACTGGAAAAATATGGAATGAGCCCGTTGCGGTACAACCCGTAAATCATAACTGTGCGTGAATTCCGTACCGGAAGGTTACAGCACCCGCATTTCAAAAAATACCCTGTTTATGTTATTGACTTGTGTATTGCCCTGTCATACCTTGCACATGTTTCCCGTCATAAGCTTCACCATTCATTCCCCTCTCTGATTTTAAGCAATTATTTCTTACTGTATCAGTATACAGGAGCTGTTGGTACAACTGCATGTTATACCGGTTAGCTTCTTTTACATACATCAGTTCTTTAAACCTTAAACCATTAAACCTAAAACTATGGCTAAAAGTACCAACCCGGTTCCGGCCGAGCTTGTAATTCAGGCAGAGCGGACACACTTTAAGCTGATGCTGGCGAAAAACCCGAATTATTTCGGCAATATTCCCGGCAGTAAGCTGAAACCCATTTTCAAACTCATTTCTGACACCAGTTATGAACAACTCACCTGCCTGGGCTACAACCCGGACACAAAAGACATGGAAGCCACTTTTGCAGTAAAACGATCTGCAGGATATGGCGGTTCATTGTGCAGTGCCGGCTCTTTTGAGTATGTACGTTTCTATCTCGACTTTCACGATGGTCTTGGTTTTATTGACCAGGGCGTTACGGCTGTTAATGTGCATGATATCCCTGCCGGAAAAGATTGCACAGGGCAAAACAACCATCCGCTTATTTATGTAACCACTTTGAAAAAGAAGACTAACAGGTTTTCTTTCTGCAAAGCACCCTCCCTGCCTACGCTTCGGGCAATCCTTTCCTGGAATCATGAACCCCCTGCCGGTTCACCCGACTGGAAGCCTGTATGGGGATCAGTGCTTGACAGTGATGTGCAGATGAAGCCTGTTTTCCTGTTTGAACTGAAAGAACCTCAGTTCCACATCGCCGATTTTCTCAGCCTGGCAACTGCTGCGCCGCATCTCAGTATAAAAGAAATCGCCACGATGAGCGGGGTGGATATCGCTTCACTTAATCCGCAACCGCTGCCTCCCAAACTGGCCGATCATATTGAAGCAGCCGTTAAACTGAAAGTACCTGCCGGCAGGTTTGCTTTCAAAACAGTGGCAAATATGATCAAGTATCCTTCTTCTGAAATAACGATGATGGATAAAGAAGTGCTTACTGCGGCCAAGATAGATTTTGTCAAGATTATTGATGAACTCATCATCCCGCTGCCGGTAAACACTTCCAAGGCCAATGTGGACTATGAGGAACTGGAATGTGTGGGTCTTGATTACAATACTGAATCATTAGTGGCAACCCTGAAGATCAAAAAGAATACCGGCTACAGCGGTAACCTTTGCGATAACGGCAGCAAGGAATACGTTGCTTTCTGGATCAACTGGGGCGATCCTTGTAACTGGCAATACCTGGATACCGTACAACTTACCGTGCATGATATCCAGATGAAGGGTGATGCATTGTGGTACAGTGTTTCCTTACCACTGGATGCCCGATATCACCGCAAACTGTGCACATCACCCAACCTGGTAAAGGTGCGGGGCGTACTGTCATGGAATGTGGCGCCTTCCACCACCGACCCGGATAAACTGGAATTTTATGGCAACCGGGTGGATGCACATGTACAGGTAAAACCCGGCGTTGTGATCAATCCTGGTGATGTGTTCCCGTTATTCAACATTATCGGTGGTATTGATGTATCGCATGTAAATGATGTTTCGGGCCTTACCAAACCCGGTTCCTTCTTTGCCTATAACGGCACCCCTGTTCCCACAGGAGCGCCGTTTGGCGGACTGATCGTTCTAAACGGACCACCGTTCGAAGGATACCGCTACCGCATCCGCATTACAAATCTTGATAAAGGCACTTTCTATTATGCAAATGACTCGTTTACTGTGGTGGGTCACCTGAGCAGCTTCCCCTATGTGCAATTCACCACGCAGGCAGTTGACAGTGATGGGTATTATCACTTCCTGCCTCCGGCCAAGAACACGCTGAATGTACTGGCAAGGTTTACACCAGGTACGGAAGATAAGTTCAGGATAGATATGGAAGTGGATACGGTGGCCGGTGTTTTCAGTAAAACGATCCAGATGGATAATACCTGGCCGCATATTGAACTGAAGGTGGATGATGGCGGCGATTGTACAAAGTACAAGAAGGGCGATACCATTACCGGTCATTTTTATGTGAACGACCTGCACATTTCTTCCTGGGGCTTTGGCAGTACCTGGGGAGGTGGTGCCAGTGGCACGGCTAATACGCCTGCACTGCCGGGAGTGCCGTTCAGCATTACCACACCTGCAGATGCATATCCGTGTGGCGGGGTGTCCTTGTGGGCCATTGATAAAACGATTGTTGACAGCCAGGGTGTTGGCCATTACATACCTGCGTCATACAATATATGCCTGAGGGAGAAGTAAGATACCGGGCAATGCAAAAAACGGGAAGTACGTGTGCTTCCCGTTTTTGCAATAAAAAATAACTGATTTGAAAACCGGAATGTTCGTCCGGGCTTTCCAACTTCCGGACTTTTCTTTAAATTTAAGAATGACTCTTCTTGAAAAATACCTTATCCTCACAGTGGTGGTTTGGCGGGTGACACATCTCATCAGCGCAGAGGATGGTCCTTTTGATGTTATCATCCGGCTGCGCAAACTGGCCGGCAATTCTTTCTTTGGCAAACTGATGGATTGCTTTTATTGTCTCAGCATCTGGACAGGCCTGGGGGCTGCCTTCTGGGCGGCTGCAAAATGGCAGGAGATCATATTACTCTGCCTGTATTATTCAGGTGCTTCTATACTGCTAGAAAAGCTAACCAATAAAAACTTCAGCTGAATATGTGCAACTGCAATAAAAAACGGGCTGCCTATGGTGCAGATAATGAAACGACCCGCAACCAGCGGGGAATGGTTAAAGTAAAGCTGGTAGGCGGCGACCCAATAGCACTCAGCGGCAACATTACGGGGCGTACCTATATCTTCCGCAAGCTGAATGATGTGCAACTCGTAGACAAACGGGATGCAAAGCAATTGGAAAAGATAAATGGCCTTCAGTTCCTGGGTTGATCAAACCTGCATCGCCCATGTGCACATTGAGTGAAGCAAACAAACTGCCTGCTTCACTTTATGCCGACTGCAAAACGTATGGGAAAACAAATGAAATTGTAACCACTTTCTGTTGCGGGCCGTTTATATCGATCTGCGCTCCGGCAAATGCTGCTTCTGCCGCTAATGAACCTACACTGAATGCCAGTGCATATCCATTATAATTATTACGTTCCTGGATTTCCACCACCAACTGATCGTTTCGCCTGTCAGCACTGATGTGGATATCACCGTTGCGGGAGTTAGACACCACAGTAGTGAGCAACTCCCGCATAACGGGGATAGCCTTTTGCATGGCCCCACCGAGAACGAAACCATTGTCCACTTCGTTTTCGATGATCGTGTTGCGTCTTACAGCCAATGGCTGCGAATGACGGAGCATGTTGCTTACCAAAACCTGCAGGGAGATGCAGGGCTGGCCAATGCTTTTAAGAGCCTTGTTTGGTTGGTTCATAGAGATCAGATTTTAGTTTTTCAAAGTATTCGGATTTTTCGTTTTCACAGGGTCATTCATTTGGATTTCAAATAAGGTAACAGACCTGTGATGTTAAAAATACACTTCAGTTTAATCCACAAATAATCCACACAAAAGAAAAAATGATATTTCAGCAGTTTATTCAGACACCGCTAATGGTTTTCAGTAAGAGAAAAAAACCGCAAACGATAGCGAAAGTTTTCATCAATGCCAATTACCACAAATCTGCAAACAGGTAATTGAAACTGATGGTAACTAAAAGGTGCCCATGAGGGTGTGTGAACGGTTTTCTTTCGATAAATACTTGATCTGCGTCAATGTTTGTTTCAAGTTCTTTTCCAAAATGCAGCATATACTGGCCGGAAAGTGAACAATCCAATTTGCGGGTAATGTTGATATGTGTACCGATACCAGCCTGTGTGGCCATACTGAGACGGCTGGCAGTATTCGCCTTATCATTTTGTGCCATCACTTTGCTGTAATCAAAACAATGACCTGCGATAAGATAGGGTTGCAGCAGTTTTTCAAATGAATGATTGCTCCTTGTGTATAATAATACCGACCAGCCGATATGATAATCGTTGCGAAAAGTGTACTGCCCGTTCCTTGAAGTGATATAATCAAAATACCATTCAGTATTGAGCCGGTTAGTCAATTGCAACCTGAATTGCCCGCCGATACCTTTGCCAATGCCTTCATCATCGTTAAACACACTGATAGTATTGCGTGTGCCAAGACTGAAGGAACCGGGGCCTCCGGTACCATTGCCATTGTTTGCCTGTTGTGCAGAGGAATACAAAGCTGTTGCCAGCAGCAACGCTGCGGTGAGGGTGTTTTTCATCATTGCGTGGTTTTAGTGTAGAAGTTGGCGGCCGGAAGAATTTTGAAAGGCTTTCCGCCAAAACGATGCCACCGCGATGAATAGTATTACTTCCCTGCGTTAAAGAAAACGGAATAAAATAAAGTGACGGTACTGCACAATAATTATTGTAGTAATGTTTTCCCTTCATTTACCACACAGGTGGCAAGAGACATGATTGCCTCCTGCTCCTTGGGGCCAATATTCACCGTTACCGGCTTCTTGCTGTTACCGGTGAAAATGATATGGGTGATCTTTTTGGTCATCATCCGTTGGAGCATCGTGGTGGGTGTATTTTTGGTATTGCGGAAAACAAACTGGAAGAGGCCTTCACAGTTCATAGTGCCCTGGTTCCGGCTTTGTGTTTTGCCTTTCAATCCTTCAAAGAAAACTTCGGCGGTGGAGTTTTCATCAAAACACTTCTCTTGTCCGTCGAGTGAAAACAACACAATGATCTCTTTATTGTCCGCATCAATGCTTACCGAGCCGCCATCCACATGCACAAAACCACTTGAAATTTTGATCTGCCGGGTGTAGGGGTCTGTTTCCTTTATCAGTTTACAATCCTGTGCCTTTACAAAACCGGGTAAGATAAACAGGAAGATCAGCAGGTACTTCATATCAGGTATTTAACTTTAAAAATAACCATTTCGCGGCAACAGAGAAAAGAGTGCCCGTTCCCCGTTCCGGTTGCAGCAAGAGGATTAATTCCGGAAAAAAATTTAGCTTAGAAGCATGAGTGAACCCGTCAAACCCCTCCGGATGGCATCAGGCCGGCTTGAAGCGCTGGGCGATGGTATTTTCAGCGTGGCAATGACTATCCTTGTCATAGAACTGGAATTGCCAAAGATCATCGGGCATGGCTGGGAAGCTTTTACAAAAGCCTTTCATCATTCATGGCCGGGGTTCCTTTGTTACATGATCAGTTTTGTGGTGCTCGGCATCATGTGGTTTGGGCACCGCATGATGTTTGAATACATAGCCCGAACCAACCGTTATTTTATCTTTCTTGGGGTGCTTTTTTACATGATCGTTTGCCTTGTACCTTTCAGCACCCGCTTCCTTGCACAGGATACCTTTAAATGGTATGCTATCATGGTGTATGGCCTGAACCTGAGTTTGTGCAACCTGACCCTTTATGCCCAATGGCTGTATGGCATCAACCGCCCCACCTTCCTGGAAATACCCCTTCCGGCGGAGGTAAGAAAAGAAGCCCGTTTATTGTTTTTATTATCACCTGTCGTTTATGGCATAGCCATCGCCCTTTCTTTTGTGGTACCGATGGCCAGTATCATCATTTTTTCCATAACACCTGTGCTATACCTGCTGCCCAATAAGCTGGATAAATATATGCCCTGAAGAAGGGGCAACCGCCTTTTTTGATGCTGCGTTTAATGGTGTATCTTTAAAGACACTTCCTGTTTTTTTGAAACGAAAACTGCTTTTCATATTACTGTTTGTCTGTTACCTCTGTAAAGACACCCATGCCAGCCATATCACCGGCGGCACTATGTACTATGAATTTTCCGGGATGAACGGGGCACAGTTTCAGTACACCATTACTCTCAAATTATTTCAACGATGTGGCAGCGGCCGCAATTTTCCCAACCCCACCATCATCTCCATATTTGACAATACCAATGCTGCAAGGATCAATGATTTCCTGGTTCCAATTACCAACTCGGAAAACATCAACCTCACCAATCATGATCCCTGCATCACCAACCCACCCGAGGTTTGCTATGATATAGCCTATTATACTTTCACCGTAAGCCTGCCGGGATCATTGAGAGGCTATACCATTGCCAGCCAGGTAAACTATCGTATCAACGGCATCAATAACCTGGACGGCTCCGGTAATATTGGTGCCACCTATACAGCAGAGATTCCGGGTACAGAATTCTATTTTGCTGATCCGCAAAACAACAGCGCCATCTATAATGGCAACGACCTCGTGGAGGTTTGTGCCGGCAGCCGCTTCTCCTATAGCTTCGGGGCCACCGATCCCGATGGAGATGATTTGCGGTATTCGTTTTGCTCGGCCTACAACAGCACCGCACCCGGTGGCGGAACTCCTTTGCCACCCAACCCGCCGGCTTATCCCCAGGTGCCTTACAATACACCTTTCTTCACCTACCTCAACCCGATGGGTGATAATGTAACCATCAACCCGCTCACCGGGCTGGTAAGCGGCGAAGCGCCGGGTGTGGGGATCTATGTGGTAACAGTTTGTGTGGATGAAATACGCAACGGACAGGTAATTGCCACCCAACGGAAAGACCTGCAGATCGTGGTGGCAGATTGTAATGTGGCATCTGCCACCCTGCTGCCTGAGTATTTTCTTTGCAAAAACACTATGACCATCACATTGAACAACCGTACCCTCAGTCCGCTGATCAATACCACCGACTGGGAAGTATATGATAACACCACCACCCTGATACACCAGTTTTCGGGGCCCACACTTACCTATACTTTCCCTTCTATTGGTGATTATTCCGTAAAACTGGTGATCAACCGTAATGGCAGTTGTTCCGACTCCACCACCAGCACGGTAAAAGTGTACCCCGGATTTGTACCAGATTTTGCTTCTGCCGGTATATGTGTAACCAAACCAACATTCTTTACCGACTTTACCACTTCGGTGCATGGAGTGCCAAATTCCTGGACATGGGACTTTGGCGAACCCGCCATCAATACCGATGTATCAACACTTCAGCATCCGTCCTACTCCTATCCTACTGTCGGCGATAAAAGAGTAAGACTGATAGCCACCGATACAAGAGGCTGCCGTGATACAGTTTTTAAAACAATTTCTATTATTGACAAACCACCCATCGCCCTGGCCTTCAGGGATACACTGATCTGTATAAACGACAGGCTGATGCTAATCGCTGGTGGTAGTGGTACCTATAGTTGGACACCACCGTACAATATCACCGGGGCCAATACTGCCACACCCACCGTAACACCGCTGGTAACCACCACCTATTATGTTGACCTGGATGATAACGGTTGCAAGAATCGCGACTCGGTAAAAGTAAATGTGGTAGACCATGTAACCCTGGTGCCAATGGCCGATACCATTATCTGCAAAGGCGATACGATACAATTACGGGTGCAATCAGACGGGCTGCGTTACTCGTGGACACCCGCTGCAAATTTCATCGATCCGCTGGTGAAAAATCCGTTTGCCGTTACACATGTGCTGACTGATTATGCTGTGACGGCTGTTATTGGTGGCTGTACGGCCACAGATTATATCCGGGTAACGCCGGTACCCTACCCTTCCGTGAATGCCGGACCGGACCAGGTGATCTGTTATAACAAATCAACACAGTTGAATGGCAGTACTGACGGACTGACATGGTCATGGTCGCCTCCCAACCGGCTGAATAACCCTGCCCTGCTGAACCCTGTTGCCTTCCCGCCCCGTACCACTGATTTTGTTTTAACGGCGTATGATAACAAAGGTTGTCCCAAGCCCGGCCGTGATACTGTTACCATAACCGTATTGCCTAAAATGCGGGTATCGGCCGGTAATGATACTGCCGTGGTAACGGGTCAGCCACTTCAACTTCATGCCAGCGGCGGAAATACCTACCTGTGGTCGCCGCCGTTCAATCTTTCTTCTGCCACTATCGCCAGCCCGGTTGCTTTGTTCGATGAACCGGCCGATGCTATCCGGTATAAAGTGGTGGCAACTGACCTGAACAATTGCACTGATTCGGCCTATATCACCATTAAGGTGTTCGTTGCCGGGCCACGGGTATTTGTACCAACTGGTTTTACCCCCAACAATGATGGCAGGAACGATGTATTGCGCCCAATTGCCGCAGGCATAAAAACGATTGAATACTTCAGCATCTATAACCGCTGGGGCCAGTTGCTCTTTACCACCACCATCAATGGTAAGGGTTGGGACGGCAGGGTGAATGGCCAGCTGCAATCATCAGGTACTTTTGTATGGATGGTAAAAGCCGTCGATTATAAGGGAAATGCGTACTTCGATAAAGGCGTTGTAACCCTGATCCGATAATTCGGAAAATACGGTGCCGTTGCTCCCGCTCAATTTTGTGAACAACTTTTATCCGCTTCATCTGTGTGAATAGCACAGTAATTGTTGGCATTGCCGGATAAAACACTTCCCTATGTCCATAAGCTTTGTGAGACTGGTACAATTTACCCGGCTGGTAAAGGCAGAAGGCCGCCTGCGTGAATTCAATTTCCGTAAACTGAAAAATACCGGTGAAGAACAGTTCACCGTAAATGTGATCAACGACCGGGGCGACCGGATCGTTTTTTCCATGCAAAAAGAACAGGACAACTGGAAGATAATACCTTCACAACTGCCTCCCTGGATCATGCAAAATGAAAATATGCTGAACGAAGCCATAGAAACGGAGCTTCGCAATTATGATGAACCTTTCAGAGATCATTCTTCCGGAAGCGAACCCGGATGATCTCCAAAGCGGCCTCATCAAGTGAGGATGTTTTCTTCAGTACGCTGATAAAATAATTCACTTCATTCTCAGCAGCGGGACAACCTGTGTTAGCGCCGGCACCCGGTGTATTATCATCTCCCGGCATTCGTGAATCCGCCAGCAGCGATGCCTTATTATCAAGCACCACCCAGTACGGCAGGCCCTTCTCTTTTCCATGGTAGCGGTCTTTCATTTCAGCGCCGCCCGGATTTTCCAGGTGTTTCTTTTTATCTGATTCGTCAGTTACGAGGTGTACCACCACATAATTATCCTGGAAAAATTTCTTGCAAGAAGGATCGTTCATGCTGGTATCCATACGGCGGCACCAAATACACCAGGAGGCATGAAAAATGACGAATACATTCTTCTGTTCCCTGGCCGCCTGTCTGCAGGCATCCATCAGCACATCCTCAGCGGCCCTTGGTTTATCAGTACCCTGTGCCCCTGCTGTACTATACAGCAGGGTAAACAGGGACAATATGAACAGTGATCTTTTCATTATTTCTTTTAAGCGATCCGTACAGCAGTACCGGTGGCGATCACCATCAGCATACTGCCGCCGCTTCCTACGGTTTCAAAATCGAGGTCAACGCCCAGTACGGCATTGGCACCCATACCTTGAGCCTTTTCTGTCAGTTCACGAAGGGCATCTTCTTTTGCCTGCTCTAATACTTTCTCGTAGGTTTTACTGCGGCCGCCAAATACATCGCGAAGGCCGGCAAAGATGTCTTTAAAAATATTGGCACCGATAATGCTTTGTGCATTTACCACACCCAGGTATTCCTGAACGGGCCTTCCTTCTACTGATGTTGTTGTTGTAATAAGCATGATTAATAGCTGTTTTTTAATTTATCGAAAATATCTTTCAGTTGCTGGTTATCTTTTAC
>JAEUVM010000441.1 GCA_016787125.1 Chitinophagaceae bacterium | reverse complement strand
ACAACTCCAGCAACCTGAATACCGGCAAGGAGGCATCTATAAAAAGATGCCGGCGGCGCCATGCCCATTTTATAATGGGCTTTGTATTGATTGATGTGTGGTCTGCAAGTGTTTACTGGTTACACAAACTTATTCATCCATTCTCCACGGCGGAAGGTGGCCATTTTTATTTCTTTCTTGTTTTTGAAAAGGAAAGTCATTTCCAGTTTCTTTTTATTGATAGAAAGCAGGTGGCTCTGGTTAATGATATAGCTGCGGTGAATTTTAATGAAGTCAGGGTTTAGCTCCACCTGGTCAGAATATTTTTTCAGGTTTTTCCCGCTTACTATCACCCGGCCATCAAGCAGGTGAAAATTGGTGTACGAACCTTCCGCTTCAATATAAACCACATCATCCAGTTGCAGTATCAGTATTTGTTTTTGTGTATTTACATAGATGCGGCGGGGATAAGAGCCTGGCAGATTTTCTCCAGTGTTATCTTCTGCGCCGGTTTCCTTTTCTGCATCGGCAGCAGCTGCTTTTTTGTATCGTTCAATCAGCTCCCTGATGGCCAGTGCAGTTACCGGGCGGGGAATGTAATGGATAGCGGATATCTTGAAAGCATCAAACGCATAATTGGCATGAGAGCTGATAAATGCAAACGGCACATCAATGTCACGCAGTTTTTCTGCCAGCCATATACCGCTGTTGCCGGGCAATACAATATCCACCAAGGCAAAGTCGGGTTTATTAATACTGCAGAAATCAAGTGCGGACTCTGCATCGGAAAACACTTTTTCCAGCTTTATCTCTTTAAAATCCTTAATGATCTTTTCAAATTTCACCGTTTCGATCTCAGAATCGTCCACGTATATCATTGTTATCACCTTCTTCATGACCGGTTATTTAGGTTGTATTTATGGTAACAGATGGCTCTTCTAAATTAAATAAAAGAATGCAGTTTGTCAGGGCTTTTCCGGAACAGCCGCTGTCATTTTCGTAAAGAAGCCAGGCAATACTTTATTGCCTGGCTGATGACATCGGCACAAGGTTAATGTCATAGTTTTTCACGAATATCCTGTCTTCCTGTTCTCCTTAACTTTAAATAGATCATTGTATAACCAGTTTCTGTGCTTTTACCAGTTGATTATTTGTATGGAACTGTATGTAATATATTCCCCTCGACAGCGCTGATACATTTATTTTGTTCAACCCATTGTCAAGCCGGCCCGTTTGCACCACACTGCCGGCGTTGCTGTAAAGCAGATAGTTGCTGTTGCTTATCCCTTGTATGGACAGGATGCCATTCGTTACCGGGTTTCCAATCACTTCCGGCATGGGGGATTCAGCAGGGCTGCTAAGATTGATCATATTGGAGTAATAGATTGCTCCATTGTCAAACCGCACTTTCAGGCGATAATACAGTTTACCCGGTGCGGAGGGTATCCATGCGTGGGTTCCGGTTGATCCGTGTACCGGTGCCAGTTCGCTGAAAGAAAAATTGTTGTCAGCATATTCTAGTATCATTTCCTCTATTTTTTCATCTGCATCCACCAGCCAGTTAAATAAATGTTTTTGTCCTGCGGTACTGCCGGTAAGTTTTAATGTGCGGAGCGGAAGTGCTGACAAGGGCTGCAGGCTGCCGGTGATGATATATCCGCCAAGCATTCCATATGTACCGATGTTGGTATTTGCCGCAGGTTTTACACGTATATAATATATACCGGGATTGAGCAATGTATCAAGAGAGGCCTGCAGGCTGTCTGCAGGGTTTACAGTCTTGAGCACACCCAGGCTGCTGTTCAGCAGTTCTGTTTGTATATCACTATTGGCTGCGATATTCGGTGATCCGGCATTGACGGGTATGCTGCGAAGGGAAACCATACTTATCAAAGGGATGGTTATTTTAAAAAGATCTTCGTCATTGCTGAAATTGAAACGGGCAGCTGTGGAGAAGGTATTATTACTGATATTCATTATTGCGGCAGTGGCTGCAGTATTACCTGCATCGTCCGGCCGCAGACTGATACTGTTTTCGGCCCGGGTGATGATGGCGATATCATTCTGAACTGAATTGCAGCCATAGGGGGTGCTGCCATTGTGCCAGATGGTGAGATTCCGGTAATAACCAACTCCCATTATCGGTGCCCAGCTTATTTCGCCGGTTCCGATTCCATAGTTGTAATCAGAAACCTTAACACAAGACAGGTCGTAAGTGCTTTGATGAAGAAGGCCAAGGGTGTGTCCTGTTTCATGCGAGGCCGCTTCAGCAATATATTTTATATTGTTTCCGAGCAAACCGGTGAATACAAAGCAGGGTGTTTCGATACCCCATGCAAATGATCCGGTGAAGGCCACTCCGCCGGCGCTTCCATACCATTCCCATGAGGTGGTCAGTATCACCCTCATTCTCAGGGTCACGGGTGCAGCCAGGTACCTGGCCGAGTCGGTTGTGATATTTACGGTAAAAGGTCTGTAGTCTTCAGCAACACGGTTAAATATATCCTGCACCTGTGCAGGTGTAAGGGTGGAAGCGGCACAATAGATCGGGCCATCATAATTCCACACCGTGTTATCAACGGTATGTCCGTCGAAGTCGAGGAATATGGTGGGTGCTGAATTGATATCGCTGTTCAGTAAGGGTATCTGGCCAAAACAGGCAGAGACTGTTACTAGCATTGCTATCAGTAGTGATTTTATCTTTTTCATTGGTTTTGTGTTTGGAGTTAAGGCTGCGTATTATTCCATCCGCAGGCTGTGAATACTTCTTTTTACAAAATAGTACTGACCGTCTTTCTGCACCAGGTCGAAACAATCGCCTGTTTGTTTTCCGACAATATGTGCCCTGTAGAGTGTTTCACCGGAGGCCACTTTTACTTTCGAAAAAACCAGCAGCGCTTTTTCTGCCAGCGCAAGGCGTACCACCACGGTCCTGATAACCTGGTTATACCGGGCTGTATCTGAAACAACGGTGCCATTGATCAGCAGATGGTTTCCTACGGTGAGTGTTACCTGTTCTCCCGTTCTTTTGACCAGCAAAGGAGTTAGTACGGACAACTGTACGGGTACTGAATCGGATACATGACTGAAAAGCCGGGGAAGGTTATAGTCGGGTTCATTTACTTTCACCGGCTGGCCATAACTGCCGCTATGCAGCAGTATAAGCAGGGCAGCAGCAAGGCTGCATCTGAAAACAGTGTGTTTGATATTGTGTATCATGGTTTTGTTTTTTAAGGAGCGTTGTGTTATGTGCAAAACACTCCCGTATCGTCTTTTGACAATAGTTGTTAATTAATAATCGGATACAAGGGATTAGTAAGGGACACAGATGCTGTTGCCACAATTCCGAACGTTACGGAAGTGCATCAGGCAACTGGTGTTTCCGGATATTGTTTGTGAAACGGTTGATCGCTCCGTTTCAGTAAGCATTCCTCTCTTTTCTTTCGTTCCTTTCATCAACAGGTCTTCCTGGTTTATCCGTTCGTTCCTGTTGTTATTCCTGTTACTTCTTTGTTCTGTATACAGTGTAATTGTTCGTTCTTCTATTGTTTTGTCATGACAAAGTTGAATAAAAAATCTGTACGTGAAAGTCCGCAGACGCTTTGCAAAGCCTGTTTTCATCTGAATCACTGATATTGTTTTTGAAATTGCATTTTCGTGTCATGAAGATGCTATTTAACCGACCGTTTTTATGCAGCTTACAACGTGTTTTATGGATTCGGATTAAAATGCATGAATTATCTGTTGCGTAAAAACACGCTGTGCAGGAGCTGATCTTTAATAACTGTTGCTGTGATGAAAATGCAGTGGTGCGTATAAATGAACGTTGTGGTTGAGAGCCGTTTTTAATTTTGAAGCAACAGCTGTGTACAGACATCAGTAATACAAAAAACCCCTCCATAGAAATGGAGGGGGTGAGGTAAACATTATTATCCTCTGAACATGAAACACTTCTGGTTTTTCAACCGTTTTCTATGCGAACTGTTATGAGATAGTAATTTGGTTTTTCATGACCTGTCGTTTTTTAGTTTGTATACCTGGTGAACGATATCACCGGTTTCTCTGCCATACAAATTTACTCTTAGATATAAGCGGAAAGCCTGAGTATAAGTCAGCGTTTCACGGGCGTTGTGTATTCTTGTCACAGGCCGCTTTTCCGTTGTTAAAACCTGTGAATACTTTGTGGGGTGTATCGCCGGCCTGTTATTTTTCCGCTGTATTTACTTCAACCGGCACTTTGCCATTTGTTTTTGTCCTGGGATTTTTTTTGTTTTCACGGTGCTTCATCAGCAGGTATTGTTTCATGAATCCCTTTGACAGGCCGGATTCTCCACGCTGCATGGCCATAATGGTATGAAGAATATCCTGGGGAGTGTCTTCCATCATGATAAGACCCCGGAAGCGGTTCTTTTTTATCAGTGGCAGCATCTTCGCATTGAGTTTGTCAAAGCAGCCGATAAGGCCTGAATCCGGAAAAGTCTTCCTGATCTTTCTGCAAACGGCATTAAGTTCGGTGATGCCCGTTTCTGTTGTAATATGATAGCAGATAAAATCGCCTTTATATTTTACGGCGAGGTTGTCATCCTGTAATTCTTTTTCCGGGAGAAAAGAAATAAGTACCGGCAGGTTTTCCATTTGTGCTTTAAATCCAAAATAGAATATGGATATTTTATCAAGAAAGATGACCGAAACGGGGTTAGTTTCCATAAGTATTGCTTAAAAGGCAAAAGAGGTGTTGAAACCTCTTTTGCAGACGCTACCAGTCAGAGCCTGTAAGTAACTGTGTTTACATCCAGGCTGTACGAAATTATTGAAAACGGTTTACCTGTATATAAAGCTATAGCACCCGATTTGTATAAGGCCGTAGTGCTTTTTAAACATTGCTTTTCATTTGTAAAATGCAGCAGGATTATTTATGATGTTACTGCATGCTACGGGAAAACAATAAGCAGTATCAGCTGATTGATGTATAGCAGAATAATAATAACCTGCATTTACAATACCGGCAGTACCGGGTGCTTACACTTAGCCCGGTTTGTATGTTTAGTATAGTTTTTTACTCCCTGTTTTCAACAAAATGAATTCAATCGAAATCTGTTTTTGTATCGTGGAAATACTTGAACTTTTTGAATCCGAATAAAGGTTTCCATACCAGAGCGGCCATTTTTCAGTAAAAAAACTGCATGTTAAAACAGCGTTTCATTGCCTGAAAGATGTGTTTCATAAAGTAAATATTTCCTTCGGCAAACGAAGCCTTTTTGGAGCCTCTCAACATGCATTGCCGCCTCTCTTTTTTTACATCTTTGTTTTATAAATCAACAAAAAATGCGAGTAGTTTTACTTTCTTTGACAGTAGTTTTTTCCTGGCTTGCAGCTACGGGCCAGGGAAACTATGTAGCCGGCGGCAACGAGTTTGTCAGCTTCGGCACTACCAGTCTCTCCACTGCGGGAAGCAATGGATGGAGCACAGAGCGATCCGGCACACCAGGATATTTCAGTATATACGGTGCGGGTCTTTATTCAAATGCAACAGATGCTGCTAATATCAATGGGTATGTAAAGTATTATTGCACCACAGCAGGACAGGGATTTACTTTCCCTGTGGGTACCGGTGCAGATATCCGTGCACTTACCGTTGGCGGAACCATTGCATCCGGTTCTGTTTTTGCCACCGCATGGATAGCAGGTGATCCATCTTCCGTAACAGATCCTACAGATGCAGCGTTGCATCCTGTAAACAGTAAGGGAGCAGGTATTGCAGCGGTGAGTACCACAGGCCAGTGGGACTGGCAGGATATTTCTTCCAATGCAACGGGCACCACTGTTTCCGTAAGTATACCGGACATGAGCAGTTTTGCGCATACTTCGTTCTTACGGTTAGTGGGATGGAATGGCACGCAATGGATCAACCTCAGTGCCACTCAGGGCACCGGTGCTGCAAACGGTAACGGAGAAAATAATGTACTTACCGGTACCATGGTGGCAGGTATTACTGCAATTGGTATCGGAAAAGCGGAAGCTGCCCATGTGGTGACGAAAGTATTCCTGCAGGGCGCTATGAGCGGTGGCAGTATGACCACCACATTGCGCAACCTGAACATCATACCACTCAGCCAGCCATACAGCGGAGCGCCATGGAATTATGCAGGAGTGGAAACTGTAGCTTCTATTCCGGCCAATGTTACCGACTGGGTGCTGGTGGAACTTCGTGATGCTGTAACACCTTCTGTTGTTTATTCCACCCGTGCGGCATTTGTAAAGAATGACGGATCGGTGGTGGATATGGATGGTGTATCACCGGTATCGTTCAATGATACGGTGCCGTCTATCGCCAACCCGCTTGTTGCCGGCAACTATCATATTGTAATAAAGCATCGCAACCACCTGCCGGTGCGCACTCCGGCAGCACAGTTTCTTTCCAAGTCATCATCACTGTATGATTTTACTGCGGCGCAGTCTGCCGCTTACCAGGATGGCGCCATTACGGCCAATGCAGCCATGAAGGATATGGGTGGCAGTGTGTATGCCATGTGGGCCGGTAATGTAAATGCCAACACCACTGTACGCTACAGCGGCCTTGCCAATGATCTCACTGCGTTGCTATCTGTACTGGGTGGAAGCCAGAGTACCATATTGACAAATGTGTACAGTAATGCGGATATCAATATGAACGGTGTGGTACGCTACAGCGGGCTGAATAATGATAACACCTTCCTGCTATCGGTGCTGGGAGGAAACCAGGCCGCTATTTTCTCACAACACCAGTGACACCAATTCTAAACAATTCAAACAGATAATATGAAACATATTTTAACATGGGCCTTATCACTGGTATTACTTACCAGCTACGGCCAGAACTATGTACAATGGACTATCAAACCGGGAGTACAGTCGAACCAGGTGGATGTATACCTGCGTCCCAACTTCAACTTCAACCCGGGATCCACACCCAATGTTTACTTCGGTCAGGTTCAGTTTGCCATCGGCTGGCAAACTTCCTGCCCGACCATCGGTCAGCCCCAGGTAGGTTTTACCATTGACCCTTCTTTTAATACCAATGGTGGTGGTACTTATTCATCAGCGGTATTTCCGCAGGCCACGAGTATTTCACCTGCCGGTGAAACGTACAATGTGATCAGCCTGAACCGTATTGGCAGCGGCGCACAAACATTCCCTGCATCGGTGGAAGTGAAAATAGGCACGATTACTATGACCGGCAGTGCTGCGGCCTGCCAGATCAAGATCGTGGATTACCTGGATGCAGGAAGTGATGGCCAGGCCAGTTGCTATGCCACTAACTCAGCCACCGGTGATTACCTGGTGGCGCCCACCTCCAACGGAAACTTTTACAGCAGTCCGGGTAACTCACTTGCCGGCGGTAATGCCACCAGCGGCTTTGCACAGGTGATACTATCGGTAAGCCTGCCGGTAAAGCTGGTATCATTTACTGCAACAGAAAATAATTGCGTGACAACATTATCGTGGAAAACAGCAGAGGAGGTCAATTTCAGCCATTTTGAAATTGAAGAGAGCAGAGATGGAGTATTGTTTACAAAAGCCGGCAGCGTGTCTGCAACAGGCGGAGTTGCTGAGAACCAGTACAACTTCAATGGCGGTACTATAGATGGCGCCCGTTATTACCGCCTTCGTATGGTGGATAATGATGGCAAAAGCATTTACAGCGCCATCAGGGCGGTGAATGGCCGTTGCGGGGAAACTGATCAGTTTATGGTTTACCCTAACCCTGTCAAGGCTTCTTCACAGAATATCACCGTGCGGTTCAGGCTGGCACAGGCCGGCAAGGTGGAGCTGCGCTTGTATAATGCAGCAGGCCAGCTGGCGAAGAGCCAAACCGTAAGCGGTGCAGAAGGATGGAATACGCAGCAGGTACAGGTGGAAAATGCAGCAGCGGGAGCTTATTATTTACGGCTTACAGCTATAGACGGAAAGGTGATGGGTGCCAGGCAACTGATCATAAAATAAAACAACAGGTATGCCGCCAATCAGAACGAAGAATTGGGGCAGGCCGGCAACATAAACACAACCTTTTTAAAATTACAAACGTAAAAAAATGAAAAAGAAAATTGTACAGTTGCTGACAGTGTTGCTGCTCGCTGTCGGCGCTATGGCACAGGTAAAAGTGGGGAATAACCCCGCTGTGCTTAATCCGGATGCAGTACTGGAAATGGAAGCCACCAGCAAGGGCATGCTCTTGCCACGTGTGGCGCTTACTGCCACCAACAATGCGGCACCACTCAGCGCCTTTGTGGCGGGTATGTCGGTGTACAACACCGCTACGGCCGGCACATCGCCCTACAATGTGGTGCCCGGCTACTACTACAGCGATGGGGTACGCTGGCTGCGCATTACTTATGATGATTGCAGCAACAATACTTATGCTGTGATCAATGAAAGCAACACACCGCCCGCCTCCCCGGCCGATGAAGAGGCCTGGCTGGTACTGGCCAGCCCCACTGGTGCCTGGGCGGGTAAACCTTATAATATTGCCACCTGGAGCAGTAATGCATCTGCCTGGAGTTTTGTGGCCTTGCAGGAATGTGATAATATTTACAACAGCACCACTGGTATTACAAAAAAATACACCAATACCACCATTACTATTATCAACAACCTGACCGGCAATTACTGGAAGCCCGGTGGCAATACCGTAACAGCGGGAGTGAACAGTGTGGGTACGCTGAACAAAGAGCCGCTTCGTTTTGTAACCAATGGAACGGAAGTATTCAGAATTGATACTACTTCATTCAGCCTGCGTTCGCCCAGTTCCATTGCCAGCGGCAGCCGGTCCTTTGCATGGGGTGTAAATGATACAGCTTCAGGCACGAATTCCTTTGCCGTGGGTAATGGTTCCAAAGCCAGTGGGATCCAGTCTTTCGCAATGGGCTCAAAGGCGAAGGCAACAGGCAGCTATGCTACCGCTACCGGCTTTAGTACAATAGCCAGCGGTACTTATTCGACTGCGGCGGGTAACGGCACTATCGCCAGCGGACAGTCATCTGTAGCGATGGGGACCAGCGATACAGCCAGCGGAAATTCATCTTTAGCATTCGGCTCTTTCACAAGGGCGATAGGCACCTATTCGATATCGGCGGGTACCCAAACAGTAGCTTTGGGCCAGTCGTCTGTTGCAATGGGGGCGCTGGATTCAGCGATCGGAAATTACTCAGTTGCATTGGGTAATGCTACTGTCGCAAGTGGCACCTACGCTTTATCAGCCGGAAATGGATCCAATGCCAGCGGCCAGGCGGCAGTTGCCCTTGGCTATATTACAAAAGCATCCGGCAATAATTCATTTGCCGCGGGCAACCAGACGGTTGCCAATGGCAGCAGTTCTTTTGCAGCAGGCGTTCAGGATACCGCCAGTGGTACTGCTTCGGTAGCCTTTGGGAATATTACCAAGGCATCCGGCAATTATTCATTTGCTGCGGGCAACCAGGCGGTGGCCATTGGCGCCAGTTCTTTTGCAGCAGGCGTTCAGGATACGGCCAGTGGTACAGCTTCGGTTGCTTTTGGGAATGTTACCAAGGCATCCGGCATTTATTCATTTGCAGCGGGCAACCAGTCGGTGGCAAGTGGTTCAACTTCCTCTGCCTTTGGTTACCAGTCGCTTGCCAGTAACACCACTTCATTTGCGGCAGGCTGGCAGGATACGGCCAGTGGTATTGCAGCGGTGGCTATGGGGAATGTAACCAAAGCATCAGGTAATTACGCAATAGCATTGGGTCACCAATCAGTATCCAGTGGCATAGCTTCCTTTGCGGCAGGCTACCAGGATACGGCAAGTGGTGTTGCTGCGGTGGCACTGGGTAATCTTACCAAAGCAAGCGGCTCATACTCTTTTGCCAGTGGCAATCAATCACATGCCAGTAATACATATTCATTTGCTTCTGGCTTAAAAAGCCTCGCCAGTGGTACATATTCTATGGCACATGGAAATGCTGATACCGCCAGCGGTTCTGCTGCAGTGGCTTTCGGTACAAGCACTGTTGCCAGCGGCGCCAACTCTTTTACGGCAGGAACCCAAACCGTAGCAAGCGGTGCTGCTTCTTTTGCAGTCGGTTCAACAGATACTGCCAGTGGCGCTTACTCAGCCGCATTTGGCCGTAGCACCCGTGCCTCCGGCGATTATTCCCTGGTTTCAGGCTACAACAATACTGCCCTTGGGCAATCGTCTGTTGCAATGGGTCAGGAAAATGTTGCCAGCGCTAATATGACTGTTGCTATGGGCCGTGCCAATACAGCCAGCGGGGTGTATAGCCTCGCCATGGGCTACGGTACGCAGGCCACCTCTGATGCCGCTGCATCTTTTGGATTGGGCACCACGGCAAGCAACGGCCAGGCAGTGGCAATGGGTTATCAAACGACTGCCAGCGGTCTTTATTCACTTTCTGCCGGCAGGGCAACATTAGCCAGCGGTACTTCAGCAGTGGCAATCGGCTTAAGCACAACTGCCAGCGGTGACCGATCTTTCTCAGCAGGAAACAGCACAACAGCCAGTGGCCTGTATTCCTTTGCTGCCGGTAGTGGTACTACTGCCAGCGGACAAGGTGCAACAGCCCTTGGTCAGACCAATACCGCCAGTGGCGATTATTCAACCGTAATGGGAGGTGTCTCTCATGCACTCGGCAATTACTCCACAGCTATCGGTAATGGAGCGGTAACAAATGTATTGAGTGGTGTGTCGCTGGGTAGCTATAACGATACGCTTGCAGGGGCCAGCGCCACCGCCAATGTTTCTACCGATCCTCTTTTACTGGTAGGTATCGGCGGCAATGCCGGCAGCCGTGCCAACGGTATGGTAATGCTGAAAAATGGTAAAACACTCATCAATGCATCCGGCACCACCGGCTATATCGCTCCACGTGCTTCATTGGATGTACTGGGTACAGACGGCATCATTGCTCCCAGCGGTACCACGGCACAGCGTCCGGCAGCGCCTGTATTTGGCACTATCCGGTATAATACCACCATCGGCCGTATGGAAGCTTATGTAAACGATGTAAATGGCGACGGCACACAGGGTGATGCCGGATGGAGAGCTTTATAAATGCACTTATGCAAAATAGTAAAGCGAAGCAGGCCTGTATAGTAGTATAGCTGCCTGTCTGTATATCGCTTCAAGATCAACGAACAATACCTTTTTATTGCCGGGAAGGCTGAATATTCAGTCCTTCCCGGTTATAGTCACAGGTAATGAGAATAAAGAACGGGTACCTTTTTTAATTCAACCTATACAAATGGAATCACAAACTAAAAGTCAGACAAAATCAATGTTAAGTATGAAGAAAATTCTATTAGCCGGTTTATTACTGGCAACAGCTATCCTGCACAACTCCTGCGAAAAAGCGGTGGGAGATACAGAGACCAGTTCAAACAGCAGTTCCGGTATTACCTCCGCCGATTCAAAGCAGGAAACGGGCCTTATGGAAACACAGGCAGTTTCGGGCCAATCACGGGTGTATGTGGAGGGGACTGCCACACTGGCCAGTAATAACACATCGTACCTGGTCAATACAAGCGGTTCACCCGCCAAAATTCACGACAGGCTGAATGAATTCAATGGCGCAACCTTCAAAGCAAAATATGCCGGACTCTATTATGTGTCTATGAGCGCCAGTTTTGATCAGCGGAATAAAGACAAAGATCACGGTGATGGTTTTCTCGGGCATACAGACTTTCGCGACAAGAATAATAATCTCCTTGCCCGGAGCTGGGGTAAAATCCCGTTTTATGAAGCACAGGGATCGGGAACACCTGTTGCTGTGGCGCCTTCCATCGCCATGGTATACCTGAATGCAGGAGAAACGCTGACATTCAGGCTTTCCACTTTTGGCAGCACCGGAAATGTAGTGTCCAGGTACAGTATTGTTATTTATTCACTGGATTAATGTCCTCCGGGACAGGTGCCGGAAAGAATATAAAAATTAAAAGACTTAAACTAATAACGAAATCAAGAATAATGAAGCGAAGAATATTTACATGGCTTACGGCTATGTCAGTGGCAGTTGTTACGCATGGCCAGGTAAAGCTGGGCGACAATCCGACCGTAATTGATCCCAATGCATTACTTGAACTGGAGAATACCGGCAAAGGCTTTTTACTTCCCAGGATGACGGCTGTACAAAGAGATGCAATCGTCAGCCCCGCTAATGCCATGCTTATTTTTAATTCCACGGAAAACTGTATCAATATTTATAATGATGCTGAAAGCAAGTGGAAATCTATTTGTGGCCAGGAAGCCGGGGGTAGTTCCGTATTTACACCTGATTGTGGCAGCCTTCTCGTAACAGGTACCTACAGCACAGGCGTTGAACTGAATGGTGATGATAATTTCATTACCATAAATGTCAATGTGACTGAAGCGGGCAGTTATAATATACTGGCAAGCAGCGGAGGCATGTATTTTGCCGATGCCGGGGTCTTTACAACAACGGGCACACAGGAAATTATCCTGAAAGGGCAGGGATATCCGCTGGTAAGCGGGGTTAATTTCCTGGCTATTCCTATCAACGGAGAGCTGTGTACCACTGTTATAAATGTTACTAACGGTATAGCCAATATTACAGGGTGTGGCACATTGGGCAGCCTGACAGGTACATTAACAGCCAATCAATCCATTGATGAGGGTACGGTTTTCCAGGCATATACAGCCGGGCCTTCTTATACCGGTGGCGCTGTGTTTGGAATCACATCATCCGTCAGTAATGGTATCCGTATATCTTCTCCGGTAAATGGCACCTTTACAGGATCCGGCGACCCTATTGATTATTACCTTACCGGCACACCTGTTCAGCCAGGCAATACCGATATAAATTATTCTGTGAACGGAACGGCCTGTTCATTTACAGTACCTGTACAAAGCGGAACCGGCCGGGCATCAGCCCTTACCTGCAGCGGAACACTGAGCGGAACCTATGTGGTAGGTACAGCAATGACAGCCGGTAATACCAAGGTTATCAACCTCACCGTTTCGACAGCCGGGACCTTCTATGTAAGAACCAATACCGTTAATGGCATTTACTTCCAGGGCTCAGCAACATTAGCGGCAGGTGCCCAGAATATGACATTGACTGCAGTGGGCAACCCCGCAGAAGCCATTACCAGCAGTTATACTGTAACGGTAAGCCAGACGGGTACCGCTTTTTTAACCTGTAGTTTTAATGTAACGGCAACTTTGCCTCCGAGTGTTCCCAACTTTGCCAGTCTTTCCTGTTCCAGCCTGGGTATGGGAGTAAATGGCGGCGTTAACTATGTGAAAGCAAATAATACCGGGGCTAATGATGGTTTTGGCGGATTCGGCGGGGCCACTGATAATTATACAAACAGAGGGGTGGCCCTTTCCGGTGACGGACTTACGATGGCAGTAGGCGCCTCTTATGAAGACGGAGACCTGACGGGCGGAGCCATTAACTCTTCCAGCAATAACAATTGGACTAATGCCGGAGCTGTATATATATATGTACGGACCAATAAGCAGAGCAATTGGACATTCCAGGCGAAAGTAAAACCCACACAATTGGGAGCCGGTGATTTGTTTGGCTCAACGCTTGGTCTTTCAGACAATGGAAGCACCCTTGTGGTGGGCAGTCCGCTGGAAGATGGAAGCGGTACAGGAATTAATCCTGCACATAATAACAGCGCTGCTGATGCCGGTGCGGCTTATGTATTTACCCGCAGTGGTACAACATGGGCGCAACAAGCCTATATCAAAGCTGATAACACGGGTACAGGCGACTGGTTTGGTGTTTCCGTATCTGTAAGCGGTGATGGCAATACTGTTGCGGTGGGAGCATACCAGGAAGATGGTAATGGTACCGGAATTAACCCACCGGGTAACGAAGGCGCGACCGATGCCGGTGCAGTGTATGTGTACAGCCGCAATGTAACCGTTTGGAGCCAGCAGGCGTATATCAAGGCTTCTAATACTGGTACGGGAGATCTGTTTGGACGATCTGTGTCTTTAAGTACAGATGGTAATACCCTGGCTGTGGGCGCAAGCGGTGAAGATGGCAGCAATGCCGGCATTAATCCTGTACAAAATAATTCTGCCTCCAATGCGGGTGCGGCTTATGTATTTACCCGCAGCGGTACTGCCTGGAGCCAGGAAGCGTATATTAAGTCTGTCAATATTCCAAGGGCAGGCAATGGCTTTGGCAGCACCGTGGCCCTGAGTGGCGATGGCAATACGCTTGCGGTAGCTGCTATCGGAGAGAGCGGAAGCGGAAAGGGCGTGAATCCAGGCGCAAATACGTCTGCCAAAGATGCAGGTGCGGCCTTTACTTATACCCGCATCGGCACCACCTGGAGCAACGGGGCCTATCTGAAGGCCAGTAACACCGGGGCAGGCGATAAATTCGGATGGACACTTTCCCTGTCAAAGAATGGTAACGTGGTGGCAGTGGGTGCCACACATGAGGACTGCAATATCCCCTGTATTAACGGAACAGATAACAATAACAGAACCTCGGTAGGGGCTGTGTATTTATACCACCTGGCGGGCAGTAACTGGGTTAGTTCGTTCAAACTTTCCAGGATCACGAATATGGGTAATGCCGTTTACCTGTATGTGGGCCGGGGTGGCCTTGCCCTTGACGCCACCGGTAATACAGTAGGTATTGGTGTGGCAGGAGAAGACGGAAGTGCAACTGGTATCAACGGTACACCAAACCAGAATGCAACAAATGCCGGTGCCGTGATAACCTATACCAGAAATTAAAGAGAGACAGTATTAGTTATCTGGACAGCCATTCTTTTTCAGGCAGGCTGTTTGCCACGGTTTTTATTAACCGGCAATGTAAAAGTTGCCGGTTATTCTTTTTTTCCGGCTTGACCGCTCATCCAGGTAAAGAGACAAAAGGTATTGACGCACGGAATAACAGCAGGATATTTTTTAAATTTGAATTATGCACCTGTACACACGATGGATATTGACAATGTCCTTGTTACTTCTATGTGCTGTTGCGAATGCCTCAGACTGGATAAGAACGGATTACAGCCTTCATGGCGTATTGTCCGATAACCAGGTTAAAGTAATACAAAAGGATAAGAATGGTTTTTACTGGATACTCACCAATTCTGGCTGGATGATACGCTGGAACGGCAGCCGCTTCTTTAATGAATACAATAATTCCCGGTTTGTTTCCACTGGCACATTGTTCTGGAGTTGTACAGTGGATAATGAAGGAGAATTGATTGTGGCCGAACAAAGTATTCCCAGAAAGTTGTTTAAAGTGAATGAGAACAGCCGCCTTGTTTACTTTGCCATTCCCGATTCAATGACATATCCTGATTGCCCTTATATCGGGGCATTTTTAACCCTTCCCAAAAAAGTACTTTACAGACCTGCACCCGGTAAACCCTCATATGTTAATACGCCGGAGCTTCCGTTTGAAAGCTGCAACTGGGTAAACGTATCCTACCCGGCCGGGAGGGATAAATTTTTTATACGGGGATATCAAATGGTTTACTGGATTGTAAACGGGCGGATAGAAAAATTCATTCATTATGATCCTCAAAAAGAATATGCTTTTTGTGTTGACAATTATCTTATCATCAGAAACCCGGAGGGGTACTCTTTGTACGACAGCAGTGCCAGGCTTATATACCGGCATACGGATAATGGCAGCCAGATGGCTTACCGGAGTATGTTTTGTGAAAACGCCATACGTGGAAAACTGTATGGAATTTCTGTTTCAGGAGAACGGCGGTGGTCTGTATACAGATGGTCTGTGAAGGATAACCGGCTTCAGCAATACGAGATTATGCCGTTGGATGAGGAAACCGGCAGAATGGGTATCAATTGTATTTATGTGGATGAAGAAGAAGGACGCATACTGACAGGAAACCGCCTTGGAGGTATGTCTGTGTACAGCCGGAATTTTTTCAGGTTCGAAGCACCGGCATTGCCCGATGAGGGATCGGCAGTGTACAGTCTTGCCCCAGGCACAGGCGGGCCGGTTACAAACAGGGAGATGCTGCAGCTTTTATATGGCAAAAAAAATATTGACTACAATTACAACGGCGTGGTGCTACGGGTGAATGAAGGATATGTTTATGCTGAGAGCCGGAATATAGCACTGGTGGACAATAGCCGACGCTTGCTTCGCCGGCATCCGCTTCGTTATATTACTCCGGTACGGAGTGCCGTAGAACTCAACGGTCGTATCTTTTTTGCCGGCGATGGCAACTATTACACATACGATTGGCAGAAGGATGAGCTTTTAAAGGCTGAAAACAGTCCGGAATTTGCAGCGCTACCGTCAGGGCCGGCTTTCACCCCGCATTTTCTTGGAGACGGAGGAAAGGATCATTTTTTTGCAATTGCCGGTGACTGGCTCTGGCGCATTAATAAGCACAGCCTTAAGGCGGATTCGTTGTGCCGTGTTCCTGTGAAGAATTCAATTGTGAGAAGTTTATTTTTCAGTCAGTCATTAAACGCAATTTTTTTTACCCTGACGGGCAAAGGCGTTTATATGTTCCTGCCGGATAAAGGGAGATTAATGCAGTTGCCCTCTTCAGGACTGGAAGAACTTAAGTCTTGCCATTATGTGTGCCAGGATACAGACAGTGATCTTTGGCTGCCCACTAATTTTGGTCTTTTTCTTCTTCGTCATAACGATCTGCGCAGCTATATAGCACAGCCGGGTAACAATCTTAAATATTACAGGTTTGGAAAAGAGGATGGCCTGGTGAACGAAGAATTCAATGGAGGGTTCACCAGTTGTGGTATTGCCAGTGGCGATAGCATTATTATGGCAAATATGCATTCATCTGTCAGTTTCAAACCAGGTAAGCTGAAGCAAAGCGTTTTCGGTATCAGCAACGGCAAGCTGGTGGAAAGCGGTGTATGGTTAAATGACAGTTTACTTCCTTCCGGTATCAGGCGGATAAAGGCACCCGCCAATTTCCGGAATATGAAATTCCAGGTTGATTGGCCTCAGAAAGGTAATTCGCAGGGAGCGATAGAATACCGGCTAATGCCCAGCCGCGATACATCATGGCAGCAGGTGGGTAATAATAACAGGGTTGAATTGCGTGACCTCCGGGGAGGAAAGTACAGGCTGGAGTTCAGGGTGCCGGGAGAAAAAACATACCAGTTGCTTTGGTTCGATATTGTGGTGGCTAAATACTGGTACGAGACAACGTTAGCCTACATTGTATACAGTCTGCTGCTGTTTGGATTAGGATTACTGGTATTTAGCTGGCGGCTGCACCGGGTACGCAACCGCTCGCTCCTGGAGATCGATAAGAACCGGCGTGAACTGTTCACCATCATCTCACACGATCTGCGAAGCCCGCTGAAAGCTTACCAGGGCCTGGCAGAAGTGGTGAGCTACCTGGTGAAGAACAAGGAATATGACCGGGTGGAAAAAATAGCTGCACAGATAGACAGCACCGGCATTAAGCTCGACCTGTTGCTGAACAACCTGCTGAACTGGAACCTGCTGCAGCAGGAGAAGCTGGTAACCCGCTCTGAAAAGATCAACCTGTCGCAGATAGTACAGGAGCATATTGATATTTATGAAGAGATTGCTGTATTAAAAGGTATCCGTTTGCTGACAAACAGTACCAATGATCAGTACATACTAGCCGACAAGGAGATGGTGTCACTCATGCTACGCAACCAGCTCGACAATGCCATTAAAAATTCGCCTCAGCAAAAAGATATTGAGGTCAGTATCATACCAGAAGAGGAGGGTGCCTGCCTGCAGGTGCGTAATGCCATCGTACCGGCGCAGCAGCAGGTATTGGAAAAAGTGAATGAGTTGCTGCAGAGTAATACGGGCTGGGAACCGGGATCAAAGGGCATGGGCTTTGGCCTTCGGATGATATATCTTGCTGCAAAGAAAACAGGCGCTTTATTATCTCTTACCACTACAAAAGAATCTGCCACCTTTCATATTCATTTTCCTCAATAATCTGATGAAGAGGCAAAGATTTTCCCACACATAGTCAGCACGGTCTGGTGCCGGCTTCTTTATTATAAATACTTTACCCGGCACCTGGTGGAAAAAAGGATTGTTTCAGCAAGTAAAAACAGGTTTCACAAAACGGCGTATTGCACTCATTGTTATCTGTCGGGAAAAAGCAGAAGTTCGCTTATGTTATGGCAGTAAGTAAAAGTGCCTGTATCGTAACAGGTAA
>JAEUVM010000309.1 GCA_016787125.1 Chitinophagaceae bacterium | reverse complement strand
ACAGCCGGCCGGATGGAAAAAGCCATTCCGGTTTTCTTTCCATCGGCCGGGAAATACTGGCCGGTTAGTCCGGAAAAGTAAGTGAGGTTTTTTTGAAACCGGATTATAGAATAAGCACTCACTCCGTCCGCCAGTGTTCCGGCAAAACCATTGGCTCCAGCCACTACGATCAGCTTCTTTTTGCCAGCCACTTTTTTTTCGACAGTGAGGTTATAATTAAGTAACAGGTCGGTTGGCAATTGGTAGCCCCATCCATTGGGCTTCGGATCGCCAATAAGCCGATGCAGGAATACCTGTGTCTGCCGGGCAAAGGAGGGAGGTCCGAGCAACCCTGCCACCCACTCAGTTTGCAGGTTGATATTTCTGGCTGGATCGGATTGGTGCCGTGTATGTATGGCCAGTAATGCGCCGGCATAGGGATAATCATTTTTATCTGGAATAGCCGGGCGGGTCTTCTGCGGGGTGATCATTATCTGCATCAGGCTCCAGCCATAAGTAGCATATTGCCGGGAGAATAGCCTGATCTTTTGATGCAGTGCTTTTTGCTTTTTCCCCGGACCGAAATAATCCAGCCGGGTTCCGTTTGTGTAGCCCCAATCTTGTCCTTTGAACAGTGCATTGATACCATCATTGTCTTCATATAAGCGGATAAAGCGTGCAGGTGGCTGCTGTGCAAGGATATGCAGACAAAGGAAGGTGGTTATGAGCAGCAGTGTTGTTTTCATCAAAAGCACCGGTGGCTGAGCCGAAGTTACACCTTCTTTACCGGTGGAAATGGCGTGTTTTCCCGACCTTTGCGTCCGCATGAAGACAAGAACCCTAAAGCAGGATAAGGTCAATATCATCACCCTCGGATGCAGCAAGAATATGGTGGATAGCGAGGTGCTCAGCGGCCAGCTCAAAGCCAATGACATTGATGTGGTGCATGAAAACAAAAAATCAGATCACAATATCGTGGTGGTGAATACCTGTGGCTTTATTGATAAGGCCAAAGAAGAAAGTATCAACACCATCCTTCGCCAGGTGGAACTGAAACGCAAGGGTAAACTGGATAAAGTGTATGTGACCGGCTGCCTCAGCGAACGCTACAAGAACAATCTCGAAACTGAGATACCTGAAGTGGATGCTTTTTTCGGCACTATGGAACTGCCGCTGATATTAAAGCAATTTGATGCTGATTATAAAACAGAATTACTTGGCGAACGCCTGCTGGCCACGCCAAAGCATTACGCTTACATGAAGATTTCAGAAGGGTGCAACCGCACTTGTTCTTTTTGTGCTATACCGCTGATGCGGGGCCAGCATGTGAGCAAACCAATTGAAGAACTGGTGAAGGAAGCCGAAGGCCTGGTAAAGAAAGGCGTGAAAGAAGTAATGCTCATTGCACAGGAACTTACTTATTACGGACTTGATATTTATAAAAAAAGAATGCTGGGCGACCTGCTTCACCGCCTGGCCGATGTAAAAGGACTGGAATGGATACGGCTTCATTATGCCTATCCTTCAAAATTCCCGTTGGAAGTGTTGGATGCAATGCGGGAACGGGAGAACATCTGCAACTACCTGGATATGCCGTTGCAACATGCGGCCAATAATATGCTGAAAGCAATGAAGCGGCAGATAACCCGAGAGGAAATGGAAGAACTCACCGCCGCTATCCGGGAGAAAGTGCCGGGTATTTGTTTGCGCACCACTCTCATTGCCGGCTTTCCGGGAGAAACACAAGATGATGTGGAAGAACTGAAAGGGTTTTTACAACGGCAGCGCTTCGACAGGGTGGGCATCTTCACCTACTCGCATGAAGAAGGAACATCTGCCCATGACCTCGTGGATGATGTGCCGGCAGACGAAAAAGAAAGAAGGGCGCAGGAGATCATGGAAGTGCAGCAGGAAATCTCCTTTGAACTGAACCAGGAGAAAGTAAATAAAGTATTCAAGGTGCTTATTGATAAAAAAGAAGCAGGCCGCTACCTTGGCCGCACCGAGTTTGACTCAGTGGAAGTGGATAATGAAGTGGTGATCCATTCTGCAAAAAAATTACCCATTGGTGAATTTGTAAATGTTCGTATCACCAAAGCTTACGATTACGACCTGGAAGGGGATGTGATCTAACGGTTCTCCAGCAATTGCATTACATAGTCTTTTTTCCGGTGCGAAACGGGAACTGTATGGCCTGAGTCCAGCACGAGGGTGCCGCCGTCTGTCTTGTCGTACATTTTTATCCGTTTGGGATTTACAAGATAAGAGTGATGTGTACGGATAAACCGGTAGTGACCAAGTATGTCTTCGTAAGTGCTCAGGTTTTTTGAAATAACAATTGGCTTATCGTTCTTGAAATGGAATTTGGTGTAGGAGCCTTCTGCTTCACAATAAAGGATGTCGCCCACCTTGATAAAATAACTGGCTTCACTGTCTTTGAGCACAATTTGTTTCTCCCCATTGTCCTTGTCACTGAGCTGTTCCAGCAATACTGCCATTTGTCTGCTGAGGTTTGAACCGGATATATTAGCGGAAGCCTTTTGCAAACTGTTTTCCAGTTCGTTTATATCAACCGGTTTCAGCAGGTAATCAATGGCGCTGCAACGGAATGCACGGATGGCATATTGATTATGGGCAGTGGTAAAGATGAGCTGAAAACCAGGACGGGGTACTTTTGCCAGCAGATCAAAGCCGGTGCCGTCATCCATTTCCACATCCAGGAATACGATATCGGGTTGAAAGCTGCTGATCTGATTTAATCCGGTGGTCACACCATCTGCCTCCTGCAACTGATAGGGTGCTTTCCATACTGCCGCGATCATATCTTTCAGCAGTCCCCTTACTTCTTTTTCATTATCTATCAGCAGTATTTTCATCAGCATAAATTAACGGAAGTCCTATTGTAACCAGCACACCCTTTCCTTGCTTGTTGTTATCGATGCTGAAGCTGGCTTTCGTCTTGAGTTTAATATTCAGCAAATATATCCTGTCTTTGATGATCTGGCTGGCCCGGCTGATATGTTCATTTGATTTTCCGCTCACCGTGGCCAGTCCTTTACCGTTATCGGTTATTTCGATCTGAATACTATTGCCAGTTTGTTTAAAATCCACCCTGATCTCACCGGGATAGTCAATGCCTGCAAAGCCATGTTCAATACTGTTTTCAATAAAAGGCTGGAGGATCATGGAGGGGATCATCACATCGCCGGTATCCATTTCGCCATCCACCATCAACTGGTAACTGAACATATCCGGAAACCGCATCCTTTGTATCTCCATGTATTCTTTTAAGAATTCCACCTCCTGGCGTACTGTAACATATTCCTTGTAGGTGCTTTCCAGTGTTTCCCGCATGATATTGGAAAATTTGGAAAGGTTGGAAGCGAGAGCTTTGCCATCATTTTCACGCAAGGCAATCCGCTGCAGGGCAGTAAGGGCATTGAAAAAGAAATGCGGATTCATCCGGGCCCTGTTCAGCCGCTGTTCTGTTTCGAGTATCTTCTGTTTGTTTTTCAATGCCTGCTGCCGGAACAGGAATGCGATCAACCCGGCAATAAGCACACCGGCTACTGCCAACAGGATATATATCTGTTTTTGCTGGTTAAGTTCTTTGATCGTTTTCTCGTTCTTAGCCTGGTTGTATTTTTTTTCCACTTCGCTTACAGCTTTTGCCTTGTCGGCTGTATTCAGGCTGTCTGTAATCTTTTTTTCGGCATACAGTGCTGCGTA
>JAEUVM010000274.1 GCA_016787125.1 Chitinophagaceae bacterium | reverse complement strand
GGCAGCGCAGAAGCATGCACCAGGTTATTCTTGAATTCAGAAATATTATTTACATAGTAATCATTCAGCGTGGCATCTGATTCGGTGGAGAAACCGGCATCAGGATGGCCCATCAGGATGGAGTTGCGCAGGATGAACTGTGTACCTCTTCTCCAGCGGTTGGAAAAGTTGTGGTTGGCCGCAGTACCGGTGGCATCATTAGGACCGATGATGGTGAAGTTGCTCAGTTGCGGTTTGGTACGTGGCAGTGCAGAAGAACCACTGCCATCATTATCACATTCAATACCATTACCAGCATCTCCGGCATCTACAAAGTCGGGCTTGCGGCAGGATACGGCAAACTGTATTTTACCGGTATAGCCAAAGTCGAAATCAAAATCATCATCAGCTGTACCAAAGGCCACGAGGTTCTTTGCATTTACGGTACCGCCGAAAAATTCATACGCATCATCATTACCAAAAGATACCTGTATGTTTTCCAGGATAGTGCCGGAGCCTACACCACCACAGGTAAGTCCGTTGATCTCTGATCCGGGCTCGGCTGCAATACCGGCATACTCAATACGTACATAGCGAAGGATACCGCTTTCATCCAGCGGATCGGTGCCACCATACTGGCGGCCCACACCACCTTCGATAGTGGGGGCAGGATCGAGGGGGCGGTTGGTAGGAGCTTTACCAAGCAGGATGATACCACCCCAGTCGCCGGGAGCCCTGGAGCCTGCCGGTTTACCACTGGTAAATACGATGGGATTAGAGGCAGTACCCTGTGCTATCAGTTTGGCACCACGCTCTATGATGAGGGCACCTTTTTCTGTTACATCACTTTTGATGATGCTGCCGGCCTCAAAGGTTACGGTGGCGCCATCGGTTACATACACATAGCCTTTCAGTATCCAGGTGCCTCTGGCGTAAAACTTACTGGAAGAGATAACACCAGATATTACATTGCTGGTGGGGTCGGTGGGGGTGGTGGTCACCTGTTCTTCCTCGAAATTCACTTTTACACAAGATGCACCGCCAAGGATGACAGCCAGTGTGAGAGCGCCGAAAATGATCTTCTTCATATCAGGTTGTTTGAGTTGTTTTAAATAGTTGTATAAATGAGTTGCTTATTTTTTACCAATATTAAAATCATACGTAAAGCCGATGGTGATGGTGGAGCCGGGGCGGAATGAGTTGAACAGTCTGTCTGTATTACCAAAGGCTTTCTTTGTATCCACGTTCTCATAGAAATAGTAGGCGGGGTTCAGCAGGTCGGCCCAGGTCAGTTTCACCTCACCCCTGTTGCTGAATACTTTTTTGGCAATCTGGAAATCCACCTGGTCTCTGGGTCTTTCATATATATCAGGGAAGTCGTTATTACCCACCAGTGAAAGACGCTGGCCGATACGGTTATATAATAAGGAACCATTCCATCCGCCTTGCTTGCTGTTGTACTGCAGTCCCAGGTTGGCCAGGTAGGGCGATTGTCCCTGTAATGGTCTTGTAGTGGGTGTGCTTCCTGCCAGTGTTACTTTGGAATAGATATAAGTGATGTTGGCAAAGAGGCTGAAGTTTTCAAAAGCTTTATTGATAAAATCAAGGTTCTTTCTTACTTCCACTTCTGCACCAATGGTATAAGCTTTATCTGCATTGCTGTAACCATAGTTTCTCCTGTCGAGCACACTGGAAGGATCAAGACGCAGTTCGATCGGATCATTGAAGTATTTATAAAAAGCGCCAACGGTGATAGCTTCGCCGCCTTTGGGGTAAAACTCATAGCGTACATCTCCATTCAATATATCACTGCGCTTCAGGTTTACATTACCATTCACGCCATAGTTGGCTTCATAATCATAGAAAGAGAAAGGTGCGATCTCCCTGAACTCTGGTCTTGCCACCGTGCGGCTGGCAGATGCACGGATGCTGTTCTTGATAGTGGGAGAAAATGTAAAGTTGAAAGATGGCAGCACATCCCATTTCTCTGTATTCACCACCACCCGCTTGGCAGTTACATCTTTGGTGGTGAGGAACTGCTGGAAGTTTTCCACCCGTACACCCCATACCAGCCTGATCTTTTCGCCAAACTTATTATCAAACATTCCATACATACCATTGAGCACCGATACACCGAAGTATTTATCCTGGTTGTTGGTGATCTCGTTCAGCACAAAACCATTCATGCCTATATTATCAGCAGCGAATATCTGGTCGTAAGGCAACTCTTCCTTAGTGGGATCGAAGGCCGAAGGTGATGCTTCTTCATACAGGAAGAGGCGGCTGCGGAAGTCGCGGATGCGGATCAGTGTGGAGCCGCCGGCCTTAAAGGTTTGTTTTGCTTTTGCAAAATTGAAAGGGATGGTGATGGCACCGTTGGCACCGTAGCTGTAGTCTTTCAGGTTGCTGAAGAAGCGGCGGGTATCATCATCATTATTGGTAAAAGGTTGAGAAGAACCGGTTGATTTGGTATAGGCTGATGTGCGCAGGTCGGGCTGTGCTTTCCAGTTGTAGGCAAAGTTGCCATTCCAGCGCAGTTTGATTCCGCTTTTGGTAAGCTGGTGATCACCTTCAAGCTGTGCACTATACAGGGAACGCTGGTTCAATACTGATGAGCGGAAGTTAATATCCTGCACCCTGTCATCATTCACACCGGTACGGGTGTAGTACACATCTTCAAACAACTGGTTTAACAGGTTTTTGAAAGAGATCTTGTGTTTGCCTTTTATATAGCTGATGTTGGCAATGGCGCCGGTGTTTACACTGTAGCGGTTTTGTTCATCATCCAGTTTTACAATGGCGGTGCCATCCTGCTGGTGCAGCCTTCTCTCCACATCATAGCGCAGCATACTGTTGCGGTACTGTACAGATACCACTGTACCCAGCACACCACCGTTCTTAAACTTATGGCTCTTACCCCAGGTGATGCTGTAGGTTTGAATTGGCATTGCGGTGCTGGTGGTTTGCTGGTACACATCATTATTAAACAGCTTGCTCCAGGCTATCTTCTGCTGCACCGTACCTGCACGGTATAGCTGTGCACGGGAGGGGAAGCCACCGGGCAGGGCACGGGTGCCATTGTCGAAACCGAGCCAGTCGTTGGTATTACGTTCGTTGCTGGTAAAATCTTTAAAGGCAGATTGGGTGTTGAAGCCAAGACCGATGCTTACTGAAAGGAGGTCCCTTGCCGGTACATCTTTGGTATTGATCTGCACCAGGCCGCCGGCAAACTCACCGGGCAGTTCGGGTGTGGCTGTTTTGTTGATGATGATATTATCGATAAGCGAGGAAGGGATCACATCAAAGGAGAATGCTTTCTTATCAGGTTCGGTGCTGGGCAGTTGTGCATTGTTGATCACGGCGGCATTGTAGCGGTCGCTCAGTCCACGCACCACCACAAATTTTCCATCCTGTATACTGGTGCCGCTCACCCTTTTCAATACTTCACCGGTATTCTTATCAGGAGTACGGCGGATGAAGTCGGCAGCGAGGCCGCTGGAGAGCGCCGTATTGCTGCGTTGAAAAGTAAGCAGTGCTGAAGTGCTTTCCACGCGGCGGGAAGAACTTTTGAGTGTTACGCCTGCCAGGTTTGATTTATCCTGCAATACGATCTCGATATAATTATCGGTGTTGGCGGTTACGTCCACATCAGTTACAGATTTGGTTTCATAGCCGGCATTGGAAATGATGAGGGTATATTTTTTACCGGCTTCCAGTACAAAGTAGAATTTACCTTCTATATCGGCCACAGCCTGTTTGCCTGCCCCCTGCACCACGATGTTGGCGCCGGCCAGGGGCTCATTTTTCTGGTTGATCACTTTACCGGAAAGCTTCAGTGATTGGGCCTGGATGGTGGTAAAAGCGAGCAGGGTAAAAAAAGAAAGCAGTACGCTCAGCCGGATGTGCATATAAGTTATTTGCGGCAAAGGTGTACCTGCACCGTTACCCGCAGGTTACCGGCATGTTAAGCAATGGTAATCGCAATGTTACCATAATGTTACCAGCGGGAAAGTATCAGAAGGTTACGATACCTGTGAAGCGCCATTGGAGTATGTCCTGTGCCGGACTTTGCAGCCAGGCAATGTCTGATTGCAGCTTTAGGTTGTGCCGGTAGAAATAGTGAGAGTAGCCCAGTACATACTCATTCACTTTTACCAGATAATTGCTCACCCGCTTATCGGGTGTGGTGGAACCAAAGCGGGCGGAGAGCTCATCCGACTTTGATACGAGGTACCCAGTTTGCAAGAGCAGGCCGGTGCCGCTGTATACCACATTCGCCTTGGAAGGATTGGTGGTGCTGATGCTGATACCGTTGTCGGATATTCTGCGAAACAGTTCGCCGGTGAGTGACCAGCCTTTTTTCTTCAGCATAAAATCGGTGCCGAAATAATGTATATCAGCCCGCTGGTTGTTGAAGAGGTATTCACCCAGTTGTCCGGCCACACGGCTGGTTTTGTTATTGAAGCTGTACACGAAGCCGAGCGACAGTTTCAGTTTTTCTTCATAAAAAAGATCGGCTTCGATAAAGTCGCCATTATTCTTAAACTGTCCGAATGGCAGCAACTCGCTACGAAGGGAATAACACAGGCCAGTTGATTTGTCGGAGTTAATACGCCCCTCACCGGAAGTGATGGCGAGTGTATTGCTGAGGATGGCTTCCTTTCCCAGGGTGTTGGTATTGGTGATCCAAAAGCCTTTATCCCTGTCGAGGGTGAAGAGGGCATTGGTGTTGGAGCGGTCCACCATCTGCAGGTTGCCGGAGGAGGTTTGCCGCTGGCGGTTGCCGGGCAGTTTGGTTTGGCCAAATCCGAAACGCCAATGCTTATTAGGAGCATAAAAAAGCATGGCATCACGGAGAAAGAGGTTGTTGGTCACAACAGAATTATCGGAGGCCACATCCCGCTGTGAAAAACATAGCTGTATACGGTAAGAGAATCTTTTGCTGAAGGCGCTGCCTGCCAGGTTGAGACGGAGGCGGCGGATGGAGAAGTCAACGGTATTGTTGCTCTTATTATCAGGATCTATCCGGGCTTCTGCCAGGCTCTGGATACGGCCGCCGATACCCAATGAAAAAGAGCTGTCGCGGGAGGTAAAGGTTACCGGTTTGCCAAAGTGAGCGTCGAGGTACCCGTTGGCCGGGTTGTATTGGGCAGCCACACCTGCGGAGAAGAAGAGGCATACTGCAGCCAACAGGTGTCTTTGTATATGTGTCATGGGCTGGTTTGAAAAACGCTGCAATATAATTTGTTTGTTATAGAATCATTACCCTAATTTTATTTCTATATTAATTAATTATTAATTCTCCGCACCCCCACTACCCTGCCACCTGTACCCGGTATTTTCGCAACCAATTCCCGCCCATGCGGGATCTAAAAAACCAAACCAATGGCCGGACTTAATTCCTTCCTCAAGATCTTCATGCCGAAGAACAAAGTATTCTACGAGCTGTTTGAAAAAGTTGCCACCAACGTGGAAAAAATGGGCGCCACGCTTAAGGATGTGGTCGCTGAGCCTGATTTTGACAAACGGGCTGCCCTCATCACCCAGCTCGAAGACCTGGAGCATGCCAATGATGAACTGACACACAACCTGTTTACTGAACTGGGCCGCAACTTCATCACGCCCTTCGACAGGGAAGACATTCACTACCTCGCCACTTCGCTGGACGATATAGCTGACTATATCTATGCCGCAGGTAAAAAGATCAACTTCTACCGGGTAAACCCGAATGATACCGGTATGCAGAAATTTGCCGAGCTGATCGAACAGGGCGCCCAGCAGGTTAAGATCGCCGTAACGGAACTGCGGGATATGAAGAATATGCGCAGCATCACTGAAGCACTGGTAAAGATCAACAGCATTGAAAACCAGGCCGACGATATTTTCGATTTCAGTATTGAAAAACTGTTCGCCACTGAAGACGATGCCAAAGAAGTGATCAAGAAAAGGGAGATCTACCAGGTAATGGAGATCGTAACCGACAAGTGTGAAGATGCCAGCAATGTGATCGAATCCATCATTATTAAATACGCTTAATAATAATGTGAGAGTGTGGGAAATCTGAAAATGTGGAAATTGAAGAACCCTGACAGGCTGTTTCATTTTCACATCCCCACATTGGCACATTTTCAAATTATTGTATGACACCTTTCCTCATCACCATCATCGCATTGGCGCTGATATTTGATTATATCAATGGCTTTCATGATGCGGCCAACTCTATCGCCACGGTGGTATCCACCAAAGTGCTTACGCCATTCCAGGCGGTTTTGTGGGCGGCGCTGTTCAACTCACTGGCCTTTTTCATATTCAAAGATCATGGGGTGGCCGATACGGTGGCTAAAACAGTAAAACCGGATCTTGTGCAGGGCGATATGATGAAGGTGATCTTTGCCGGACTTATTGCTGCTATCAGCTGGAACCTGCTCACCTGGTGGCTGGGTATTCCTTCTTCTTCTTCCCATACGCTGATCGGTGGATTTGCCGGCGCAGCTATTGCTTCCGGTGGTTTTGATGCCGTGAATTCGTCTATCATTCTCAAAACAGCATCATTTATTTTACTGGCTCCGCTGGTAGGTATGATCATGGCCTTCCTGATGTCGCTATGGTTTCTCAGTTCGTTTAAAAAAGGGTGGGGCTCAAAAATATTTTCCCTGTCAATAATTGCACTCGTAGGAGTATTCCTGTACACAAACCTGGAATTCAGCCGCGACATAGTGGCTAAGAAAACACATTACGACAGTTATATTGCGCAGGTTATCTTTTATTCCAAAAACTTCAAGTGGATACTGCTGGCCTTTATCCTGCTGGTGATGGCCGTATTCTCTTTATACCTCAGCAGCCTGAATGCACATAAGGCCAACCAATGGTTCAAAAGACTGCAGTTGGTATCATCTGCCGCTTTCAGTATCGGTCATGGCGGTAATGATGCACAAAAAGTAATGGGTATCATCACGGCAGCACTGATAGCCGGTGGTACTATCCCCGATTTCAAGAGTATGCCGGCCTGGGTGCCGATTGCCTGTTATGCCGCTATCGGTCTTGGCACCATGAGCGGCGGCTGGAAGATCGTAAAAACGATGGGTACCCGCATTACCAAGGTTACCCCTTTTGAAGGTGTGGCGGCGGAAACAGCAGGCGCCGTTACCCTATTCCTAACTGAAACATTGAAGATACCAGTGAGCACCACGCATACCATCACCGGTGCCATCATGGGTGTGGGCGCCACCAAGCGCCTCTCTGCCGTACGCTGGGGTGTGACGATCAACCTGATCTGGGCCTGGATACTTACCATACCCATCAGCGGACTGCTGGCAGCGGGTGTTTATTATATCGTACGCCTGTTTTGACCGGGTATTGAAACAAATTGAAAAAATCCTGACTTTTGTCGGGATTTTTTTTATGGGTAAAATATTAGTAACAGGCGGTTGTGGCTATATTGGTTCACACACCATCGTTGACCTGCTGACAAACGGATATGATGTTATTTCGGTTGATAATAACTCACGGTCGAACCCCGTCATCCTGAAAGGTGCGGAAGTGATCACCGGTAAAAAGATCAAGAATTACAAAGTTGACCTGTGCAACTATGATGACACGTTTGCCATTTTCCAGGAAAATGAAGATATCAGTGGTATCATTCATTTTGCCGCCTTCAAAGCGGTAGGTGAATCGGTAGCCACCCCCCTGCTGTATTTTGAAAACAACCTCAGCTCGCTGGTCAACCTGCTGAAATGTGTGCAGGAATTCCATATACCACATTTTGTATTCTCCTCCTCCTGCACGGTATATGGCAACCCTGATATAATTCCGGTAACGGAAACCACGTTGCCCAAACCGGCCGAATCGCCATACGGCTATACCAAGCAGATGGGCGAGCAGATCATTGTGGAGTTTGCCCGCAGTTCCGCCACCAATTGTATCCTGCTGCGCTATTTCAATCCTGCCGGTGCCCATCCATCGGGTATCATTGGCGAAATGCCCCTTGGCAAGCCGCAAAACCTGGTGCCGGCCATTACGCAGACAGGGATTGGCAGACTTCCCAAGATGATGGTATTCGGTACTGATTATCCCACCCGCGACGGCTCCTGTGTAAGGGATTATATCCATGTGTCTGACATTGCCGATGCACACACCCTTTCGCTCAAATACCTGGAAGAAGGGATGAATATGGGGCGTTGTGAAGTGTTTAACCTCGGCACGGGTGAAGGCATCACGGTACTGGAAGCTATCCATGCTTTTGAAAAGGTAAGCGGGGTAAAGCTCAACTATGAACTGGGCCCCCGCCGCCCCGGAGATGTGGTGGCCATTTATGCCAACAATGACAAGGCCCGCTCTATCCTGGGATGGAAACCGAAGTATTCACTCGAAGACATCATGGCTACTGCCTGGAACTGGGAACTGAGACTGAAGGCGGATGAAACCGTTTTCAACAGCCAGGCCGGGGAATTGAACTGAACCGTCTTTTTCAAAGTGTATAAAAGCTGGTTGGTTTAGCCATGACCGGGAGGGCATTTTCACCCGTTAGCCTTACTTTTGCCACACTTAAAACTCAGCTATGGCCTTAAAGGAAATTCAATCTTCCGGCAATAAAGACACCCGCAGCGGCTTCGGTGATGGTATAGTAGAAGCAGCCCGCAAGAACTCCAATGTTGTGGCACTTACTGCCGACCTGGCCGGCTCCCTGAAGCTGAACCAGTTTATGAAAGAATTTCCTGAACGCTTTTTCCAGGTGGGTATCGCTGAGGCCAATATGATGGGTATAGCTGCCGGTCTTACCATCGGCGGAAAGATCCCCTTCACCACCACCTTTGCTAATTTCTCCACCGGCCGTGTGTACGACCAGATACGGCAGAGCATTGCCTACAGTGGCAAGAATGTAAAAATATGCGCTTCACATGCCGGCATTACATTGGGAGAAGACGGTGCCACGCACCAGATACTCGAAGATATCGGGCTGATGAAAATGCTGCCGGGTATGACGGTGATCGTTCCCTGCGACTATGCACAAACCAAAGCAGCCACCATTGCCATAGCAGAATATGAAGGTCCTGTTTATCTCCGGTTTGGCCGCCCGGTGTGGCCAATCTTCACCGCCGATAAACCATTTGAGATAGGGAAAGCACAGCAGTTTTCAGAAGGAACGGATGTTACCATCTTTGCCTGCGGTCACCTGGTATGGAATGCCATTCAGGCAGGTGTGGCGCTGGAAGAAAAAGGTATCAGTGTGGAGGTGATCAACATACATACCATCAAACCACTGGATGAAGAAGCCGTGCTTCGTTCGCTCCGCAAAACCAAATGTGCAGTAACAGCCGAAGAACATAATATCATCGGTGGATTAGGTGATGCCATTGCCCAATGCGCTGCAAAGAATTTCCCGGTTCCTATTGAATACGTTGGCACCAATGATACATTTGGCGAAAGCGGCACACCTGCGCAACTGCTGAAGAAATACGGCCTCGATGTACCGGATATCATAGCAGCGGCAGAGAAAGTGATAGCGAGAAAAAATGCGTAACTTCAGGCAAAACCTGTCGGCATGGCATCCGTAGATATGAAAAAACTTCTCGCACTACCCCAGCGGGAAAGAAGAAGGATAGCAGAAAAACTGCTGGAGAGTTT